>NC_003552.1:2724390-3027101 GCF_000007345.1 Methanosarcina acetivorans C2A | reverse complement strand
AATGCAAGAGGAACAGGAGGATAACAATGAGTGAAGTTTTCAATCTGATCTCGGCTCTGGTGGCTGGCTTTTTACTCGGGGCTTTTTTCTTCGGCGGCCTCTGGTGGACTGTTCGGAAGGGCCTTTTATCCGGACAACCTGCACTCTGGTTCTTCGGCAGTCTGCTGCTGCGGACTGGCATTGCTGTTGCTGGATTTTATTTTGCTTCAGGCGGACACTGGGATAGGCTGCTCATGTGCTTACTTGGATTTTTTATCATGCGCCGTATAGTGACCAGGCTCACCAGAGCCCCGGAAGAAGAGTCGAACCAATTGGCAAAGGAGGCCGGGCATGCGACTTAGTCCTGATGAGCTGATTTTCTGGCAGTACGGCTTTATCAAACTCAACGCTACGATTGTGTATACCTGGGGACTGATGCTGGTAATGGTAGTCGGCTCAAAAATTATTACAGACAAACTTTCCCCTGATCTGCAACGTTCCCGCTGGCAGAATATGCTGGAAATCATTGTCACGGGTATTTTAAAACAAATCGAAGATGTTGGGCTGGAGCGGCCGCAGAAGTATCTGGGCTTTCTGGGCACGCTCTTTCTGTTTATTGCCGTAGCAAATCTCTGCATCATTATTCCGGGCTATGAACCTCCAACAGGCTCTCTATCTACCACGGCTGCGCTCGCACTATGCGTATTTGTGGCCGTACCAATTTTCGGTATAGAAGAGCAGGGGCTTGGTAGCTATCTCAGGTCGTACACGGAACCTACGATCCTCATGCTGCCGTTTAATATCATCAGCGAACTCTCCCGCACGCTGGCCCTGGCAATCCGTCTGTTCGGGAATATTATGAGCGGGTCTATGATCATCGCCATCCTGCTGACAATAGCCCCTTTCATTTTTCCGATAATAATGACTGCTCTCGGCTTGCTCATCGGCATGGTCCAGGCTTACATTTTCAGTGTCCTGGCAACGGTTTACATTACCGCCGCCACGCGAACCGGCAAGTCCAGACGTGAAACCGGAGAATAAGAATTGAAACAATAACTCTAACAACGGAAGGAGACACCATGACTCTTGATACTTATACGACTATAATTGCGGTGGCATCAATTGCCACCTCCGGCTTAACGATAGGCATTGGAGTTCTCGGACCTGCAATTGGGGAAGGAAGGGCTGTTGCAACGGCTCTAAGTTCGCTGGCACAGCAACCCGATGCTTCCGCAACCATTACCAGGACCCTTTTCGTGGGCCTGGCTATGATAGAGTCCCTGTCTATCTATTGTTTCGTGGTCTCGATGATTTTGATCTTCGCCAACCCGTTCTGGAATACAGCAACTGTCTGAGCTGCAGAGGAACACCGTCTATGCTGATCGATTGGTTCACTGTCATTGCCCAGGTGCTTAACTTCCTCATACTGGTGTGGTTGCTGAAGCGCTTCCTTTACAAACCTATTCTCAACGCCATCGATGAGCGTGAGAAGAGGGTCGCAGCCGAGCTTGCAGATGCCGATGCGAAAGAGGCAGAAGCGCAAAAAGAGAAAGAAGAGTTCAAGCAGAAGAACGAGGAGTTCGACCAGCAGCGTGCTGCGCTCCTGAGCAGGGCAAAGGATGAAGCGAAATCCGAACGTCAGCGGCTTCTCGAAGAAGCCCGGAAAGAAGCCTCCGATTTGAGGGCAAAACAGCAAGAGGCTTTGAGAAATGATAAACAGAACTTAAACCGGGCAATCAGCCGGCGGGCTCAGCAGGAAGTATTTGCCATTGCTCGAAAGGCGCTGCAGGACCTGGCTGGAACGGATCTGGAAGAACGCACAGTTGACATGTTTGCCAAAAAGCTGCGCGAACTTGAAGGTAAAGAGAAAGAGCAGCTGGTCTCTGTGCTTGCCCTGGCTTCAAGCCCGGTGCTTGTTCGCACTGCATTCGATCTTCCGCAGGCGCAGCGTGAACTGATAAAAAAGACGATCAAGGAGACTCTTGGCATCGAGGTTCAAGTCTGTTTCGAGACCGTACCGGATCTTGTCAGTGGTATTGAGTTAACCGCAAACGGGCAAAAAGTGGCCTGGAGCATCGCAGGTTATCTCTCATCGCTGGAAGAAGGCATCGATGAGCTCCTGCAAGAGCAACCCCGGAGTGAGGCCCGGACCGAACCTGTGCTTAAACAGGGCGAAACGGAGTCGAAATCCGAACCCAAAGCCACAGCCAGGCCTGAGTCAACATCTGATGTATCTGAACCTGAACAGAAAGCTGAGCCTGAACAGGAATCTGAGTCTGAACAGGAATCTGAGTCTGAACAGGAATCTGAGCCTGGACAGAAAGCTGAGACTAAAATAGTCAATCCCGCACCGGAGCCCGAATAACGAGTCGATTACCATGGAACCTGAAAGACTAAAGGATGTTTTTAACAACGCTTTTAATGAAATAAACCAGGTGCGTAAATCATCCACTCCGACTCTCACTCCGCGGGAGGTGGGCACCATCCTGACAGTCTCCACAGACATAGCCAATGTCTCCGGCCTTCCCGGTGTGGGTTACGAGGAAATTGTCAAGTTCCCGGGCGATGTGTTCGGGATTGCGTTTAATGTGGACGAAAAAGAAGTCGGGGTCATTCTACTGGGCGAATACTCGCATCTGCATGCGGGGGATGAAGTCGAACGCACAGGCCGGGTTATGGACGTTTCAGTAGGCGAAAGTCTGCTCGGGCGCGTTATTGACCCTCTTGGTAGGCCACTCGATGGTAAAGGCCCGGTAATCTCCGGTAAGCGCCTGCCGATCGAGCGCTCCAGCGCGCCAATCATGGATCGTGCTCCGGTTACAGTGCCTCTTCAGACAGGGATCAAAGTAATTGATGCGTTAATACCAATCGGACGCGGCCAGCGAGAGTTGATTCTGGGCGACCGTCAGACAGGTAAAACTGCAATTGCAATCGATACTATCCTTAACCAGCGCGATTATAATGTCCTGTGCGTTTATTGCGCAATCGGTCAGCGCGCATCGGCAGTTGCCAGGGCAGTAGCAACCCTGCGTGAAAAGGGTGCAATGGATTACACTGTTGTTGTCGTGACCGAAGGCAATGATCCGTCCGGGCTGACATATATTGCTCCTTACGCCGCAACCAGCATTGCAGAATATTTTATGGAAGCGGGCCGGGACGTGCTGATTGTTTACGACGATCTAACTAATCATGCACGCGCCTATCGCGAACTTTCCCTCCTGCTTCGCCGTCCTCCGGGGCGTGAAGCATATCCCGGGGATATCTTTTACATTCACTCACGGTTACTGGAGCGTGCAACCCACCTGCTCGGGGAACTCGGGGGTGGTTCCCTTACAGCTCTTCCTATTATCGAGACCGAAGCCCAGAATATTTCCGCCTATATTCCGACTAACCTTATTTCGATCACAGACGGACAGATCTATCTTTCGCCTTCGCTTTTCGAACTGGGCGTACTGCCTGCAGTTGATGTCGGGAAGTCCGTTTCCCGAGTAGGGGGAAAAGCACAGCTTGCTGTTTACCGCGAAGTGGCCGGTGCCCTGAAGCTTGCCTATTCACAGTTTGAAGAACTCGAAGCGTTTACCCGGTTTGGCGCCAGACTGGATGAAAACACCCGCAAGATTATCGAGCATGGGCGAAGGATCCGTGCCCTTCTCAAACAGCCGGAATTTTCTCCTGTGCCCGTACCTGAACAAATCGTCATCCTGCTTGCGCTGGATGCAAAACTCTTTGACAGCGTGCCGCTTGACCGGATAATAGACGCCGAACATTCCCTGCGTGCGGCGGTCGCGGATATCCCGGCGGAAGTACGTGAGCGGTTCAATGCCGATGCAGAATTGAGTGACAGGGACCGTGAAATAATTCTTGAGATTGCACGCAAAGCACTGGAACGCTTCCGGCCTGAGTCCAAACCTGTTACTATTACTAAGCCGGAAGTCAAAACCGAAGCCAAATCCATGCAGGAAACTAAGGAGAACGTATGAGCGAAACCACGGAAAGCCTGCGCAAAAAGATTGATAGAGCAAACGAGCTTCAATCGGTCGTCCGCACGATGAAGACCCTGGCGGCCTCGAATATTGGACAATACGAGAAATCGGTGAGTGCTCTGTCAGACTACTATCGTACAGTGGAAATGGGATTGGAGGTGTGCTTTCGGGAAATTGCACTTTCCTTTCCTGCAGAGCGGCCAGGGCAGAAGAATTCCGGTTATGTTGCTGCGGTCGTGTTCGGTTCGGATCAGGGGCTTGTGGGCCAGTTCAATGATATTATAGCTGATTACGCAGTCAAGAAACTGGCGGCTTTGCCGGACAAAGCTCGGGTCTGGGCTGTCGGGGAACGTGTTTATTCGCGCCTGATAGATGCGGGTTTGCCCCTGATCGGACTCTTTACAGTCCCGAATTCCGTCAAAGGCATTACTCCGCTCATAGGGCAGATTCTTGTGGAGAACGAAAAATTCCGCAACCAGGATGAAAACGCTGAACTTTACCTGTTTTACAACCGCCATAAAACCCGAGCTACCTACGAGCCTGTCAGTCAGCGCCTGCTGCCCCTGGACGAGACCTGGCGGCGCGATCTGGCTAAAAATCCCTGGCCAACAAAGAACCTGCCTGAGGTAATGGGAGATAGCACGGAGACTTTGAGGGCTCTCATCCGGGAATATCTTTTCGTTTCTCTTTTCCGAGCATGTGCCGAGTCCCTTGCGAGCGAAAACGCAAGCCGCCTGGCTGCGATGCAGCGTGCTGACAAAAATATCGATGAATTGCTGGAAGATTTCAGCGGTTCATTTTATCGCCTGCGCCAGAGTGGAATTGACGAAGAACTGTTTGAAGTCATCGCCGGCTTTGAAGCGCTGTCCCGATCTCGTAGCCCCGACTGAAGGGAAGATTTCAGGTATCATTACCTGATCTGCGCAGAAGGTGAGAAAAGCAGAGTTCTTCAGGGTTTGGCTGAAAACGTCATGTCGGTTTTTGAGAAAGAAAAGGTACTGAGAAAGAAAAGGTACCAGGAAAATTTGCTATAATGTGTAATTGCTGTAATTCCTGATACGTGATTGTTGTAATTCCTGATACGTGATTGTTGTAATTCCTGATACGTGATTGCTGTGATTCCTGATATTCAGACGCTTGAAACCGATAGTTTGGCGCTGATCTGGGATTCTCTGAAATTTTCTGAGATTTGTCCATATTTTACTCTTCGGATAATTATTTATTTTCCGAAATAAACTTTATATTATGAGCTGGTATGGGATAGATGCGGTAGATAAGGCTTTTTCAAGAACAAGAACAGCCCTTTTCGAGCCTTTTGATTTCTGGAAGTGGGTAAAGCTTGCAATCATCATCTTTTTTGTTGGCGGGATGGGATACAATTACGGAGGTTCGGGCACCAACTATCAGCTGAGCTCCGAAGATGTCAGAAACGATATCTCGAACATTGATCCGGGAAGGATCGTTGACTTTTCTTCCGGCATATCCTGGCTTGGCTTTAATTATACTCAGTCAACCTCCTTCCTGGGAATTATAGCTGCAATAATAGCTTTTTTTCTTCTTTTAGCTCTGATTTTTTCCTATATTTCCAGTGTCATGGAGTTTGTTTTTGTGGAATCCCTTGTAAAGAACGAGGTACTTTTCTGGGCTTATTCAAAAAAATTCATTGGTAAAGGGTTCAACCTTTTACTCGTACGTTTAGCCCTTGCGCTGATTTTCTTTGTACTCTTTGCACTGGCTTTCCTGCCTTTTATTTCGATAATCCTTAAGGAGTCCTCTGACTTTTCTTTTCCTCTTTTGATAGGTGGATTATTCTGGTTTTTTGTTGTAGTTATTCTGCTTGCCCTGCTCGGGGTAGTCGTAAACTCTTTCATAAGTCTTGCAATTCCCCTCGCCATTTACAGGGAAACCGGTATTCTTTCGGCTTTGAAGATGGTCTACAGGAATTTCAGAAAAAGCTGGCAGCAAGTCCTGGTTTATTGGTTTATCAGACTCCTTCTCGGAATCGGGGTAACCATCCTGGCAGTAATCATTTTCGGACTGCTGATTCTGGGACTGATTATTCTTTTCCTTATTATCGACGGGATTCTGTATTTCCTCCTCTCGACTTTCATATCAGAGCCTCTTAACTGGATACTCCTTATCCCCTTCGCCATTGTAGAACTGCTACTGATCTTCGTAACTCTGATGTTGCTAAGCGTACCACTGGCAGTTTTCCTGAAATACCATTTACTGAGTTTCCTTGAAGCCTGGTTTGCCGACTCAAATATTCCTTTTTTCGACAAAGTTCCCGGAGAACCTGAAACCGGAATCGGCCCAGGACAAGATGAATCGATATTATCTGTACCAAAATCAGGTGAAATGGAGTCCGATGGACTTGAATCCGGTAAATCGGAAGGCGAATCAAAATCCGGTGAACAGGAACCCGGCAGATCTGAAGCCGATGGATCAGGGTCTGTGAGATCGGAAAATGCCGAAGGAGCAGAATTTTAAGGTTATGGGAACCTGAATGAGATTTTAATATTGGAGATTACTTAATGAGGGCGCAGGGTATGCCCTGGCAACTCTTCCCTTTTTCTCCATTTTCTTCTTTGGAACGAAAGTATTGCAATCTGAAAAGTTCTTTCATCTCTTTCTGCCTGTCATTTGAAGAATTTCATGTTCATTTTTTGTGACTCGTTTTCTCTTCTTTTTTGTCTTCTTGGGAAAGACCGCTCTCCTGCGTCGAGCGGGGCAAGAACGACTCAGTATAGTGAATAAGGTTGTACGGTTCAGAGATATCTATAAAATTTGACTTCTTGAGCGAAGCTCAAGTCTCTAAGCATCGAGTATTCAGCTTGAGCACAGCTCACTTCTCACCATAAATTGTCTGCTTGACGGAGATGAACATAATGTTACTTGTCAATAAGTTAGTCCGCTTGAACGAGCGAAAGCGAGTGAAACGGACCTCGTGCTGTTGCGATTACATCGCAACTCCCAGGAAATCTCCGATTTCCTGTGATCCCGAAGCGAAACTCGGGTGGTGCAACTAAGGATGTGCACTGGTGCCGTGAGCGAACACCGGACTGTTTTTTCCGCTGGTACAATAAAGCTTAAATTGAGTACAGTAATACTGAATAAACTGATTGGCGTGCGGTGGCTCCTTTTATCCGTCGGAAAAGTGCAGTTTCGCTTTTACGGATAGGAATATTTTGTACGTCAGATACCTGTCTTAAGTACATGTATAAGCGGTCGGTAAAGAATATCAGATACACTTTACAGTAGATTATTTATTGCAGCTTCGGTACTTACAGATCAGAGCTTTGTTATAGTATGCTGACCAGTAATTTACCCTGAAATTTGCCCTGAAATCAGAGTGTGCTGTATAGAGCTCGCTGTTTAGAGCTTATTGGTTAGAGCTTACTGGTTATCAGTTTCAGTAGCAGTTTCTAAATATTAAAATTAGTATTAGTATTGTCACCATTTGCTGGTTGTCAATTTATCAAGAGTCGTCCGCCAGCCGCAGGGTAGGTCCTGCACAGGCGACGTTTATTTCAGTTTATCTTTCATCAGGGAGACCCCCATATGATAAAAGAAATCACTGCCAAATACAATGCAGAACAAATAGAAAAAAAAGTAACGCAGTTCTGGGAAGACAGCGATGCCTACCGGAAAACCCGGGAGAGACGCAAGACCGGAAAAAGACTTTTTTTTGTTGACGGCCCCCCGTATACTACAGGACATATCCACCTGGGGACTGCCTGGAATAAAATCATTAAAGATACCATTCTCCGCTATTACTCCATGAACAACCGCTACATCCTTGAGCGCCCCGGCTGGGATATGCACGGCCTCCCTATCGAGGTAAGGGTCGAAGGTGTGCTTGGTTTTAAGTCCAAGAAGGATATTGAGAGCTTTGGGGTAGAGAATTTCATCGAGAAATGCAAGGAATTTGCCATTACACAGAAACAGGCAATGACCGAGCAGTTCCAGAGGCTCGGGGTCTGGATGCAGTGGCCGGAACCCTACATGACCTTAAAAGACGACTACATCGAGGCTGCCTGGTGGACTCTCAAACAGGCCCATGAAAAAGACCTCCTTGAAGTGGGCAAACGGTCGGTAAACTGGTGCCCGCGCTGTGAAACTGCAATTGCCGATTCCGAAGTAGAATATTCCGAGCGGACTGACCCTTCGATCTATGTTAAGTTCAAGGTCAAGGGCGAAGAAAACACTTTCATAGTTATCTGGACAACCACGCCCTGGACAATTCCTGCAAACGTAGCCGTAGCCGTTCATCCGGCTTACGAATACTCAAAATTCCGGGCAATCCGGCAGGACGGCTCGGAAGAGATCCTGATCGCGGCCACGGAACTGATCAAAAATGTCCTCAAACAGGGAAGGTATGCGGACTTTAAAGTGCTTGAGACAATGCTCGGAGAAGAGCTCACAAAGCTCGAATACGAAAGCCCTGTCGGAGACCTGGTGCCCATCCAGAATGAGATAAAGCACGGGGTCTACCTTGCTGATTTCGTAACCGTAGAAAATACCGGCTGCGTACATATAGCTCCGGGGCACGGTATGGACGACTTTAACCTCGGGGTTAAGCACAAGCTTCCGATCCTCTGTCCTGTGGGCTCAAACGGCGCCTATACCGAAGAAGCCGGGGAGTACGCAGGTAAGAATGTCAGGGAAGCAAACCCCATTGTCATCGAAGACCTCAAGGCCCGCAACAGGCTCCTTGCCGAAGGGACGGTCACTCACAGGTACGGGCACTGCTGGCGCTGCAAGACTCCCATCATCTACCTTGCAACCGAACAGTGGTTCCTCAAGATCACCGAGATCAAGGAAAAGATGCTCGAGGAAATAGATGCTGTTGACTGGTACCCTGACTGGGCGGGTTCAGCCCGTTTCAGGACATGGGTCGAAGGGGCAAGAGACTGGTGCATCTCCAGGCAGCGCTACTGGGGAATTCCGCTCCCTGTCTGGAAATGTAAGAAGTGCGGAAAACTTGAGGTAATAGGGACAAAGGCCGAACTGCTCGAAAAGGCAGGGTTAAGCGGGGACATCGAACTGCACCGTCCCTATGTGGACAGGGTTACCGTGCCCTGTGAGTGCGGAGGGGAGAAAAAGCGGGTTGAAGACGTTTTCGATGTCTGGTTTGACTCGGCTGTTGCTTCCTGGGCAACCCTGAAGTTCCCGCAGACGCATGATCAGTTTGATGAATGGTGGCCTGCTGATTTCGTAACCGAAGGACATGACCAGACTCGCGGCTGGTTCTATTCCCAGCTCGGGGCAAGTATGGTTGGCTTTGGTCGGGCACCTTATAAAAGTGTGCTCATGCACGGCTTTACTCTGGATGCAGGCGGAAAGAAGATGTCCAAGAGCCTTGGAAACGTGGTATCTCCCCTGGACATTATCGATAGGTTGGGGGCAGACACACTGCGTGCCTACGTACTTTCCTCAAGCGCGCCCTGGGAAGACCTGAAGTACAATTTGGAAGAGGTAGAAACCGTCCACCGTTCTATCAATATCCTCTGGAACGTTTTCAGGTTTCCGCTCCCGTATATGGCGCTTGATAACTTTGACCCGATGCAGGTCAGCCTGGATTCCGTAAAAGATGCCCTGCGGGAAGAAGACCGGTGGATTCTCTCAAGAGCCCAATCCGTGATAAAAGCCGTGAACGAAGCAATGAGCGGGTACCTCCTCCATAAGGCAGTCCGTGAGATTCTGGAGTTTGCCCTTGAAGACCTCTCCCGCTGGTATATCCAGCTTATCCGTCCGAGGACCTGGACCGAAGCTGACGACCCGGACAAGCTTGCAGCTTACTGCGTACTTTACGAGGTCTATGTAACAATCACAAAGCTGATCTCGCCTTTCATGCCCTACCTGGCTGAAGAGATGTACCAGAACCTGATCCGGAACGTGGACCCGAATGCCCCCGAATCCGTGCACATGTGCGACTGGCCTAAGGTCAACGATACCTATCTTGATCCCGAACTCGAAGTAGCCATGGACACTGTTCGCTCGATCGTGGAGGCTGCTTCAAATGCCCGCCAGAAGGCAGGAAGAAAACTCAGGTGGCCCGTATCAAGGATTATTGTTTCACCTGAAAGCGAGGCTGCAGCAAAGGCAGTTAACAGGCTGGGTTCCGTACTTATGGACCAGACCAATTCCAAAGCCATTGTGCTCACCGGGGTTGGCAAGAGCTGGGACGAACTCGGGCTTGAGGTCATCCCTGACCCGGGCAAGATCGGACCTGTTTTCAAGAAGGATGCCGGAAGGGTTATCCCTGCCCTGCAGAAAGTCGAGGGTTTTACTTTAAAGAAAGCCTTTGCCGAAACCGGGGAGTTTGAACTCACACTGGCTGACGGGACCACTGTTCCAGTCACCTCCGGCATGGCAAACTTCAAAGAAACCCTGCCCGAAGGCACAGCCAGTGCTGAGTCGGATGCAGGCCTTGTTTACGTAGACGCAAACCTTACTCCCGAACTCGAGGCTGAAGGATATGCAAGGGAAGTCATCCGCAGGCTTCAGGACATGAGGAAGGAACTCGACCTTGTTGTGGACGAAAACATCCGCGTCTCTGTCAGGATCGAGGCCGAAAAGGTCTTAGCGCTCGTTGAAACCTTGAAGGACCTGATTGCAGAAGAGGTTAGAGCCGATGTCTTTGATCTCGGCAGCAGCATAGAGGTTTCCGGAACCCTTGTAAAGGACTGGGATGTTGAAGGCACAGCTATGAAAATGGGAATTGCAAAGAAATAACTCTGCAATAAAGTTTCAGATCGAAACTCGATAAGAAAATCCAAGTTCGGAAATGAAAAACAGGAAAGGAGTGATTTATACGGATTTTGCTGCCTGGGAGCCCATCTATGAACGAATTCTTGAAGACTTCGGGTTCGACCGTACAGGTGATGAAGAGGCAGCCCGCCTCCTTTCCTCCCTTCTATCCGAGAAAAACACTGTAAGCCTTTCCGAGCTCAAAGACAGGATCTCAGGAAAACCTGTTCTGGTCTGTGGGAATGCTCCGGGACTAAGAAATGAGCTTTTAAAGCTCGATCTTTCTGTTTTTACAATAATTGCAGCCGACGGGGCTGCTGCCGTCCTGATGGATCTGGGATGCGCGCCTGAAGTCATCTGTACCGACCTTGACGGCAATTCCGAAGCTGATATTGAAAAAGAGATCCTTGCCTGCCAGCAGGGTTCAATAGTCCTTATCCATGCCCATGGGGATAATAGGGATAAGCTGGAAAAATATGTGCCCCGGTTCGTACGCTTTATTGCAACGACACAGGCCAGGCCTTTCGATCGAGTGTATAACTTCGGTGGGTTCAGTGATGGGGACCGATGCGTTTTTGTTGCAAGAGAGTTCGGGGCGAAAAGCATCCGGCTGGTTGGATTTGATTTTGAAGACCCAATGGTGAATCCGATTAAGAAAAAGAAGCTGAATTGGGCGAAAGAATTAATCGGGATGTTTGGGATTTAACGGGTTAATGGTGCCTGCGGATGTAAGGATGTGGGGAACTTACAGATTAAAATAATTATCTTAATATAATTGTCCAAAAATTTTTCTCCGGGAAAATACCACACTTGAAAAGAAAAAAACCTAAGTTATATAGTTAATAAATAGAAGAGGTTACTCGTTTTTTCAGTTATATTAAGAGGTTTCAAAGCTTTATATCATATTTTATTATGCTTTTTACCCTTTATTTTTCATGAACTGTTTTACTTTTCCCTTATTTGCAGAAAAGAGGGGTAAAAGCTTTATTTCACCTGTACACTCTCAAATTTATAACCTGTAACTTAAATTTATAAGTTGGATCCTTTATTCCCCTTTTATTCTTCCAGATTTTCAAGCACTATTTAATGGTAAGTATTGTTAATTCTGTTGATTTTATATGTGTTACGTATATATTTTTATTTATA
Source organism: Methanosarcina acetivorans C2A (assembly GCF_000007345.1). NCBI lineage: Archaea > Methanobacteriati > Methanobacteriota > Methanomicrobia > Methanosarcinales > Methanosarcinaceae > Methanosarcina > Methanosarcina acetivorans. Next base: position 3,015,240 of record NC_003552.1, on the reverse strand, counting down.
CTCTGAAGCAATTAAAATTTAGTCTGTGGGCTTACAAATGAAGATAAGTGTCCAGACTAATTTCTAAAAATAATTGCCATGAGTATAATCTTGGTGTTGGGGGGTTGATAAAGAGTTTGATCGGAGAATTACAAGCCATTGGGAGATTATTCTAAGTTCACAAAACTCCATTCTTTTCAACTAATGTACATGAATATACAAGACAAGAAGAACATATCACGAAGAACACATTAAAATTTGGAGGAATATACAATGGGATTCTTTAGTTTATATTACAACAAAATCATCGCCTATTATGAGAGCACCCAACTCTACATCTGGGCTGGCTGGGACTAAATAACACTGGAATGGATAATAATAGCTGTTTGAACTAAGAAAAAAAATTGTTTTCTAACTATTGAACAAGAATTGAAATCTGGAGGAATATACAATGGGATTCTTTAGTTTATATTACAACAAAATCGTCGCCTATTATGAGAGCACCCAACTCTACATCTGGGCTGGCTGGGATTAAATAACACTGGATACGGATTAATTGGTCACTTAACTGAAAAGCAATTGTTTCATTTGCCATCTTTTCAAGATATAAGGATAAAATCATGGTTTCTTTTTACCTTGAATTGATGGCTACGATTTCTTATTTTTTATGGGCTGGTAACTACATATCTTTCTGTCATGGTTTGTGACATATGATCCGGGTAATTTTTACGGTTGAAACCGTATTTTTCATGCTTCTTTATTTGTTCTTTTTTCTCCTTTTCTTTACTTACTCGAGATTTGAAGGCACTGGAATAAATCTAAGCGGGAATGAAGAATTGAAGTTGGGAATGAAATGGAATAAATCGAAAATCCATCAATCCCATGTTCCACTTCTAAAGAAATGAATTTTCTGAAGAAAAGACTGAAGTTTTGATGTTTAATATTGGAAAATGTTACTATTTTTTTTCAGCAAAATCAGTTCCGTTAAGAAACTTTATATTGATTTAATTTAAGAATAGAGCTTATTTATCCAAAAAAAAAAATTTTTCTTGCTTGAATAGTAAATTAAAGACTGAATCTCCGGTGTTATTGAGAAGTTTTAAGAATTATTACCTTCAAAATTAAGAATAGAAGAAAACCTTCAATCTCAGTCGGCTGTTTACCCGGATTTTCGAAGACTATTTAATGTTTAGAAAAATTTATTCTATCCTTTTTATATAATTTATTATTATTATTTAGGTATATACTCTCTGGCAATTAAAATCAAATCTGCTCCTCTCCAAATAAAATCAGTACGAAGAATGGTTTCAAAAATTGCCGTGAGTACAACACTTATTGGGGGTTGATAAGGGTTTAATCAGGAAGGTACACACCATTAGGAAAATAGGCACTTAATTTTAATGAATTCATTTTCCTTTAATGTGCAATAATGAGTGTGAAAATAAGGTAAACAGACGGAGGTAAGTACAATGTGTTGTGGATTTGGATTTAACAACTGGGGCTGGGGCTTCAGGCATCGCTTCTGGGGTCGTGGCTGCGGCTGCGGCTGGGGCGGCGGTTGTGGCGGCTGGGGCGGTTGTTAATAACAACCATTGAGCCCGATAATAAGCAATGAATAGGTAAATAAGATAAATAAGGTAATTAGACGGAGGTAAGTACAATGTGTTGTGGATTTGGATTTAACAACTGGGGCTGGGGCTTCAGGCATCGCTTCTGGGGTCGTGGCTGCGGCTGCGGCTGGGGCGGCGGTTGTGGCGGCTGGGGCGGTTGTTAATAACAACCGCTAAGCCCGATAATAAGCAAATTTAAAAAAATATAATCCATAGTCGTCTTTTCAAGTATAAAAGATAATTTCTAAGAAATTATCTTTTTTTGAATTGATGACTATGTATGTTTGTTTTTCTAAATTTAGTTGTGCATTTCTTTTTTCAGGGATTATAGGGAATACCAGTACGAGGCGGATCACTTCATTTGAGCTTCTCACTTACTTTTTTGCCCTGTTCCATACATTTTGAGTTTTTTAACATTTTCAGCTTAAACACGGTTTCTGTAAGGTTTTTGTTTATATTTGAGTAATAATCAGCTGGAAGTGTTTTGAAACTGTCATAATGGCTACATTTTAAATGGTCACTGTAGAGGAGTATCTCTACCAGGCTTAAAAGGAACTTATTGATTGTCTTTTTTATAATGTAATGGCTGGTGCTTGTGCCCTAATACATTCTTGACATTATTTAATAAAAATAATTCCTTACTGCAAATCCTGAACCTTAATCAGATATTTGTCTGGATTTTCGAAGACTATTTAATGATTAGAACAAATTATTCTAGTCGTTTTATATAATTGATTGTTATTAGTATTATTATTATAATTTGCTATATACTCTCTGGCAATTAAAATAAAATCTACTCATCTCCAAATTAAAATCAGGATTAAGAATAGTTTTAAAAATAATTGCCTTGAGTATAAAACTTATTTGGGGGGTTGATAAGGGGTTTAGGAGGTATAATATATGTACTTTCAGCTTAGCCGTAGTCTCTGTGAGTTCTTGTTGTAAGATAAGTGTATAACTCTGACTGCAGAAGGCTACGCACAATGGAAAGATAAACAAAAATCAAATAAAAGATGGGGGGAATTATAATGTGTTTCTTTTTCTTCCGCTTTATCTGCATAAGAATTAGGTGCTGTGTACCCAGATTCTACTGGCGTTGCTGCTAAACTCTGAGTCCAATACTTATCTCAGATGAAATATATCTCTCTTATGGGATGTTAATTCACCGTTAATGGCCATTACGATATTGTTTGAAAAGTTCGTAATGGCTACATTTTTTAACGGTCATTATACTTCTTTTTCTTCCCAGCAAATTCAACTGCTCCGAGCATTGCTGCAGCTGCCCACAGAATGCCTGTGAAAGGAATGTTTTCCGTATCTGAGGGGGAATTTGGACCTGCTGGCTGCTCACCTGCCGTTTCCGTATTTCCGGTCTGATTTTCTTCCTGCCATTTTCCCTGAACCTTCAGCTCTTCAATTACAGCTCCCCTGTCTGATGCAGAGTGTTTTCCAGGAAAGCCAATAGAGACTCTGAAAAGCTGCTTCTCGGGGTCTTCGTCCCTGAGCATGAGGAGTACAGACTCGTTAAGGGTGAATTCTGCCTGGTCTTCAGTCCAGAGATACTTTCCGGTCTCGGTTCTCACGTCTATGGTTTTTGCGGGTAGAGGGTTATAGAGCCACTCATCAACTGTAATTGTGAAGATTGTATGGTCATAGTGAATGTCAATCCCACTTACCGTGCCGATAACTATTCTGTCCGAGGCATTAATCTGGTAGGGGATTTCGGCAGCTTCCGGGACCAGCAAAGCAACTGCCGGACCTGGGATATAAAGCAGCGTAAACATTGCAGATAATATCAAGAGGACATTCAATTTTTTCATTGAATTCTCCTGTTTTATATGCCGATTTATTTCTCCTGTTTTTGGTTCAATTTCATTTTTAATTTCATGTTTTTTCTTCATTAGTCCTTTACTTCGATATTATATCTAATTTATGCTTTTTTTATCTGTAGATTATTTGAATCGTTTATTGTCCCATCTGAACTATTGGAGGGAAGAACAGTTTTTGGAGGAGAGAACAGTTTTTGGAGGAAAGAACAGTTTTTCAAGGGTCGACAAGATGACTTGAGAATATGAACAATGACAAAAAGGTTGAGAAAAGCCAATTCAGCTCCGGAAGCGTATGGGAATGCTAAAAAATAGGACCTCAAAAAATTTAATATATCGAATTGAAAACAAATATAATTGTTCGATGACAACTATATTATTCAATGAGAAATATAAATATTCGGTGGGGATATGAAATGCTTCGGTGGGGATATGAAATGCTAATTCTTTTTGCGGAGCAAAAAATGAGGGGTAATTTTACAGTCAGATTTACTAATTTTTCGTAAAAAAGTACTTATGAAAATTTCTACAAAATCAAATTTCATTGATGACATGGGGTACTGTAAAATGAAGAAGGGAAAATGTCCAAAATGCGGGAGCGAAAATCTCGATATAGGCCATATAATTGGAGAACGTATAGGTTACGAGTCTGATAACGAATGCTATTTTACCGGGCCCATGCGCGAATTTACAGTTCATGTTTGTTTAGATTGCGGATATGCTGAATTTTATGTGGATGCAGCAAATCGAAAAAAAGTTGAAAGTTAAATCTAAAGTGCAAATATATGTTGGGGGTCCGCATAAGTGAGAGATATAGCGAAGCATTAAATTTTATGGGAAAGTATTGAAAATTGATCCGTACAGTGCTTATGCATGGAGTAAAAAAGGTGATATCCCCTTTTTGTTAAGCTGAAAAACAGTTTCAGGTCGGCAGAAATGGTGGAAAGGCTAAAAACAGCTATCAGGCAGATGTTTGTATCCAAGTATCGCACAAGGTTGAGGCGTTTCATGCGATACATGATGAGGCATCAGTCCGGATGGATACGACTTCATCAAACATTTTTTTCCTTTCCACCGCATCTAATATAAGGCTTTTTGGCCTTACTCTACCACTTTCTTATCATCTATTGCCCAATTTTCTTTCGGTCCTTCGCCCATCTATGAAACGACCCACTCATTGAACGCCAGGGTGGAGTGATGATCGTAATGGTAGCGAAGAACTTCTTCATGTATTTCTGCGTCACAGAAATACAGAATATGATTGGCTTTTATTGTTATATATAATTTTCCGGATAACTTTTATGGGAACTCAACTATTCTTAATCTGGGAAAGGAAGTAAAGCAAAAACGAAGAATCATTATGTAAATTTTTCTTGTTTTACATGTGGTCTGGACTACTCATACAAAAGAATTCCAAAAGTTTTCAGGTTCTAAACTTTTAACAAGATTGAAAAATGGAAAGAGGAGAAGGAAGGTTGAAATACAGGTTTCAGGAGGAGCAAGCAGCAGTTTTTAAGGTGTTGTTGTACATAGCTGAGGCCTTGTATGTACAGTTTTGAGGCGTATAAAAAACGTTTCTGCTTGTTTCATCCTTTTTGCTTTTACCTTTCCACCGGAAGGAGCAGGCTTGCAGACTTTTGAGGCATTTTCGATTGTCTGCCACGCACTTTTTCTACCACTTTTTATCTACCACGTCTACTCTGCCTGAGATCCGTTTTTTCTGTTCTTTCCATCACCCATCACCTTAACGACTTCCCTATAACCAGGGGTGGATATGGATTGTAACACTGAGGTGAAGAGCGTCTCATCATATCCTTTTATATGTATGGATACTACCATATCATTCCTACTCCATATATATATAATTTAACAGAATGAATAATTTAATCAAAAATTTTCCGCAATAATTCTACTTAAATTTCTCATTAGAGTATTTAAACAAGATAAATGGAGATAAAAATTCTTAGAAATAAACTAAATAGCAAATAAAGGTTAAATAGAGTTCAGAATCTTTTTAATGAATTTCATATTTCAAAACTTATTGGAGCGGTCGGATGCCCGATACCTTCCTAAACATTCTCTACAGGGCTCGTTTAATCTGGATTCTTCTACTATCTTGAGAATACTGTTCCTGACTTTTAAAACTTTAGGCAGGGTCTTGTGAATGTATAAAAAGGTAGAATGAAAAGAAAGGAGCTTTTCTGGGTTCTTCGCAACTTGCATGATGAATATTGTTTCTCTGCTCTCTGAATAACTCTAAACTAGCGGAACTCGGGTTAGAATAACAATTAAATAATATTATTGATAATAAAGTTATTCCAGTATATTCAGCTTGTCCAGTATATTCAGCTTGAAATTTCAGGTTAGAAGAATTCATTATATGAGGGTGATTACCTGGCTTACAGGGCTCCATCCAGGGTTTCCGGAAAACCTTCACGGAGAAGCATTTTGTGCCTTATAGGGCTTCATAAGTGGAAAAGAAGCGGAGGTTTGAACATCTATGCTTCAAATGTAAGGGAAAAGTATTTTGTGTGTACGAGATGTGGAAAACAGAAAACGACATATGAGCCTAAAAAAGATTAAAACTTTGGAAAGGTTTCGGAAAATTAATGAAACTATATATTTTCTACATTGCGACATATCTCATATTTTTTTTAAGTTGAATCGCATTCGGTTGACCTTATCCATCTATCAAATCTATGGAAAAAAATTTATCTTACATCTCAATATTTCCACATTGTTATTTTTACGATCTCAGTTATTTGCTCTGTTTTTGAGGCAGGAAGTTAAAAGCTATTTTTCAGTGGAACATTTATCTTACTGATAACTTGAAAATAAGCACTAATTTGAAATAATCTGGCATTATCAGACGAAATTTAAACTGGTTTGCACTTAAAAGCGTTTTTTTCTGTTCAGGCACAATGAAACTACAGGAAAGTGTCCTAGCAATTCGAAATTCAACTGTGTTTTCTCCTTTTTAATGATCGAAACTTTTAAAATTTTCTTGAGCATGTAAGGCTGTTCCAGAATAACTATATAGTTTTACCTCCAAAATTATTACGATCATATGCAAAGACTCGAAATTCTCCCCCTGGTTCTTGACCATCAAACCTTTTTCCAGAGCCCCTCTAATCTAATCCCGCGCAATATTCCGTTTTCTCCCTGCCTGGATGGGCGTGAGATCAATTTGATCTATGGTCCGCTCCATGCGGGCAAGACGTCCTTCTTAAAGTATGTCGCAGGTCTTGTGCAGGGTGTGAAGATCTACATTAATTTCGCAGACAGCAGGTTTAAAGAATTGGGACCCGAATGTTTTCAGGAAATCGAAGAAATTGCGGCTGAAGTTTACTTAAAAGGAAATGAAAATGAAGCCGAACAGATCTACTATTTTTTAGATGAAGTTCACAATTTCCCGGGGTGGGAGAACTGGGTTGACAGGCTTTACAGGGAAGGGGCAGGAGTTTTCATAACTTCATCTTCCGCAGGTCTCCTCAATCCGGAGCTTTCTTCTCGCTTTGCAGGCAGGACCAGGGTCCTCAAACTTTTGCCTTTTTCCTTTAAAGAATACCTGACCCTGAAAGGGCTCAGGGTCCCGAGACCCAACTTTCTTACGCCTTCCCGATGCGATGAGATGCTGTGCCTGTTCCTTAAATATTTTGAAAACGGAGGCTTTCCCGCTGTAATAAAAGACGGAAATTCCATGCTTTCCCGGGAGTATTTTGAAGAAACTTTAAATAACGGGATTATTTCCGGATATAATATTCAGGATGCGGAAGGGCTGAAAAAACTTGCAGTTTTCCTGATCTCAAACATGGCTTCGGAGTACTCCCTCGATACCCTGAAAAAAGCGAGTGGGATCGAGAGCGAGGATACCGTCCGCGCCTACCTTGACTATCTGGAAGAAGCCTTTTTGCTGTACCGGACTCCTCTGTTTAACCACGCATCCGAAAACGGAAACGAAAAAGAAAATAACCAGGAAAGAAAAGTCCCATGTAAAGTTTACGCCGGAGATACGGGTTTCTTCAAGACGGTCTTCCCCAATTATCCGGACAGCCTGGGGCTACGATTTGAAAACCTTGTATTTCTCGAACTGCTCAGGCAGGGCAATCAGGTCTCATACTTCCGGGACAAGCGAGAATGTGATTTCCTCCTAACCGAAGAAGGCAACCCGGCAGTTAAGGCTGCGGTTCAGGTCTCGGTCTACTTCGGAAACCCGGCTACAAGGGAAAGAGAGGTCCTCGGGCTCCTGGAAGCTATGGAAGTATACGGACTTAATGAGGGGCTTATCCTCACCATGGACGATGAGGGAGTCATTGAGATCCCGGATGAAGACGGGGAAAAGAAAAGAATAGTAATTAATTCGGTATGGAAGTGGATGCTGGAATAATCATTCTATCTCTTACAACCTGACTTTCCCGCTCCTTATAATTTTGTTCACTACCATAACTGATTTGCAGATTACTTTTTTTCTGACAGGCCGGTCAAAGTCAAACGCAGTGCAGGCAGAGAACAAATAAAGCTTTTTTCCGGGTCCTGGAAATGGTCAATAGTAGATAAGTAACCACCCGTAAAGAAGAGAATCCAGAAAAATGCAGGAACTGAAAAAAAGATACCGGAACAGGAAGGTTCCGGCTTGATTTTCGTTTCCGAACCTTTCTTCTCGCTTCTCAGACTCAGGAAAGCTCCGGAGAAAGGTCAGGCATCTTTTTCATTGAAGCTTCGTTTTTTTAGTTGAGCAATTTTCCATCCTGATATTCAGACGATAACCGCTTCTTTTTCTGCAGCCATTTTTTCTTCGGTCTTTCTTGTTTCTCTCTGAGAGTAGAACCAGAGCGGGACATAGAGACAGAGCACAAAGAAACCGACTCCGGTGGTGGCCCAGCCGAGTTCGAGGCTGTTAAGATAAATGATTCCCACAAGGAAGAAGGGGATGTTCAGGATGGCAGTTGCCATTGCCACGTTTTTCCAGCCATTGGGGGCTTTAAAGGGCCTATCCAGTTTTGAGAGTTTGGGGTCGTTTCTGACCTTGACATAGGTATAGAGGCTGATCCCGTTTGCGAAGATATACCCGATAGCAGAAGCTGCAAGGATTGCGGTCGGGGTTCCGAGCAGGATAAGGCCCATATTGAACAGGGCATCGGCAATCATTGCGTTCATAGGGTGCCCGTGGGAGTTCAATTTGCTCAGGACAGCCGGCAAATTACCTTCGGTTGACATCGAGTAGATCGACCTTGCCGAAGAGAGGAAGGCGGTCTGGATGATAAGAAGCATTGCCCCTACAAGCATGATAATTGCAATTGAGGCTCCAAGTGCGCCCAGGGTAAGGTTGGCTATGGGGAGCATCGGAGATATGGGTTCGGAAAGTACACCTTCAACTCCAAGGGTGCCTATAACCGAGGTCTGGACCAGCACGTAGAGCACAAGGCAGATTCCTCCGCAGACCAGCAGGGCTTTGGGGGTGTCGGTATTCGGGTTTTTATATTCGGGCCCGTAAATTGCTGCGGTTTCCCAGGCACAGGCGCTCCATTCAGCCATTGCAAAGATCCCGAAGAGGATAAGGATGTGTTTCATGTCCCAGGTCCAGTCTGTTGGGAACCAGGAGCTTGTGATGTTGGCAAGGTGGAAGTCTCCCGTCAGGAACGGGGCAACGGTAATAACAATGAGAGGAATCAGGGAAACAACAGCAAGGATGTATCCGGCCATTGCTCCGTTTTTGAGCCCTTTTGAGTTAATGATTGCAAGGGATCCGAAAATCAGGGCTCCTACCATCAAAGAGAGCAGAGTATCCGGAACTCCTGAAAAGGCAGGTACAAGCCCTTTGAGGTAACTTCCGATGAGGATCGCATAGATTGCAAGCACCGGGCTCCAGCCGAACCAGTAACTCCAGGCACTGAATCCGCCTATGAATTTTCCAAACTTGAATTTGCCTTTATTGTTACTGTTCGAACTCGAGCCAAAAACAGTCTGGGTGTAGCCCGGCAGGCCTGAAGCTTTCGGAAAGACGGTTGCAAGTTCTCCGAAGGCAAGGTTCTGGAAAAAACCCAGGAAAATAGTCAGGGCCCAGATAATTATTGAAAAAGCCCAGACGTAACCTGTAAAGTAACCGATAGAGGGGAGGATCAGTAAGGGGACCCCGAGAGCAATTGCAAGCCCCTGTTTCCAGTCAATGGATCTTTCGAGTTCTTTTAAGTCACAGCTTGCTCTGCTGCATTCCTCGGCATACTGCCAGTCGATTTGAGAAGAATGGGTGTTGTCGTCCATAGATATCACCATTTTTTAAAAGATTAGTTTAAGCCCCTGATTCAGGCAAGCTGTGCCCTGAACGTTTCACAGGAATTGATCTTGATCCCGAGCAGTTTCTCAATGTTCATCTTCGCAGCAATGCCCTTTGCAGCTCCGGGTACGGAAGTGATGACACCAATGTCAAGCTCTTCCCTGAGTTCGCGCATAACGTGCTCGTCTGCAAGGTCCATGGTGTCAACGTTAAGTTTCTTTGCCACGTACTCTTTTGCCTCTCCTATGCGCATGTTCTTTGAAAACTCCATCCTTGCGACCAGGTCGCCTGCAGCTCTTATCCCGGTCATACCTGAAGCCATTATGTGGGAAATCGGCATACCCAGAGGGTCGCCGACCCCGATCTATATGCCATCGACACCGGCAACTTCGACCATTGCCTTACTTGCCCTAGTAACCGCATCTACAGGAGGAGTTTCAAGCATGGGAATTCCGCCCACTCCCATACCCATGTTCACATGACAGGGAATCGGGGACGCTTTTACTGCCTCCTTTATGAAGGTAACAGCCCTTGCCAGGTTCCAGGCTGAGGTCTTGCTGGTGTTGGTGTTGACCACAGGCCCGAAGACGTTTGCTCCGGCTTTTGCAATCAGAGGAGCCTGTTCATGCGGCCAGAGCCCGGCAAGCCGAACTTCATCGTACTCCAGTTCCCCGTGCATCCCGAGCACCATCTCGCCTGCCATGCCCACCTCAATGTACATCTCCGGAAATTGAGCCCTGAGAACTTCCACGGCCCGGAGGGTGCCGTACATATCAGCATCTCCGGCGGCAGCAGTTGTATCAAAGTTGACACCGTCCGCGCCCGAGGCAAAGAGTTTCTGCATAACCCAGACCGTGTCCCTGGTCAGATGGTCTGCTGCGTGTTCCATGGACTCCCTTGCCTTATCGATCTTGAACATCTTCATAAGATCACCGGGGTTCTCGAAGGGTCCGTCTGGAGTGTAGTAAAGCCCCATGTTGGGCATTGCGCCGTAGAAAAGGGGAATGATCATGTTCTGCTGGCAGACTTCCATTGCCTGGCACTCGTTAGAGACAACGGGTTTGACCGGCTTGAAACTGTAGTCGATGTGTCCGAGTTCCATTGTGTCGGCGCCAAATGCCCTCTCATGCGTCATGCAGCCTACCAGACGGCTGGAGGGGATCCCAACGCCGCTGTTACCCTGGTCCCCATCAAGCCGGATCGTGCCTATATCATGAGTAACCGGGACTTCCATCCCCTGTTCGACACTCACGGCCTTTCCGGGCATCATAAGGATTTCAGCGAGCTTTTTCATTTCATCCGTACTGAGATCAGGGATATCTCCCAGATCAGCGGCATTTGACGAGCCGGCTTCTATCTCACTGAGGATTTTTTCTTTTGTGAGGTAGATCCTTTTGCCATCACCCATCCTCAAAGCGTATTCAGTTGCCATTTTTATCCTCCATTGCTCAAATTTAACTGATTAAAATCGGACTGGCCAAATCCGAATGGTTAAACCGGATTAACCAGTTCTGGAATGATTTATTTCGATTGACTAAACCTGGAACGATTAATTTTGGTTGACCAAATTTAGATTGGAATCGGGGTTCAGAGCAGCAGTTCCTTTGCCTTTGCCACGGCTTCGCTTGCGTTTTCGGCGTAGCAGTCAGCACCTATTTTATCTGCCCAGGCCTGGGTTGCAGGAGCTCCTCCGACCATGACCTTGACCCGGCTGCGCAGCCCTTCTTCTTTCAGAAGCTCAATAACGTCCCTCTGCCCCTGAAGGGTCGTGGTCATAAGGGCGGAAATCCCTATCATATCGGCATCGGTTTCCTTTGCCTTTTCAATAAAATCTCTGATAGGAACGTCCCTGCCTATGTCATGGACTTCAAAACCAGCGGACTGCAGCATGGTCGAGACGATCGACTTCCCTATGTCGTGGACGTCGCCTTCCACAGTCCCGTTAACAATAACTCCAAGCTTCTTTTCAGCCCCTGCCGGGAGATCAGCCTCAAGGAGCTTGACGCCTGTTGTCATTGCATCTGCTGCCATCATCACATGGGGCAGGAAGAGTTTCCCCCTCTCAAAGAGAACCCCCACCTGGTTCATACCAGCAGAAAGCCCTTTTTCAATAATCTCTTCCGGTGGGACCTCAGCTCTGGCTTTTTCCACCGCCTCGAGCACCTTTTCTTTTTTACAGGAGATTACCGCATCGGCAACCTCGTGGAGTAATCCTTCAATATCTGCCATTTTTTTTCGTCCTTTTTTTCATCTTAAAATAGCTGTGAATGGAATTCCAAAATCGGAAATCGGTAAGTTCTTTCCTACTCCTAATAGATATATTTTTCTAAAAACAAAGCAAAAATATTGTGATGTTAGCAGTGTTTGAGAAAAGCATGACAGTAATATGACAGTAGTAAAACAACACTCCTTTCTTCCAAAAAAGGAATTTTCAACTTGAAAATCTGAAATTAAAACGTGAAATAGGATCAGGAGCTACGTGAAATTGGATCAGAAGTTTATAGAGATTTTACAGTTATGTCATTCAATGGGCAGCTCAAAAGGTTCTAATTCCTTTAAAAAGGCCTTTAATTTCCTTTATTTTCTTCCTGCTTTCTTCTGATTTCTGTCGAAGAAATTCCATCATCTTCATATTCGTCCATCGGAACAATCTCACAAAACTTAAGGACCTCAGGGTTGACGGACATTTCGACGGATTTTCTCTGAAACACCATGAACCGTATATTCTTTTCCCTGAAATGCCTTAGAATGGCAGAGATATCCACTTTTCCGCCATAGTATTTTGCGTCAAACAGCCTGTTGAAGGTATCGGCTCCTATGATGAAAGTGCTGTTCGGGAAAAGATCGGCTTTTTGCAGGAAAAGTGGTGCATTGGTCAGGCAAACCCCACCCACGAAAGCTTCGTCTCTGTATTTCCTTAACGAGTCAAGCCTTTGATTCAGCGAGATAAAATCTATGGGTGGCTTGTCGACGTTTGTCAAAGAAATTTCAAAATGGACAGGCTCCCCATGTTTCTCCGAAGCCAGTTTTGCCATAAAAACATGATTTCTGTGGCAGGGGTCAAAAGAGCCGGGAAACACGAGCCTGACCTTATCGGGCTCAGCAGAAGATTTTCCCTCATTTAAATCTATTCTTGCCATATCCGGGGTTTTGTCAGGACCTTTCTGGCTGCATATTTTTTGTTTAAGCAGGTTTCCAACAGGCTCGGAAACGGACTCATATTTTTCAGTTATCTCTTCCTTTCTTTCGTCCCCGGTCCCAATCCTGCCCGGTAAATCAACTTCAGGAACGCCACTGTGGCGGGCAAGCACATTGAAAATCAGGAACGCGGCAATTTTTTCTTCCTTTTCCCTTGTCCTATCCGCGGCCAGTTCTAGTGTGATGACGCCTGTTTTACAGGCTGCCTGGATGGCGACGTGGACCACATGTTTTCTTCCTTTCCGCTCGTTTGCCGCTTTAAGCTTGCAGGTCGCTCCGATCCCGACTACATCATGGGCTGCAGACTCTTCGCCTTTAGAGAGGTCCAGAGCTCGCTGGTAGGCGACCATTGCCATCAACCTCGCAGTTTTTTCAGAACAGTACTTTTCAGGCTTCCTGCCAAGGAAGCGATCCATAGCCTCCATACTGTACGGAACGACTGCATCCAGTACTGTTGCAGAGCCGCTGCCGTGGCGGAGAAGTTCCCCAAGAATTTCTGCCCCGCCCCCGGTTATTGCGAGAACGATTTTGCAGGGAGATTCATGAATCTGAAAAATGCTTTCAACAGGCACACTGTATTTATCCGCAGCCAGATTGTCTACCATCAACCCTGTGGATACACTTAATGAGGTTATAAATATTATTATTCACATCAGCCTATGTTAGAAATTTAAGGTGTTGCATATTCGGTATCCAAGTTCTCCAGTTCTCCCGGTAGTCCGAAAAATAGCAAGAGTTCGGGTTCTGGACGAGTTCAGGTCCTGGGCGCCGTTTTTCTCCGCAGCTTACCAGGTTATACCGGGTTAGTATTCTCGCAAAGATTTAAAAAAAATAAGGGTTAAGGAAAAACTTATCTTTTCTCGATGGCCCCGCAGGCAATCCGCGCACCACTGTTGCCGGAAGGATTGGTTATCTGGTCGTCAGGGTCGGCATGGATAACCAGTGAAGTGCCGTTGGCCGGAAATAGCGTGGTATTTCCGGGAGATAACGTCACAAGGTTAGTGGTGACATCCATATATCCCGTACCATCCTGCCCTACTACGAGATTGGGCAGATCTCCTGCATGGGGACCTTTCAGGTTGTTAAACCCATGCTCTTTGCCCAGAGGGTTGTAGTGTCCGCCTGCAGAAGTGAAAGACGGCCCGGTGCAGTTCGCTTTCTCGTGGATGTGGATGCCATGAAGGCCCGGCGTCAGGTTGCTAGCAAAGACCTGAATCCGAACCATGCCAAAGTCGTCCTTGGTAAAGGTAGCAAACCCTACAGTACTGCCATTCGCGTCCTTCATGACAGCTGCAGCACTGTCTGTGGAGTTATCCTGGGCAGAGCCCACGGTTGCAAACATCAGTACTGTCGAGATGATCATCAATAATATCAGTCCGGTTTTCATCAGCTTATTCCCCCTTAAAAGCGACAATTTTAATGTAGAAGAAGTATGCCTGTTAAATCATTGATGGGATGAATAATGATCTCCCATCCTGTAACTGGTCATGTAGAATGCTCCGTCTCCCCGTTCCAGACATACTCCCGGACAAATAAACGGCCAGATAATATAAAAGCGTTATTATATAACTAAAATTATACTCTGGAGCCCCAAATTAGCTCTTAAAATCCCTGATATAGAGTAAATTCTGCGTTTTTCACGGTTCATACAGATAGAACTCCAAGCAAATCCTTTTGATGAGATACATCTTTTCAAGTAAAATGCGAATTTTTTACTATTTTTCTCATTTTTCTGGAATTTATCAATTGTTGCCCATTTGTGTAATTATTTTGTGTGGAATTTTCGCCATATTGTATATATAGTATGTGAACTTTTTTCAACATAATGTTGAATCCAACGGAGATTTCCATATTTAAATATCTTAAAGAGCCGATGAACATATCGGATCTTGCAGAGCTTTTAAGCCTGCATCATTCTACAGTATCGAAAGCTATAAGTTCGCTAGAAAGTGAAGGCTTCGTGCTTAAAGAAAAAAAGGGAAACCATGTATTCGTCCGACGCTCGGATTCGCTGCATGCACAATCTCTGGTAGATATTTTAAATGAGTTTCCAATGCTCCCATTGAGCAAACTTTTAACTCCTTCTTCTTTGCACGTTATCTCCGTATTGGAACCTCCGCGCAGTATTACTGAGGTCTCTGAAATAACTGGTCTTGATAGATCTACGGTATCTGCGGCAATATCAAGACTTGCAAAATACGGGATCGTGATTAAGGCAAATAGCAAGTTTCTCCTGAGCAGCCGCCAGACCCTTTTTGAAAACTTTGTTGACAATTATTTTAAGTATAAGACAAATATGAACCTGAGAGCTGTTTCTCAAAATGGGATGTTGATATGGCAAAGAGGTCCGGAATTTCTGTTCAAAGCGGAAAACCTGAACACTGATTTTGGATCAGATTTGAAAAATAAAATCCACCCTACAGCTATCAGTATTTTCCCTAATTACGGCTTCGATGTGATAACCGACATGAAATACTACTTCTTCAGGAAAAAATCACCATGTGAAGAAGAATTCTTTATCCATACAATTTTAATCGACCCTTACAGCCCTATTTACAATTCATATGCTCTTGCACTTGTCCCCAGGCTTGGATCAAAAAATTTGTTAAAGTATGCCATTTATTACGATATTGAAGCTCACGTCAGGAACCTTCTTGAGTATATCGACAAAAAAGAGAAAAGAAGCGACTTTGTTCTTCCCTGGAATGAATATCAGGAACTGCTTGAAAGCTTGGTGTAAACATGGCGACCTTCAGAAGAACCTATCTGGAAACCGAGTTTAAGAAACTCAATGACAGGCTTCCCGAGCATGTCGACCTTTATCTTATCGGCGGTGGAGCCATGAGCTTCCAGAACCTCAAGGTCGCCACAAAAGACATCGATGTTGTCTCAGGTCAACCCGAGAACTTGAACTCACCAGAAACACACTTTTATCCATGGGCTATTTCGTCCCCTGCGTCCGGGTAGCCTATGCCAAAATGAATACAAGTGCCATACTCGAAAATTCCGATGGCTTCCGGTGGGATATCTTCGTTCAGGTAGTCTGCAATGGCCTGCAGCTTTCCGAATCAATGGTTAAACGTTCCATTGAGTTTTTTCCATGGAAAAAATTTCAGTATACATGCTGGCTCCCGAAGATATCTTCGTTTTTAAAAGCGTTACCTCAAGAGACCGGGACCGTGAGGATATGTACACACTTTTTACCAGGGGCCTGGACTTTGACGTCATCAGGAATGAAATCCTCTGGCAAAATGAACAGGACCGAACTTTTGCCTGGATAGTCTTTTTCTTCGACGGGCTGGAGGAGTTCGCAGACAGATACAAAATCTCTCACTCTGTCATTGGTGAACTGCACGATCTCGCTTATCAGGACATGCTGGCCCAGATGCTTATTGAAAGACTGAAGGGCGGGAATAAGACTTTTGAAGAGCTAAGTCAGGATATGGACTCCAGGGATGTTAGAAAAGCGATTAAAGTACTTGTCAAGAAAGGGATTATTAAACAGGTTGCTGAAAGCCAATTTTTATTGAATGATTTATCCTGATGTATACAGGCAAAAAAAAGTAGATTATGCAGCAAGCTGCTGCACAATTTCATATTTATTTTCATGGAAGATGAGCGATCTGAGGTGTGTTCAACTCAATTGTCTCCGCAGTGCGGCGACAATTTGTTCATAACCCTATGAATCAGTTCAAAATAGAATCCTCAAGCAGTGATCTGTTGCGAACTCGAGAAAACAAGTGCTGTTGCTGTAATCTGTTCCAGCGCTGCTATCAACTCATCCACCTGGGCAGAGGTGAAAAGCCCATCAGGACCCTGTGGCGTAAGGTCAGTAAATGGAGACTCGTAAAGCAATGCAGCATCCATTGCTCCGTGTTCGGTAAGATGGTCAATTATCCGGTTTATGAACTCTATCTGGTTTGCAACCAGAGTCTTACCTGCCAGGAATCTGGCAAAAGACTGTTTTGCAGCTTCCCTATCAAGTCCTATCAGGGAGCGTACGAAGAGGCCAAGTCCGTTTGATACCTCTTTGGCATGGGCAATTTCTTCCGGTCCTCCCAATCCGCTTTCAGAAAGTATCCGCTCCAGCTCATCGAGATCAGCTGCAGTCAATGGCTTGTTCATCCTGAGCTTATGGATGACGGCCTGGTCCTGATGTTCCAGGAGGAAGGCCCGGGTCTTGGCACGAAACTTTTCGAAATCTCCGGCTGCAGCAAAGCCAGGCAATTCAACATTGTTTTCACTGCCCATTTCGTCTTCGAAATCTGTGTAAATAGGCTTTCTGCGGTGTTTTTCAATCAGTTTCACAATGTCACGGAGACGCCGTCTAAGCGTTTCCAGCATGGGAGTTGTAACATTTTCCCACCATTCGTCGGTCTGCACATCCAGAATCAGAGCCATCTGATCGCGTACCATCGGGATGGCTGATTTTTCTTCAAGGAGACCAGCAATGTCTCTCACCTGGTTACGCAAACGTTCAAAGGCGGGTTCAGCACGCAGTAAAGCCAGCTGTAGGTTCAGGACAAGAAGGTCAAAACGCTTTGCCTCTTCAGCCTCCGGTTCCATCTCCGAGGGCAGGCCGGCAACTTCATGTGAAAGCTCGGAGAGGTCTTCTCCCGACAGCTTTAACCAGGCTTCGGATCTTGAGTATCTCTCGACCAGCCGCCGTTTGGGACGCACGACGAAATTGTCCAGATTCATCGAGGCAATTTCACTGTGCAGCGTTTCGGCAATTGAGTGGCGAACTTCGGCTTCTGTTATCGGTTCGCCATAGATTTCACGGGTTTCTGTACCGACTTCACAATCGCTGTCAGCTTCCAGTTTTTTGTCCAGTTCAGAGAGTAATTCAAGTCGTGATTTGAACAGGCGTGTGCCAAGAGAATCGCCCAGTGCACCTTCAGTGGTTTCCGGGTTCTGGCTGAAGAACTCCAGGTTCTGGCAGTAATCGAAAAGATAAAAGAACCGTTTGTCTTCTCCCGGTTCGAAAAGGTCAGGACAGAGCCTGGTTCCGCGCCCTACCATCTGCCAGAACTTTGTCTTTGAGCGCACCAGTTTGAAGAATACAAGATTCACTACTTCCGGCACATCGATCCCGGTATCAAGCATGTCTACCGAGAGAGCAATGTGGGGGTCTTTTTCCTTGATCGAAAAATTGTCTATCAGGCTCTGGGCATATTCGGTCTTGAAAGTGATAACGCGGGCGAATTCACCTTTGAAATGCGGATAGTTGACATTGAACCTTTCGGCAACATACTCAGCATGAGCCTGATTTTTGGCAAAGAGAATGGTCTTGCCCAGGCGGTCACCGCCAGCGACTTTCAGGCCCCTCTCCATCAGGTGTGCCAGCACTTTGTCCACGGTGTCCTTGTTAAACAGCCATTTGTTGACGGCTTCGGCTTCCACCCTTTCAGGGATTTCGCCGTCCTCGTCCCCCCAGTCCAGAGCTTCCCACTGCTCCTTATCCTCATCGGAGAGCTCATCGTAATTAATCCCCTGGCGCTGGAATTTCAGGGGCACTGAAACCGCTTTTGGAGGGACAAGGAAACCGTCTTTTACGGCTTCTTCGAGCTGGTAGGCGTCGGTAGGAACCCCGGGTTCGAGGTCAAAGAGGCTGTAGGTATTACGTTCGATTTCATTTTTGGGCGTTGCTGTAAGGCCCACAAGGAGGGAATCAAAGTAATCGAAAATCGCTCTGTATTTTTTGAAGACCGAGCGGTGGGCTTCGTCAATAATCACAAGGTCAAAGTGTCCGACTCCAAAACGGCGCTGTCCACCGTTTATTTCTTCTATCTGTTTCATCATTGTAGGATAGGTTGAAACGAACACCCTGCCTTCCGTGTCCTTTTCCGTGACAAGGTTTACAGGTGCGGAATCGGGGAGGTGCCGTTTGAAGGCGTTTACCGCCTGATTGACCAGAGCCACCCTATCGGCAAGGAAGAGCACACGTTTAACCCAGTTGCAGCGCATCAGGAGGTCGCAGAGTGCAATGACCGTGCGGGTTTTGCCGGCGCCTGTTGCCATTACTATCAGAGCTTTTCTGTCGTTGTCCTGCTCGAAGGCTTCCCCGATACGGCGGATGGCACGGGTTTGATAGTAGCGTTCGACAATGGCGGAGTTAATTTCTGCTTCGGAGAGAGGTCTGCGACTGCTGCGCCGCTGGATGAGGAGTTCCAGTTCGGCTTTTTTGTAGAATCCCTGCACCTGCCTCGGCGGATATAGGGAATCGTCCCAGATCCAGGTTTCATACCCGTTTGAGTAAAAGATCACCGGTCTTTGCCCGAACTGATTTTCGAGGCAGTTGGCGTAGAGTTTTGCCTGCTGCTGGCCGACCTGCGGGTCTTTTGTGGTGCGTTTTGCTTCCACGAGGGCAAGGGGCTTTCCGTCGTCGCCCCAGAGCACGTAGTCTACATAGCCGACTCCGTTTTTGTTTGGCATGCCCAATACTTCAAATTCCTTGTCCTGAGTTTTGTCTAGGGGCCAGCCGGCTTCTTTAAGCAGGAGGTCGATCAAGCTTTTGCGGGTCTCAGCTTCGGAATAATCGTGGGTGTCCGGTAGCAAGGTTGAAGCTTCTTTTGCTTTTGCGACCTCGGCCCGCAGGCGTTTGAGTTCTTCGTCCATTGCGGATTTGTCGGCCAAGAGCTCAGAGAGTTTTTCGTCCTTTTCCTGAAGGCTTGCTTCCAGTTTCTGGAGCTGCTCTATCGTCTGCTTCGGGACGGTTGTTTTCGGCAGTTCGTCAGGATTGAAGCTCAGCCCGGGTTCAGGCTTTTCTTTCCGGGCATAGGTGCGGGCAAGCCAGTAGCTGATGTGGAAAAGCTCACTCACGGCTGTTAATGAATCATGCAGCAGAACTGTGCTGTTGCTGTGCACGGCCTGGTTTCCAAGCCGGATTATGATACGCGCTTTGTTGAAGATTGCCTCTCCCGCAGCTTTCTTGAATGTGGGCTCATGGACAAGAGCACTCAAATTATCCTGATACGGCAGGAGCAGTGTATAATCATGTTTATACATCCACTGCACAGCCAGTTCCAGAGCCCTGCGAGCGTAAAAACAGGCAGTGCGAGGGTCAGGATAAACTGCATTTGAGGCTTTTTCGGCTGCCTCATACAGAGAAGGCCATTCGGTTTCGAGAAAGGCAAAGTTGGTCATTAATATCCTCCGTTACCCATCTGGTGTTCGAAAGATTGCCGCACCAGACCTATTACATAGGGCAGTTCGTTCAGTGATCCTAGGCCTACTTTTACGTCGCCATTACCCCAGCAACCAACATCGGAAACATCCTTGCAGAGTCCTCTTGGGTCGTTTATATCAGAAAAAGGCAGATTGAGCGACAGGATCAGCCGTTTAGCTTGTGGTACCACATCCACAAAATTAGTCTCAGCTTTATAGGCGACATAAAGCTTGAGATACTCCTCGGTTACACAGGGATCAAGAGCCAAGACTTCCTTGCGGAAGGCTTCGAAAAGCTCATGCACTGTTCCCGTTAACAGGTATGGATGGTCTTCAATTGTGTAACCAGATGCTGTAGCCTTTGGCCTGTACGCCTCAAGGGTATCGGTAGTCAGTTTTGGCATTGCCCATACATTAAGAGCTATTTCTGCCAGCCTGCTTGCCCTTTCTTTGATAGTCTCTTCATTCCACCGGTCGAGCTGACCAAGTCCTTTATTGAGTTTGAGCGGGCTTTCCTTAAAACCGCCAGGTATGTCACGTTTCTCTGTGAAAGCCCTGTCACTATATTCTGAATTGTAGCCAGTGAGTGTGAGGTTGCCAAGGGTATGCAGCCACGTTTCATGAATTCGTTTCCACTCTATGCCAAGTTCTGTTTCCCAGGCAGTGGGGAGATTCTCATTCTGAGGCATTATATGCTCGATAGTGTACTCATCTACCTGCACACGTTCTTTACGTCCGTAGTTTTCCAAACGTCTGATCCAATAGCTGCGGCTTCGGAAGTTGTAGATGTCCCGGATTTTCAATTCACGCTGGAACTCCTCATCGTTTGGAAAGCGGCGATATGAAGGCAACTGAAAAAAGTGTACTTGGATGCTTTTGAGATAATGATCCTTTTTTAGATATCTGGAAAAGGTTGCAAAGGTCTTGTTCATCGAGTTTGTGGGAATAGAACAGATAGCACGCCGGAACACATAGGATTCGATCAGCCGAACTGCTGCAACAAAATCTTCTCTTGAGAGTATTCCGGTTGCATAGTCATAATAAAGTTCGAGCAAGAATGGATAAGCTACATCTACTCTAAGCTCGCGTAAGTCGTTGAATGCAAGTTTCAAATTCGGATCTTTCTCTTTTCCGAGCGCCATAGCGCAGAAGTAGCGGGAAAAGGTCTGGATGTCGGCTACAAGCGCTTCTACTCCTGCATATGCCGTTTTTGTGGAACTGGCGTGAACTTTAAACGCCTCATACACTTCCCCTATTCTGGGAATCTCTCCGGTTTTAACAGTCAAATAGTGGCGCATGAAACCGTCGAACTGGTCACTGTAGGCTTCCTGTCCAAAATCCACTTCCATTGGCCGCCAGAACTGTTCATAAAGCCTTGTCTGCAACTGCGGTTCCAGCCCCATCAGAATATAGTTGCGGATCAGGTCAGCCTGGCTGAGCTCTTTACCGGTTGAGTTCATGCTTTCAAAAATAAGCTGCGGGTTGTCCTGATCGCGGTTAAGTGCAATATCCACCACTACAAGCTTGGCTAGCCCTTTACACAGGGGCATGAGATCGTCTTTACACCCGGCAATCCATGATTCAAAAAGTTTGAAATTCTCCATCACCCTCAGAGAGTACTCTTTTGGCTGCTCTCTGCTGCCGACAATAGAGGTGAGTGAGTCTTTATCTGTCTGCGACAGGATAAGCTTGTAGTGCCTTTCTCCTTCTTCTTCCGGGTTGAGCAGATAATAATTGCGCAGTTTGCGCGGAGAAAATCCATCCAGAGGCTCACGTTTTTCTTCATCCAATTGGTCAAGCGCTCTGGAAAGAGCAGCTATCAGCAGGGTTACTGTGGTCAAACGCTGCTGGCCGTCGATTACGAGCAGAGGAGACTGACTGGACACCTGATAAATCCCTTTTTCTATGTAGACGATAGAACCTATAAAGTGAGCTGAGATATCATCGTTACTGCCTGTACGAAGAATATCATCCCATAGCTGCTTGCACTCTTTTTCAGTCCATGAGTATGTGCGCTGGTATATGGGAATCACAAACTGAGGGGATTTTCTGAGAAAATCAAGAAGTTTGGCTTCGGTGGCTTTCATTTATCTCCCTCGGTATAGGACTTCAGCGTCGAGTTTATTGGTTAAATAAGGCACAAATCCTATCAACAAAATGGATACTGCGACCATATCTTTCATCTCTATATCACGAGTAGCACTTTCTATAGTACCTGAGTGTCTAATTCCTGGATAATCACAAGTGAATCTGTAAATACTTTTCATGGCTTCTTTGACTGTTTCATGAGGCCACGTTTGAAGCTGGTCGCAAATTTTACCGATTGTTTTTTCTTTGACCCCAGGATATCGACGACCTATTGCTTCTAACAAGTTAACTTGCTTCTGAATACACGTCTTAATTCGTGTGTCCGAACAATCAATTCGCAGGTCTCGAATGGAATTCTCAAAGTCTTTCATATGATTATTGAGGTAGACGTCTTGACTGGTTGCATTCCGTAGATCACATAAGAGACTTGTAAATAGGCCCGGTAATGTTGGACAAAGCATGCAAGGTTTCCTTAGATCGTAACGCAGATTGAACTTCTCGATGAATGCTTCGAGCAGATTAAAGTAATAGTTGGAAAGAGGATCACCGCCAAGATCGTATAAAACCTCATTGGTACTTTCAAGAAATCTAAGTAGTGCCCACTCACTAGAAAAGTCTTCAGATTTAGTATTGACAAATATCTCTTCACTTTTTTCAGGATCATTGGTGATTTCTGCTATCTTTTCAACGGGAGGTTTTTTCTTCAAGGCAAGTACAAGCTCATCATAAAGCTCACAAAATAAGTCACTTGGCGCATCTTTCTGCAATGTTAGTTTACTCCATATCTCCCTCCATGTTTCAGACCAAACCTCAATAAATTCCCCTCGCATGGTTACAGTTCCCCCCTGAAGGCGCGATATTGAAGAGATAAGAAAAGCTCATCAATCTCTGTCAACGAGGATTTGTAAGTTGTTTTTAATTTCTCAATGGATTCAATGTGATGGCTGAATTCTTTTTGCAATTCAATTGGTGGCAGAGAAATAGCCAATTCTCCAACAATTCCTCGATTCAAATTCGGTAGTGTGGCTCCAAGTGAAAACCCTTCCAAATGCTTACGCATACTCTCACTTGAAAGCGTTGCTTGAAGGTACATAGCAATAGCTTTGCTCTCATCAGGACGGATAAAAAGTGATCCTGTGCCACAGAGCGTTCCATTGTGCTCTGACCCCACGATTGCGCACCGACCCATTTCTCCTCGACGACCCATGATCACATCACCTTGTTGAAGTTGGTAAAGTTGAAGTTCAGCAAGTTTTTGCACAGTGATAGACTGGTTTACGTCGGGAACAATTTTCCCATTTTCAATATGCGTAGGATTTATGAGTGGAATACCACCGAAAACGTAGTCCTCTTTATGCAGAAGTGATCCAAAAGGACCGATTTGAATATGATTTACACAGTGTTTTAAAGGATATCTCTTCCATCCCATTGGATTTGATACTGAGTCACCGAACATATCTATGAAAATAGCTTGAGTAAGTTCATCAAGATGTTCAAGAGCTACTCGACGTTTAGCTCGAAGAGCCTCCGCACGGTCCAGAATATCTGCAATTCTTTTTTGCTCTGGTAAGGGAGGAACAGGAATTTCAAGTTGTCCAAACTTTGACTTGTTGACAATGGGTACTGTCGTTGCGGGTGCCAATACTTCAAGTCTGGATTTCAGTAGACGGCAGGCATAAAAACCAAAACGGGGCCAAATGATTTTGGGATCAAAAATTACAGAGTTGATTTGCTGATTACTTGCAACTGTTCTTCCTGCAATTCCTACTTTCCCCAGAGAACCTATACAGCAGACCATAACTGTACCTTCTGGAAGCAAGCGTGATTCTTGAGAACCTGTTTCACTCAAGGTTCTTGCAGCATTCATAATAGGATCAGTTTGATCAAGCTCAGCAGGTGTTACGAAAGGGATGTCCCCACCATAGAAATGCTCCTCAGAGGTTTTTGGAGTCGAGCCTGTGATGATTGTTCCAAGAGAGATAATTGGTTGATGTGGCCAAGGACTCATCCTAGCATCCCTTCCAGTTCTTTCATCCCCTGCTGAATCTCAGCTTCCAGCTTTGCGAGGCTTTCGAGTATCTCTTTCGGGGCTCTGTATTCCACTTCCTCATGCACAACTTCCTTGTAGCGGTTGAGGGAAAGGTCGTAACTCTGGGCTGCGATGTCGGCTTTTGGCACGCAGAAACTCTGCTCGGTTCTCTCACGTTTGAGTTCGCCGGAATTGCGTTCCTGCCAGCGGGCAAGGACATCAGGAAGGTTATTTCTGGCGTGCTCCTCCTCGGAAAGTCCGGTTGAAGGGACAGGACCCAGTTTGTCCTCGCTCAGAAGCGGGCTCCGTTTATCGTCAAGGCTCCAGCCGTCGGCCTGCATATCGTAGAACCAGACATGATCCGTGCCTCCTGAATTTGTTTTCGTGAAAAGGAGGATGGCAGTAGAAACCCCTGCATAGGGCTTGAAAACGCCGCCCGGAAGGGAAACAATGGCATCAAGCTTCTGCTCCTCGACAAGCATCCGGCGAAGCTCCTTATGGGCTTTGCTTGAGCCGAAAAGCACACCGTCAGGAACGATAACAGCAGCCCGACCTCCGGGTTTGAGCAGGCGCATGAAAAGGGCAACGAAAAGCAGTTCGGTCTTTTTGGTCTTTACGACCTTCAGGAGTTCCTTTGATGTGCTCTCATAGTCCAGCGATCCGGCAAAAGGAGGATTTGCAAGGACAAGCGTGTAGGCTTCTTCGTCGCTGGCATAGTCCTGGGCAAGGGAGTCGCGGTAGCGGATATCCGGGTTTTCCACGCCGTGCAGGAGCATATTCATGCTGCCTATGCGGAGCATGGTGTTGTCGAAATCGAAACCGTGGAACATCCCGCGGTGGAAGTGCTGTTTCAGCTTTTCGTCGTGCAGGATATTCGGGTGGTGTTCCCGCAGGTGTTCGCCTGCACATACCAGAAATCCGGCTGTCCCGCATGCGGGGTCACATATGATGTCTGTCGGCTGCGGGGAAGTAAGTTCCACCATCAGGCGGATAACGTGGCGTGGGGTCCGGAACTGGCCGTTCTGCCCGGCGGTTGCTATCTTGCTGAGCGTATTCATAGAGGTCGCCTTTGGTGTCGCGGTCTTCCATGGGTACGTCGTCGAGAAGGTCCACCACTCTTGAGAGCAGGGCGGGCGTGGGTATGGTGAAACGGGCGCCTTCCATGTGTTTGGCATAGGTGGAGTCGTCTCCGCCCAGGGTTCGCAGGAAGGGGAAGACGTGTTCGCTGACAACCGTATACATCTCTGCCGGGGCGAAGTTTTTGAAACGGGACCAGCGCAGGTCCTCGTAGGGGCGGCCTTTGTCGTCCTCGCCTTCGGGGAAAATCCGGCGTTCCATCGGGCGTTTGAGCCGGGCTGATTTGTTTTCTTCCAGGGTGTGGAGGTCGTCCAGCCTCCGTAAAAACAGCAGGTAGGTAATTTGTTCGATAACTTCGAGGGGGTTGGCTATCCCGCCGGACCAGAAAGTGTCCCATATGCGGTCGATTTTGTTTTTCAGTTCACCAGTGATCATTTTTTATTCCTCTGTAAGCCCGACATGCAGCCTTGTATACTGTTTCTTAGTTACGGTTCGATTAACGTTATTTTCACTCATTTTTTAGCCTGACATCTGTTCACAATTAGTATCATAATGAGGGTTTCGATCAGCTTCTAATTTTATTCAGTGAAGATTTTCTATTCAGGTATACCTGCTAATCTTCTTAACTCTTGCTCTTTTTCATCATTTTTTCGAATTTAAGGATAGTCTCTTCCATCTTAACTTATTCCTTTTCTTTCAGTTTCTGTATCTGAAGCAGGTCAGGCACAGGCCAGAAAAATAGGGTTGTCGTTTTTCAGTCTGCATCTTTTTCATTTACATTTTCATCATGAGAAGGCCGGTCGTCTCCGCCGACCGGTGAGAGCCCGGGGTCCTATAAAATGGAAAAAATAAAAACGGGTGTCGTAAAGGATCAGAGAGTAATTTAAAGACTGTAAGGGTAGGAACTTACAAAAAAGTTTAACTCGTTCCGGATGATTTCAGGCGTCGCACTTTTGGATGTTGAAGGCAGGGAGTGATCAGTACAGGATGTCCCTTGTTTTCACAACTCGGCTTTGACTTTACGATTAATGGATTTAGGTTTACGATATCTTAACGAATATGTTATATCTTTTTATATATTTTGCAGATTTATTTCCCTGAAATCGGATGATTTTGACGAAAAATCGGATGATTATCGGATGATTTAAGAATCCGAAATATTTTCTCTCAATACATAGATTACTCCTCTTCCAGAACCCTGACTCACTAAGATATTCCTTTTGACCAGATCGACAAGATTCCGGTGAGCAGTATCCCTTGAGATATTCAAAGTTTCCATACACCAGCCGGTTGTCACAGAGCCGGTTACAGCTACATGCTTCAAAATTTCCTTCTGCCTCTCATTCAATTGAACTTCAATAGCAGGCGTCACCAGTAGTATGGTTTCAGGTACCAGGATGCGGTCGAGATTCTCGCCTGGTCCTGGGAAGGTTACCTGGAAATATCCGGTATCAGTTCCTATGAGGGGCTTATCCAGGCCATGATTTAGCATCTGGTCTCGCATACGCCTGAAACCGCTACCGCGCTCCTCTATCCTGTGGAAATAGGAAAGGCACTGGGCCAGCACAGGGTTTCGCGAGCAGGGCCTGTAATTTCCTTTACGTAAATTGGCAAGTGTGATAGGGGCTGGTGGGAGACCGGGACTGGAGACGATCACCCTGTCAGGGAATACCTCAAGAATGATCTTTCTCCCGGCATCCTCGTACTGCCTGTGGGCGACAGCGTTCACAAGAGCTTCTCGAAGGGCCTCGACAGGGTATTCACCAACACGAACCCTGTTTAGTCCAATAACTTTCATAGGATGTCGGGTGTTACGGTCAATGAAAGCAACTGCCCGGTCAATGACCAGGGGCATCGGTCCCCTGATGTCTTCATGATCACGCGGTTCTCCATCTGGTTCGGATCCCCGATAAGCATCTGCAAGCACCCTGCACTGAGGAAAAACCGCAGATGGGTCTTTTGCCAGCAGTACTATCCCTGCGGCAGTAGCGTAATATTCCTCCGATCCCGGGGAAGCCCAGATAAGGCCGCGCAGCATTGCTCCAGCCAGTAAGTCGGCAGAAGATAACTCATCTTCTTTTCTGTTTTCAGCCGCTGCTACAAGCTGGCGAGCTACTTTATGATCAAGATCCTTCCAGAGAATTCGAGTGAGCGGCTGCGATTCAAAAGTAGAAGTGGCCTCGATAGTTTGCTTTGCAATCAAATTTTCATCGCTGGTCGGAGCAATACCAAATCTGTCTTTAAGAAGCTTTACCAGTGCCTCTCGAACTTCCTTCTGGAGTTCGATTACATTCCCGAAGCGTTTGTACTTAAAACCATCAACTTCAAGTTCTCTCAGGAAAGCATCGGTTCCTTCCTCACGGTCCATTTCCCTGCTGCCCTTAATGAAAGCAAGAATTGGCAGCTTCTCTTCCCTTGCCCTGTGATACTCGGTGTGAGTTATCGAAAGTTCTCCGGTAAAAGTGCCATATTGTACCCCAATTATGAGCAAATATACCTGGCAACTGTCAAGAGTTTTAAGACAGCCCTCAATTGCCTTATCCGGAGATGCAGGCTCATACTCATAAAGCACGGGAGTGCAATGTGCTGACAGGAAAGGGTCAGTGCTCACAAGATTTTGAATGATGAGTCGCTCATCTTCAAGTTCTTTCTGCACTGAACTTACGAATATCCTGAATACTTGAGTCATCGAGGAGCCTCAAAACTTATTTTTGTATCTTATAATTGCCTACAAGATAAGGTAATTTCGGTTGTTTATTTCAGATTAAGCCTTCATACCGCCCAAAACTTCCAAAAGCTCGTTGCTCTAAATTCAGGACGTGAGCAGGCCCCAATAAATAGAGATATTTTAATTACCATCCTTTTTACTTTCCAGTTAGACTTCTCCACAGTCTTGACGCCATCCGGGTCTCCGCCCGGAAGAAACAGGCGTACCGAAAAGGCCTTTGTTCTCTTAACAGCATGCTGTAGCCTTTCAGCCAGCAGTTCACGGGGCAGCAGTTCAGTCAGATATTCAGCCACATGTATTCCGAAACGGTTCAGTTCCAGAAGTTCTATTTGTTCTTCTTTCTTTCCGGCGCAGAGAATGATTCCGAGCGGGGACTCTTCTCCCGGTTGCCTTTCATATTTGTCCAGCCAGCGCAGGTAGAGTTCCATCTGGCCTTTGAATTCGGCTCTGAAATTTCCAAACTTTAGGTCAGTAGCTATAAGCCTGTGCAAGGAACGGTGGTAGAAAAGGGAGTCAATGTAAAAATCTTCGTCGTCAATCTGGGTGCGCCGCTGCCGAGCTACAAAGGCGGATCCGACACCAAGTTCCAGCAGAAAAAACTCAAGTTCACGCAGGATGGCATCTTCCAGGTCCTTTTCCAGATAAAGGTCTTTCAGGCCGAGGAAGTCGAGGACATGGGGGTCCCGGAAAACAAGTTCAGGCGTTAATTGGTCCTGCTCTCTCAGGTTGGCAAGTTCATGACGGATCACTTCTTCAGGCTTGCGTGAAATGGCTGTGCGCTCATACAGCATGGAATCTATTCTTTCTTGCAGTGTTCGAGTGCTCCAGCGTTCGACCCGACACATTTCGGCATAAAAGTCGCGTTTGAGGAGATCTTCGATAGGAATAAGCGTCTTGAAATGAGTCCAGCTTAATTGTCGCCTCAGTGCGGCGACAATTTTCTCCTCAGGGAATACCTCAGCAAATTGGATCATCCGGCGCAGGTTTTTCTCTGAAAATCCATTGCCGTATTCAGTTGCCAATTCTCGACCCAGTGAGGCGACAATTTCCTGCCCGTATTCTGCTCGTTCACCTTTGAGGATCTCCTCATGGATGCGTTTGCCGATATTCCAGTAGAGTGTTGTCAGCCCGGCGTTAACGGTAGTAGCCACTGCAGAGCGAGTCGCTTCGATCATATGACGAATATCTTCCAGCAGCAGAGAGTTATTTGAAGCCGGGCCAAGTTCCTGGCTGTCCTTGCGGCTCATTATACATTTCTCCAGACAATTTTTCCCAGAAATTTACTTTCTTTTTTCCCAGGTTCTTCGATGGTTAACAGATTGTGGTATCTGTGACTTTGTGCAAGAGACTCTTGCACAATTTCCCACTTGGTAAACTGAAATGTATCTGGTTCAATTGTCGTGACAGTGTCACGACAATTCCTTCTTTAAATAACTGTGACAGTAATACATAAATCTCTTTTCCACAACCTGCAAGCTTCATCTTTCGCCTCCTCCGATGATCTCTTCTAGCAGCCCTTCAATTTTTCGCAAGCAATTTTTCGCAAGCAATTTTTCGCAAGCAATTTTTCGCAAGCAATTTTTCGCAAGCAATTTTTCGCAAGCCTCCTTCGAAGTAGCCGACCTGTTTCGTGAGCCGTTCAAGGTCCAGATGTTACGGTATTCATGGCTTTCCACCTTTACGTGATGAGCTCCACGGTTTACCAGCGGGTCTCTCAGACCAAAACGCCCTTCCAGCCACAGGCATCCCAATGAAGCCCCAGCTTCTATAAATTCCGGAATGACACGAATATCTGCCGCTGGGACTGTCCGGGTGTAGCCGTGTTCATCACGGTAGAGTATGCGGACCTCTTCAGGTCTCAGAGCATTGACGAAAACTGGGTCCTATGAAATGAATAATAAGAAAGATGCCGGAAAATTAGAAATGGAATCAAAAAGTGGTCTGACATTTGACTTAATTTGAGACTTAGCCCGGTTTCACGCTCGGTTAAATCAGCAAATCCTCAATCCCCGCTCCCCTCACTATATCAATCGCAGCTGTCTGTTCTTCCAGGGTCAGATGCCTTCCGAGGTCCGGGTATTCCATTGCCCTGTAGCAGGGCCTGTACTGGAACATAAGGTTGAACCTGATATGCGGGGTGTGTTCTGCGACCCATTCGGCAATCGGCCTTGTGCAGCACTCGATATGGCCTGGGAGGGCGAGGTGGCGGAGGAGGATTTCGGCTGTTTCGTAGGCGAACTCGAAGTTGGGCTGGACAACTTCCAGGTAGTTTTTCACCTTTGAAAATTTCAGGGCACAGGCGTTGTTGCCATATTTGAAATCTCCGAGGTAGACATCCACCACACCTTCAAGGATTTCGGCGATTTCTTTTGAGTGATACATGTTCGAGTTCCAGATGACCGGGGTGTTTGACGACATTTCCCGCACGATTTTCAGGACGGTGTGCGGGTGCGGGGATGGGGTTACGAAGTTTACGTTTTTTGCCCCGTGCAGCCTCCGGATGTCAACAAGCTTTGCGAGTTTTCGGGGATCGACTTCGGTCCCGCATTCCGGGCAGGCGGAGATGTCCCAGTTCTGGCAGTAGATGCAGGCAAAGACGCAGCCGGTAAAAAAAATCGTGTGGGAGGGGACAAGTTCGGGTTCTTCCCCCATATGCAGGAATTCCGAGGCGTAGTGGGAAACATCAGTCAGCCGGCAGAAGCCTTTTTCACCCTTTTTCCTGTTTATCTCGCAGCGGCGCTCGCAGCAGGTGCAGTTTTCAAGCATCCTGTCCACAATTGCAACTTTGAGGTCCATGAGAGAGGGGCTGGCTTCAGGGATATCAAGAAAGCTTTCGGTATACAGCTTCAACCTGTCCGAAATATCCGGGTAGGCAAGGGCTTCCACGGCTTCGAAATCAAGATTTTCCCGCAGTTTCCTGTATTCCTGGATGTTTGCTTTATGGATATCTCTGAGTTCTTCAAGCTCCATTTCCGGATCGAACTCGACTGAAATTCTCTCAGTTATCCTTGAGAGGGCAGGCATTTCATTTCCCTGCACCATAAGATAACGTTTCAGGTACTTCGGGGCTGCCATATGGAAATATTTGTCTGCATTGGTTATAGGCTTATGGTAACCAGGCTTATGGTAACCAGGTTTATGGTACTTGGTCCGGATTTATTTCTTATTTTCAACTCTGAAGATAGGCTAATAGTTAGCGAATAGTTAATAGCTGGAAAGACAATGTTAATAAAGGTATTAAGCCCGGGGGTTTGAATCTCATCATCCGGTTATTTTTGGCGCTACCTGCGGGAAATTAACGGGGAAATTTTGAGGGGAATCTAAGGGGGAAGTTTTTCTGGCTACCGTTGACAGCACGACAATCAGTTTCTGGGATTTGGCAACTCTTTTGTTTTTAATCCTGTTTTTCTACGCGGTGATCTATCCGCAGACCCAGCTTAAAAGGATCCAGATGCGGCGTATGGCAAAACTGAAAGCTATGGAGAGCCGGCACGGCTGTAAGGTGCTGACAATGATTCACAGGCGGGAAGCCATCTCTTTTTTCGGGCTGCCTGCTTACCAGTTTATAGACGAGGAGGATGCCGAACAGATCCTGCGCTGGATAAGGAAATATAGGGACTCCCCCCTTGAGCTGATCCTGCACACCTCCGGCGGGCAGCTCCATGCAAGTATCCAGATAGCACGTGCCCTGAAGAATCACTCTAAAAAGACCCGTGTGCTCATCCCCCACTACTCACTCTCAGGGGGCACAATTATCGCCCTTGCAGCAGACGAGATTGTAATGGATAAAGATGCTGTCATAGGACCTATCGACCCGCAGGTAGGGGATCTTATGCGTGGGGTTTTCCCTGCTCCTTCCTGGATCTATGCTGCAGAAACGAAGAAAGAAAAAGCAGAAGACACCACTCTTGTAATGAG
Source organism: Methanosarcina acetivorans C2A (assembly GCF_000007345.1). Taxonomy (NCBI): domain Archaea; kingdom Methanobacteriati; phylum Methanobacteriota; class Methanomicrobia; order Methanosarcinales; family Methanosarcinaceae; genus Methanosarcina; species Methanosarcina acetivorans. The sequence goes on along the minus strand of NC_003552.1, from coordinate 2,983,346 downwards.
CGATATCTCCAGAAAAGCCCTCAAACTTACCCGGAATGTTGCAAAAGAGCTCCTTGAAGGCAAGGTAGAGGCAGGGCCTGAAGGAAAAAGCAGGCTCGATGAGGTGGTTGAAAAGCTGGTCAGTGGAGAAATGATCCATAGTACCCCCCTCTCAGCCGGAGAAGCTAAAGAACTAGGGCTTTCCGTAAGCACGGATTTTCCCGAAGATGTGCACGAGTTCATGAAACTCTTCCGGCCTGTGAAAAGGAACGTGGAATACGTGGAATAAAATCCCCTCCCGTGGAATAAACTTTCATCTAAGGCAGGTCAGGGCAGGAACTGGAAGAAAGACAGAAACTGTAAGAGGGCAGGGACTGTAAAAAGGACAGGACTGGAAGATTCTTGAATGGATGTAAGCAGAGTTACTCGCTCAAAAAAGGCAGCTAAAAGCAGTTATGACCGGTTGAGCAAATGGTATGATTTATTTGCCAGTCCTTTTGAGGGAGAGTTTATAGATACCGGACTGCAGAAGCTGCAAGCTGCCCCCGGAGAAATAATACTTGAAATCGGCTTCGGGACAGGTCAGGGTATCCTCAAACTCGCCCAAGCAGTCGGAAATTCCGGAAAAGTCTATGGAATTGACATCTCTGAAAAAATGTGTGAAATAACCCGCTTAAAAGTAGAAAAAGCAGGGTTTTCAAAATGGGTGCAGCTGGTAAATGGAGACGCTTTTAATCTCCCTTTTCCGGATTCTTCCTTTAATGCGATTTTTATGATCTTCACACTTGAGCTTTTTGACACTCCTGAGATCCCTCTGGTTTTGAAGGAATGCCAGCGAGTGCTCAAAAAAGACGGAAGGCTTTGTGTTGTAGCCATGAAACAAAAACATGATCCCACTCCAATGTTGAAGCTCTATGAATGGGCTCACAGAAAATTTCCGAATTATGTTGACTGCAGGCCCATTTTTGTCAGGGAAATGCTGGAAAAAGCTGGTTTTCGTATCCTGGATGCAACCGAGATTAGCAGCTGGGGATTTCCAGTTGAAGTTGTTGTTTGCGGAAACGTGAAAAACTGACCAGTTTAAGCAGCCGGGCGGGAAGAGTATCCGGAAAGGGAGAGTGTATCTGGAAAGAAAGAGTAGCTGAAAATACTGGTTTAAAAACTCACTGAGCAATATTCTGAAATTCGGATACTTATTTTTGAAATTTACATCTTTAGTCTTCTAATTGTAAATTTTTTTGCCCCGAATATGAAGATTTGTTGAGTTTTCTCACAGCTTTTTTCCACTTTTTATTGACATTTTTTTAAAATAGTAAAGCTGTCTACTAGCTCATATTTTTTATTACATTTTAAATTTAAAGAAAATAATTATATTTAAACATTCTGCTTACTTTCATTTAAATTATGCCTTTTGATCTCTTTTTTATACAGAATAAGTATTTATGCAATTATAACGATTATACTATTGGTAAAATATAATACCATTGAGCAACAAAAGATCGATAGTTGCTGGGGACAACATGTCATTTCAAATATTAAGAAAATTTCTAGTGATATTGCAGCTTTCATAGCAAGCATCGGACAAAATGGGAAGGTAAGAGGATAAAGGTCACATAATTCCTGCCCGTTCGTGGTTGGAAGGAGTACTTGTGTTTCCGAATGAATCCACGAAAAACAGGGTTTGAATTAAGACCTTAGAGCCTATCCGAAAAGTCGATAATGGCATGTTGCAAAGATTACGAGAAGGCTATAATATCCGGGTTCCCTTCCGGTTGCGTATTGCCCAATGTAAAAGTTATAGCAAACTGCAGCACTTTTCGGATAGGTTCTTAGTAACTAAAAAACAGTGTTAAGATTAAAAACAGTTATATGAGAGAAAAAAGTGTTGGGATTATAAAAAAGTGGGATTATAAAAAAGTGGGATTGAGAAAAAGTCGAAATCAATTCAAAAATAAATTTTTGGGAGTGGTGTTTGATGGCTCTTTCGAACCTGACTGAAGCTGAAAAAACGATCTTGATGGATGAAACCGTCAACGATTTAAAACATTCTTTGGAAACTGTCATTAAGAACTTACTTATAGAATACGAAGCGGACCTTGAATCCAACCTCAACGTTTCGAAAGTTGAGGTAAACTTCATCGTAAAAATGGATGGAATCGAGGTCTGAAGTTTATTTAATTACAGCAGACAAATGGGAAGAGTTTTCGTGAGGAGAGTCGGAATACTTTCAAATAATTTTAGTTACCTCGAGGTTCGGGACCAAAACAGCCTTTATCTTGAGGGCGCAGACAGTATAATGGATTAAATGGATTCCAGCCGGCTTTTCTTCCTGTTCCTTTAATCTGCGAAAGAACCACTTTTTTCTAACTGTTCGTCCCTGATACTTCTGGGACTTTCCATAACATTCAGCCAATATTATATATGGATGGAAATTATATACTTGGTGGGGATAAATGTCAGGTACTTGGAGATGGCATTTGGGAGATGGCATCTGGGGCCTGATAGAATTGCAAATCTGACAGGATTGCAGGGTCGAATAACTCAAATCAGTTCAATTAACAGCAGTTTTCCTGATGATTGATTAATTGATTGTGGCTTATGACCATTTTATTGACCATTTTATTGACCATTTTATTGACCATTTTATTGACCATTTGTTAAACATTGAATGGTTGCTGAGTAGCAGGTTGAATGGCTAATAAGAAACAGGAAAGCTGTAGTGTCCTGAATCACCCTTAAAAGATATCCGGATTTGGAAGAGGAATTGCTATGAGTAAAACCGCACCGAAAACCTATATTACATCCGGGCACAGTGCCTGCCCGGGCTGCTGTGATATTTTTGCTGCAAAATTCGCACTAATGGGAGCAGGTCCCAACTGTATTATCGTTAACCCTACAGGCTGTCTTGAAGTCACATCCACACCTTACCCGAAATCCGCCTGGCAGGTTCCCTGGATCCATTCCCTTTTTGAAAACGGAGGTGCAGTGGCTTCAGGGGTTGAGGCCGGCTTAAAAGCCCTTGGCAAAAAGGACGATATCAAGGTCATAGCTATCGCAGGCGATGGTGCTACAATGGATATAGGGATCCGGTCTATCTCGGGCGCTTTTGAGCGGGGTCATGACTTTACTTACATCTGTATGGACAATGAAGCCTACATGAACACCGGAGTCCAGCGCAGCAGCGGAACTCCTTTTGATGCCTCTACCACAACAAGCCCTCCAGGAAAATTCTCCTTCGGGAACCCTCTTCCAAAAAAGAACATGCCTGCCATCATGGCAGCTCACGGTTCCCCTTACGTAGCTACGACCACAATCGGCTTCCCGCGGGACATGATAAGGAAAGTCAAGAAAGCAACCGAAATCATGGGCCCGACTTACATCCATGCCCACGCCCCCTGTACCACGGGCTGGGGTTTTGATACCTCCAAAACCCTGGAAGTTGCCAGGCTTGCCGTCGAGACCTGTCTCTGGCCCTTGTATGAGATGGAAAACGGGCAAATAACGCAGGCCAGGAAGATCAAAAATCCAAGACCTGTTGAAGAGTACCTGAGAGCTCAAAAAAGATTCCAACACCTTTTTACCATGGAGGGCGGCGAAGAAGAAATCAAGAAGATCCAGGCTATGGCGGACTGGAATATTGAGTATTACGGGCTTCAGTGAAAACCTGGATTTTAATTTAGGCTCTTCGCTGTTTTGTATGGGTAATTTAATATAACGCAATTAAAATATAATTTAGTAATCACTTCTTTTATTCATATAATTGCAGGAGTTTGATCGACCATTTACAACGAACTTTTTCAGAAAGCTTTGAATATCGAAGATCCCTGGTACATTAAGGATATCGATTTTAATCCCGAATTAAAGCAACTTGATATTTGGATCGATTTTAAAAAAGGATCTAAATTTCCTTGCCCTAAATGTAGTGGTGCGAACTGTTCCATCCATGATACTATTGATAAAGTATGGCGTCACCTCAATTTCTTTGAATATAAGACCTATTTGCATTGCAGAGTTCCAAGAGTTAAATGTGATGACTGCGGAGTTCATCAAATCGAAGTTCCTTGGGCTCGTAAACAAAGTGGGTTTACTCTTCTTATGGATGCTATTATCATAACACTAGCACAAAGCATGCCAATATTAAAAGTAGCTATAATGCTTGATGAACACGATACAAGAATTTGGCGAGTCATAATCTATTATGTCAAGAAATCACGAGCAAAAGAGAACTTTTCAAAAGTTTCAAAAATTGGTATTGATGAAACTTCGTTTAAAAAAGGACATAAATACGTTACTATAGTAGCTGATATCGAAAAATCAAAGGTTATGTATGTTTGTGAAGGAAAAGACTCTTCGACTCTTACCAGATTTAATAAGGACTTAATAAATCATGGTGGGAAACCCACCATGATTCGATCCATTAGCTGTGATATGTCACCAGCCTTCATTAATGGAATTTCAAGTGAATTTCCAGATGCAAAAATTACGTTTGATAAGTTCCATGTAATGAAAATGATGAATGAAGCAGTTGATGAAGTTAGAAAACAGGAACAATCAACGATAAAAGAATTGAAGAATAGTAAGTACTTATGGCTCAAAAATGAAGGGAATTTGAGTGAAAAGCAAAAAGAAAGGTTTCTAGCTCTTAAGAATCAAAAACTGAAAACGGTAAGAGCATATAATGTAAAGTTAAGTCTTCAAGAGTTTTGGGATTCTAAAAATAGGAAAGAAGCTACACAATATCTCAAAAAATGGTATTTCTGGGCAACTCATAGCAGGATAACTCCAATAACTGAAGCAGCAAATACGGTCAAAAAGCATTGGGATGGGATATTGAATTATTTCGACTCAAAGATAACAAATGGAATCCTCGAAGGAATTAACAGTATTGTACAGTTGCAAAAAAGAAATGCAAGAGGATTTAAAAACATACAATATTTTATTAATATGATCTATCTAAAATTAGGAAAACTTAAATTTGGGTTACCCACATGAAATAGCGAAGAGCCTTAATTTATAATTTTAATTTTTACCTTAAAGTTGATTTTATCTTAAAGTTGATTTTCAGGTGGTCTTTGATTAGCTGTTTGCTCTATTCCGGGATCGAGAGGGAATCTTCGTTTCATCTTTCTCTGAGCCTCAATGAGCTGGGTTAGCCATTAGCCCGATAAAAAGCGACCCAAAAGCCGGATAGCAATTAAAAGAACAACAGATGAGAAAATATTTCCGGGCTGAGAGAATACTTTCATTTACTCTGAAAATATTTTTCAATTCATTGGAAAATATTAGAGCCTCCGCCAGCTTGTCTGGCGGCCCTTCACAAAAGAAAAAACACACATGATGTTCTTCGAATAACAGGCACAAATAATGAAAGTAAATGAAATGACTTTCATGCCAAAGCAGAAGAAATGGAGAAATAAGACCGGAATTTCTACCGCTTTAGTCTCTTTGATTCTCTTTCTTATCCACAAGCATCCTCATCAGCTTTTACTTTTTGGCTTTTACACTATTTCTTTTCTTTTTCTCTTTCTTTTTCTCTCATTTCTCATTCTTTTCCTTTTTTTTGGGAAAAACCGATCTCCTGAGTCGAGCGGGACAAAAATGACTTGATAAAGAGAGTAAGGTTGTACGATACAGAAGTGTCTGTAATTTAGAGTCCAGTCATTGCTTAACTTTTTTGACTTTAGCATCCTCTTCACTCAACCCTGCCCAGATAACCCGATACCCGAGTTCTTCCAGCAAGGGATAATAGAGACTGCTGTCAAGCCTGAAGCCCTTAAAGACTTTTACCGCATCTGCATATGTCTCCACGACCCTGGGTTTTTCAAGTTCCTTATCTATTTTCTCAAGCAATTGTTTGTGGATTACAAAGTTTTCAAGGAGTACATAATCCCTGTATTTTTCCAATTCTTCGGATTCTATGAATCTCCCTGCTTCTTCAGCTTCCCCGGACTTTTTAAGCCTGGCTGCAATCACTTCCTTTAAAGCATCGAGCAGGACTCCTTTTTCAGCTGCGATTTCATCGAGGCTTATCAGTTCTCCGGAAAGAGGAATTTCCATCTCCTGCAGTATTGATTTCTCTTCACGAAGCTTCTTTTCCTCGTATTTCCGAAGCACCTTCATGACTTCGTTTGCCGGGATTTTTTTGTCAAAGAAAATTACTTCCTGGGCAGGGAAGTCTTTTTCAGAACATTTCAATTTTCTGTCAATCAGGAGAATAAGGGGTTCCTTCACTTCTTTGAGTTTCTCAACTTTCTTTTCAAGGTATTCCGGAGTCCAGAAGCCTACAATTTCCAGATATACCTTCAAACTATTCCTCTGCAGAGAAAAGTCCGGGACAAAAGCGTGTTTTCCGGCTTTGAGAATTGTGGGTTCCCTTTTTGCCTTCCAGCTCCCCAAACTGAGGCTACCGAATGCCTGTTCAAGTGTACTGTCATAGCTTGCTTCTTCGGCGGCTATTTCCCGAATCTCGGCTTCCTCTTCCGCAAATCCTATCTCACCTTCTCCTACTATTCCGCTTTTTTTTCCGGTTTTGTATCTTTCCCGTGTTTCCTCAAGTTTAAGCCCGGAATAGAGAGCTTCCGAATATCGGACTGCTTCGGATGAGGGTTTAAAAGCTGCTTTCGAGCTGTCAAGGGTAAACTCGAGGATGCGTTTTCCCTGAAAACCTTTGTGGAGAATGCCTGCTTTCAGGCTCCAGCCTTTTGTTCGCAGGAGAGTCGGGAAGAGTTTTGCAAAGGAATTCCCGTACCTTTCCGACATCCGGAAAAGGGAAGCTGGCCCTTCGAGATGGAGGTGGACAGCCTTTAGCTCCTTAGCTTCTTCTTTTTCACCGGTTTCCTCTTCAGCGTCTTCCAGGGAATACATAAGCCCGGACCTGAGGATCTTCCAGAGGACTTTCTGGAAATCGCCTGTGATCCAGATATCCAGATCAACAGCGCGGAAAAGGAGGGTCTGGGTCAGGGAGATGTTGTACTGCCTGAGGAGTTCCGCAGGGGAAAGGGGATTGAATTCTTTAAGGAACTGGTTTTCTTCAAGGTCAGCCCAGAGGGATTTTTCAAGTTCCGGGACTGAAATCGAAAGCTTTTCCGCGGCTTTTTGAAGCGCCTCTTTTCTTTCGACAGGAGAAAGTGCCATCCCCCCACAGGCTTCAAAAACAGCTTCCCTGGCTCTGGAGGGGTCAACAGCCGAAGAGGTTTCAACCACAGCCCGCCTGCCAAGAAGCTGGGAAAGCCCCCTGATGAAGCGGTAATTCATCTCTTCATATCCTTCAAGTTCAGCCAGGAGGTCTCCGTATGTTTTTCCCACATGCTGTTCGAAAGTCTCTATAAGGAGTTCTGCAAGTTCCAGATTTTCGGAATCAAAGGATGCATATTCCGGTTTTATTTTTCCCTTTGAAATCCGGGTGACAAGCAGATCAGAGGTGAGCAGGCGAATCACCTCCTAGGCTTTTCTTTTTTGGGGTTCCGGTATTGCCTTTAGCTTTTGAAGTTCTTTTCCCGGAGGAGAGAGCTTCTTTTCTCCTCCTTGCAGTCCCGGTTTCGGTAGTTTCCCCAGCTATGATTTCATAGAGCACGGCTTCTTTTCCTTCTTTTTTCCTCAGGATCCTGCCCAGGCGCTGGACATATGCCCTTTTGCTTCCGGTCCCGCTTACGATGATTCCAATATTTGCTTCAGGGACGTCAATTCCCTCGTCAAGCACCTTTGAGGTAACAACTGCCCTGTAGCTCCCAGTCCTGAATTTTTCAAGAATGGAGTTCCTTTCTTTTGCCGGGGTCCTGTAGGTGATTGCAGGGATAAAAAATGTATTGGAAATCCGGTGCACCAGCCGGTTATGTTCCGTGAAGATAAACACCCTATCCTCCCTGTGCTGCTCCAGGATCTCCCGCAGTTTCTCGATTTTTGAATTGCTGTTGAAGGCAAGGTCTCTTGCTGCATTTCTTGCAAGGAGGGCTTTTCTGGCTTCTGGGTCCCTGCCGCTTTTCATGACCAGTTTCTGAAAGTCCCGAGCTCCTCTCATCAGCATTCCGGTTTTTCGGAGGTAATCAAGGAATACAGAATAGTTCCGGTCATATTCTCTCTGCTCCTTCTCAGTGAGTGTCACAGCAAACCTCTTTATTGTGTAAGGGGCAAGATGTCCTCCAGCAAGTTCCGAGACCTTTTTCTCGTAGACCTTTCCCCCTACGAGCCGGTTGAGTTCCGTGTGCAGCCCGTCTTCCCTCTCGTAGGTGGCAGTCAGTCCAAGCCTGCAAGGGGCTGCGGAAAACTCGGCAATACTCCTGTACCCGGCTGCAGGCAGGTGGTGCACTTCGTCAAAAACAAGAAGGCCGAACCTGTTCCCCAGAGTTTCGGCATGGATATAAGCAGAGTCATATGTGGAAACGGTTATGGGAAGGATTTTCTTCTCTCCGCCCCCAAGCTTTCCTATTTCCATGGAAAAGGCTACTTCAAGCTGGGTTTTCCACTGTTCGAGCAGGTCAAGGGTCGGGACAATAACAAGGGCAGGCGTGTTGCACCCGGCAATTGCCCTGATTCCAAGAAGGGTTTTTCCGCTTCCTGTTGGCAGGACCAGCACTCCCCACTTTTCGTTTTCACTCCAGGCAACAAGGGCTTCGGCCTGGTAGTCCCTCAATTTCAGCTTCTTTCCCGAAGCCTCATAAGCTGCTGAAAGGTCCGGACAGGGAAGCAGGTCAAGTACGGCATCTTCAAAATCAATGCCGGATTCTTTCAGATAGTTGACAATATCCCTATAATACAGTGCTGGAGCCCGAAAGCTCCCGCTCCTTTCGTCCCATATGGAATTCGGTACCCTCACATTGCCCTTTATGAGAAGAGTTCCCTGCTTGAAGCTGATTTCAATCATTGTTAACTAAGAGTCGGGACATGATATATAATAATTCAGTTATCAGCAGGCTCAGACTGGAGTTTATCACCTGTGTTAATTTTTTATCTTCTCTGCTCGGAAAAGGAATTTCTCATTTTACTCTACCGCGCCGTCCGGGACCTTGGCCGTTCCATCGGGCAAGACAAAAATAATCTACAAACCAGGCCGCAATTGAGAGAGGCAATATATTGAAGAAACGTCTACAGATCGAAGGAACGGGTTTCTTAGCCCCAGAAGCTGGTTTTCAAAGAACAGGTAAACATTAGTACTTCCGCCAGCTTGTCTGGCAGCAATTACAAAAAAAGAAAAAAGTAGAAAGAAGAATCTGAATAAAGCCTGAATATACTGTGAGGCTATCCCAAAAGTCACCTTTATTCTTAATCTTTGGGAATTTTCAGAATTGTTTTCATGATCATGAGCTTGATTGATTACTCGAAATACAAGCTCAAGAAGCAAATTTTGAGTTTTGGGATGAGCTCTGTAATAAGCATAAAAGCAAACGTCAATTATTGTTTGCATGTTTTCTTTTCTCTTCATTAAGTAAGTAGGATTGTACGGGACAGAAACTTTCGTAACTTAATCCTTTTTGGTCCTCTTGAGCGAAGCTCCTTATTCTAATATATAAAGTAGTCTGCTTGAACGAAACCAATAATAAAATCCATCAAGTAGTCCTCTTGAACGAGCGAAGCGAGTGAAAAGGACTTCGTGCTCCCGAAGCGAAACTCGGGAAACTGAGAAATAACTTCAGGTCGATTTTCAATAGTAGGATGGAAATAAAATGAAGGGAATTTTGAATGAGCTCTAATTTCAGATCCAGGGGGAATAGCAGGTACGAGGATGATGTTCTGCCCGAACCCATGTTCCTGGAAGACCTTTTTCATAAATACGGAATTGAACGCAGCCATGCTGATAACGTGGCCCGGAATGCACTCGAACTTTTTGAGATCCTTGCTCCTATCCACGGGCTGGGTCCCGAGTACCGGAAATTAGTGGAAATAGCTGCTCTTGTGCACGATACCGGGGTAGCTACTGACTTTGAGAACCACCACAGGGCAGGGAGGGATATCCTGCTTCGGCACCCGCCTGCCGAATTACCTGAAAGGCTGTGGCCGGTTGTTGCCTGGGCGGCTTTCCTGCACAAAAAAAGAGTTGGGAGAGAGAAGGTTGCAAAACTCAGGCTAAAAGCTTTCGGGAAAATGCCCGAAGACCTGCAGGATCTTACCTTAAAAGTGGCTGCCCTCATCCGGCTTGCCGATGCCCTTGACTACAGCCGGATGGAAAGCAGGCTCGGGAAGGCTACTTTCAAAGGCCGGAAAGTCAGGTTCGAAATAATAGGGCAGGGAGCTGAAATAGATGCGGAAAGGATGTACAAAAAGGGGGACCTCTGGTCTCTGCTCTATGATACGGAACTTGAGTTCAAGCCGCGATCGAAAAAATCATGAATATTCAAATCATGAAGATTTAAATTATGAAGATTTAAATCAGAAAAACTATATTTTTAGTCCTGCTTTAAAATCATACCTTAAGGTTTATACTTTAAACCATACTTTATAATCCATACTTTGAATATACTTTAAATCCTTACCGAATAAACCTATTCGAAACATACTTTAAAACCATCTTTTAAAAAACAAGAATTAAGTCTTGGGATTGGAAGATCTGAATGAGTTACCTGATAATTGTACGACACGGGGAATCCGGCTGGAACGTTGATGGCAGGTTCGGAGGCTGGGTTGACGTTCCTTTGACCGGAAAGGGGATAAAAGAAGCCCTTCTCTGTGCTGCCGAACTTGAGGGGATTGATCTGGACGTTACTTTCACTTCAAAACTGATTCGGGCACAGGAAACTCTCTTTTTAATCCTTTCAAAGCAGAAAAAAATTGGGGTCTTTGTCCACGAAGAAGCCGGGACAGGAGAGGATAGGACCGAAAGAGAAGACGGATCCAGGAAGGACAGAAAAGAAAAACGGTATGCTTACCCCCCTAATACCGAAAAAAACCTGATCCCTATCCATTCAAATGAAGCCTTAAACGAACGCTATTACGGGATACTTCAGGGCAAGAAAAAGGACAAAATGAAAGCGAAATACGGGGAAGAGCAGATTCTCCACTGGTGCCGGAGTTTTGACGAAGGGCCTCCGGAAGGGGAAAGCCTCAAGGATATCTATAGACGTGCGGTGCCATATTTCGAAAAAGAGATCTTTCCCATCCTTCAGGACGGAAAAAATGTAATTGTCTGTGCTCACCAGAACAGTTTACGAGCGCTGATAAAGCATATTGAAGGGATTTCTAACGAAGACATCCGCAAAATCAGGCTGGCAAATGCAAGGCCAGTAATCTATACATTCTCTGGAGGCAGGCTGGTCAGGGAAAATGCTGAAACGGACCCATCAGTGAAAAGGAATCTCTGATTTATTTTTTCGGGTCCATCCGAATTTGCCTCTGCTGATTCACATCTGCTGGTTTACTGCTACTGATCTGCTGTTGCTTCTGCACAGAAAAATATTTGCAGGCAGGTTTAGATGTAGCCCAGGGGCATGATATAGAGAGGATCTTCATTTGCAGGCATTTTAAGGACCTTTTTTACCTCCTCGTCTTCAAAAGCCCCTACTGTACAGGTCCCGATTCCCAATTCAACTCCAAGAAGATATACGTTCTGGGCAGCATGTCCGGCTTCCATGTGGGCGTATCTAAGTCCTCTTTTTCCATATTTGCTTGTTATGCGCGGGTAGATTGCAGAAATTACGAGTGAAACAGGAGCGTTTTTGATCATGCCCTGAGATAGGGCAGCTTCCGAGAGTTTTTTTCTCATATCGCCAGGGATTTCCTGGATAAGGGAATGTTCTTCCGTAACGTACCTGTAAATACCGGCTTCAAGTCCACTGCCCTCTCCGATTACGACATGGACCTCAAGAGGGTAAAGTGCGCCTGCCGAAGGTGCTGTCCTTAACCCCTCTTTTGAACTGGTTCCCTGGGTTACCCACAGAAAACGAGAAATGAGCGGCTCGGAAAGTTCTCTGTCAGCATATTCCCGTATGGACCTCCGCTTTGCGATGAGTTCTTCTATATGGCTTCTGCCTGCAGCATCCAGCTCAGGCAGCTTTACTTTCATTGGCAGGTCGCTAAGATCCTGATTTCCCATATTTGTTCCCCCAACTTTTAATGCAAAATTTTTAGTTCCTTATGTTTCGGTTTTTGGTGTTTCAGTTCTTATTGTTTTTGTTCCTTATACTCTAACTCTTGTTGCTTTTGCTCCTTATGTTTTATTCCGTAACGGTTTAGTTTCTATTTTTTTATATAATGTTTCAGTTTTTTTGTTTAATTTCACCAGGTTTTAATTCGCTGTTTTATTCCGTTATCTTCCTCATTGCATCTTCCGAAATTCTGTCCGGAGTCCAGGGAGGTTCCCAGACAAGTTCTACTTCGGCTTCTTTTACTCCTTTGATTGCTTCGACCTTTCGCTTCACGTCTTCAGCAATAAGCCCTCCCATTGGACAACCGGGTGCGGTCAGGGTCATTTTTATATGCACCCTGTCTTCTTTTATCTCGATCCCGTAAACAAGTCCCAGGTCAATGATATTGATCGGAATTTCGGGGTCGTAGCAGCTCTTCAGAACCTCGATGACTTCTTCTTTTGTAACGATGGTACCATCCCCCTTAAAGTGTGATCTGCAGCAATTTTATGTTCCCTACTAAATAAAATGGCGGATGGAGTTAAATATATTTCCAGAAAACTCATATTTCCAGAAAACTCATATTTCCAGAAAACTCATATTTCCAGAAAACTCATATTTCCAGAAAACTCATATTTCCAGAAAACTCATAATTTCCAGAAAACTCCAGAATAGGTCGTTTCGCGGTTTTAACATGTTCTTCCAGCAATGATTTTTTTCAGCAGCAGACTTTTCGGAAACAGCTTCCTTAAAAAGCTGGTCTGTTCAGAATCAGAAATTCTCAGAAAAGATATTCAGAAAAAGGTTTAATCAGAAATTATCAGAAACAGGGATCTTAAAAAGGAGTTTTCCAATCATCTCAACTGCACACCAGGGCCGGCTTTGTGGTGTGTAGATATTGTAGATGTGGTAGATATGGTGGTAGATAGTATTTTTGGACTTTTATCCCGGCCCTGCGATGTGCAGTTTCTGGTTCCAGACGCTGCGGTACTTTTTTCCAGTCTGTTCGGGTCTATTCGCGTGAGTGCTGATATGTTCCCCCATCAGGGTTCACATGGTTGGAACCAAAGTGCTGGTGTGAGCTTTCTTTATCTGTAGCTCTCCTGTTATAATATATTTCTCGTGGTTTTAACCCTCTTCAAACAAAATAATTTCGGCAGACTTATATATATAGAAAATTCGGAAGCTCCTTATCCTCTCATTTGAACTACTTATTAACTTAAATCTTTTTTTGGATATATTACAGTTTTCATCATCTGTAGGCTGTATTTCTAGGGATATGGTCAGATCGCGGTAGAGGATAGACTTATATATTAGTTTTTTTAAAATAAAATTTCTTCTATCTGTTCATTTTCTGTTTGAAAATGAACTGGGCTGATTTTTTTCTCATTTTTATTTTGAGTGGAAAAGAAGATTAAATATTGATATATATTTTTCGTCCTTTCTCACTCCTCAGGCCTGGGCCGGGAGAGAGCAATCAGGACTTCCTGTCCCCTCCATGAGCCTTTACTGAATTTGGTTTCAGCAAAAATCTCTGTTCCGTCCCTGGTAACAAAGGGCACGCTGTACAGGAATGTTTTTCCTTCGAGGATTTCAGAAAAGTTTTTTGCGGCTTCAAGGACCCGGTTCTGGGGATGGAAGGAAAGAATATTCCTCCCAAGGAGTTCTTTTTCGGTATACGAAAGGTATTTGCGGAAAGCAGGATTGGAATGAACTATGCAGCCTTCCTGGTTTACTATGAAAATGAAGTCCTTTATGCTTTTGAAGAGCCCCTGAAAATCGCTGCTAATCTGCTGGAGTTCTGCTTTTTCCTTAGTCCTTGAAATCTCGTTTCCGAGTTCAAGGGCAATGGTTTCGAGCTGTTTTCTGGAACTTTCGGGAATCTCATCCGCCTTATGGGAACTGAGCTGCATGACTGCCGCAAAATTTCCTCCAGAGAATACGGGAATAAAAGCTGCTGCCCTGAGCTTTTCTTCAGGAGGTGTTTCAAGGGAAGCCATTTTTTTAAGTTCAAAATACTGCCTGTAGACAGGTTTTCCTATCCTGAACAGGTTTACAAGCCCCTGAGCTTTCCCAAAACCTGAAGCTGCTTTCACAAAAGCAGGGGAAAGACCTCTGCAGGTCTTTAATTTCAGCTCGCCGTTTGCCTCGCCCATCAGATAGATACAGCCTGAGTCCAGGGGTTCAACCTCAAGTGCAAGGTCAAGGAGCTGCCTTAAGATATCCTGCAACACATCGGTTGATTCAAGGGCAGTGCCTGTATCGCGGCGGATGCGCAGGAAGTCCGAACTCTGCTTTTTTTCGGTAACGTCAATAACGGTCCCGTACAGGTATTCTATATCCCCTTTTTCATCGGAGTGGATAAACGTCTGCTCATCAACCCAGCGCACCTCTCCGGAGGCTGTTAGAATCCTGTACTCCTGGAAAAAGTCGTTTTTTCCTTCCTTGTAATTCCTGAACAGGTTATCCCTTACCTTTTCGATATCAAGGGGGTGGATAATGTTCTCATATGCCAGTTCCCCTGAGGTAAAAGCCCCTGCCGGATACCCGAAAAGGATTATGTTTTCAGTTATGAATTCCACAGGCCTTTTTTCTCTGGGGCTGCTCAGGAAAACAACCATAGGGCTGCTGCTTACAATTAATTCCAGGACTTTATTTACTTTCAGGGAGTTTGAGAGGTCTTTTTTTATTTGTTTTTGTTCGCTGATGTCATTTGCAACCGTAAGGATTGTGCTTCTGCCCTCATAATCCATTAAATGGGCTTCCACTTCCACAGGAATAGAAGTGCCGTCTTTTTTCAGATAGCTGGTCTCAAAGGCAATGTTTCCTTTCTGAAATATCTTTTTGACCTGCCTTGGAAACTGGTTTCCATACCTTGTATCGATGTTTGAGGGAGCAAGCTTGAGGAGTTCTTCCTGGCTGTACCCGAGGCTTGTACACGCCCTTTCGTTTGTTTCCAGGATTTTTCCCTGCCTGTCCATGATAATTATAAGACTGCGGCTTGAGTTAAGGAGGTAACTGAACTTCTGCTTTTCCTGTTTCAGCTTTTCTGCAAGCTCTCTGCGGGTGTTAATATCCGAAACAATCCCTATATAACGGCTTATCCTGCCGTTTTTCCCGTACTGGATGAGAGTCCTGTCCTCAACCCAGTGCACCTCTCCATCTTTTGTAAGAATCCTGTACTTCAGAATATAGTCTGCAATCCCTCGCTCGGAATTGCTTATAACCCCGAAATTGAAAGCTTCAAGGTCCTCGGGATGGACGATATCAGCATACAGTATTTTTCCTGCTCTGAAGTCGGCAGGTTCATACCCAAATCCGGAAACGTTTGCAGAAGCAAACTCTACCGGAAAGCCAGATTCGGCTTTCCTTATGAAAATAACCTGCGGAATACTCCTCAGGAAAATTTTCAGTTCATCCTTTGACTCAAAAAAGTCCGGTAACTCCTTTTCAGGAAGCCCCTTTCCCGTGAATTTGCTCTGAATGTTTTTTTCCGTAATGCTGATCCCCTTTTAAAATTAATATCGACTGATAGTCATACAGGCTGATAATTATATCTTCTATTTACTTTTTATAATAATGCTTATTAAATAAAACTGTTCTTTTATCGCAGAAAATATAAGAGCAATTTAGCTGAAAGACAATTTTGTTGAAAGCCAACTTTGCTGAAAGCCAACTTTGCTGAAAGCCAACTTTGCTGAAAGCCAACTTTGTTGAAAGGCAAGTTCTCAAAAAAGTGATTTTGTAAGAAGGGCAATTCAGCTAGAAGAGCGATTAAGTTTGACATCAGAAATATGGTTGAATCTTAAGACCTGAAAGGAGGTTTTTGAATGTGAAATTATATATAAAAATTCTCTTAATTACTTCTATTGTGAAGTATAATAATCTGTTGCTGTATATATCGTATTTATGGTAGGCTAGGGTAATATGGATTTTGAAAAACAAGTATTTTCCAGCCTTCTTTTCAGAGAACAGTTTTAAAAATACAATTGTGTTCTGGGTGTTTACTGTATAAAATAAGTTAAATGTCACGATTCAGGTAATTTTTTCTTCTATATTTTTAATGATTCAGTCTCAATTTCATCCATGAGGGTATTAAGAGCCAAAGGTACAATTTCCATTGATGTTTTATCAACGTGGGCCCATTCTTCGAGTAGATCCTGCTCAAAGCCACCAGAAAGGGTGATTACGACTTTATCTCCATTAGATTCTACGTTCAAGTGTGCAGACATTTAGAACACCGTCCATTCGTTTTACGATGAGTTAATGACACGTTCGGACTCTCCGACTACCCAATAGTCTTCTTCCTGGATATCACAGACAAGTACCCTACCCACTGGATTTTCAGATACTTCAAGCACTACCCCGCATTCACAGCAAAGCTTATACCCATTCTCTGTTTTTTCGGCTGCAACATAGACATCATTTGTGCAATCGTCTGTTATCAAATGGTTTTTTAGGTTCTC
Source organism: Methanosarcina acetivorans C2A (assembly GCF_000007345.1). Classification (NCBI taxonomy): domain Archaea; kingdom Methanobacteriati; phylum Methanobacteriota; class Methanomicrobia; order Methanosarcinales; family Methanosarcinaceae; genus Methanosarcina; species Methanosarcina acetivorans. Next base: position 2,966,848 of record NC_003552.1, on the reverse strand, counting down.
ATACATCATGTCATTTCCCTACCAACTCACCATATCCAACCACTCACCACGGATGTCAACCACACCGTGATTATTACCAATATAAGACCAATTATAATTGACACTGGTGTTCGGTATGGTTCCCTTGTAAGCCAGTTCAAATTCGGTGTTTTCATGTCACCTGCTCCAAAGCATCATTGCAGCGTTCGCCAGATCAAGCAATTCCTTTTTCATTTCCGATGTTATGGTGAATTCCTCGTATGGGGGAGACTCCAGGATATACTCGTCATACTCACTATTGAGCAAAGAATCGAGTATAATGGGATCAATCGTTTTGTACGAGTCACCTTTTATGGGATCATGCTTTCTCAATGTCCTCTCCATCTCCATAACAAATGCCCGGAGCTCCGGACGTAAAAAATCAAACAATCTCCGGGCTTCAATGTTTTTCTCTTCCTCGGCTTTTTTGAGCTTATATAACTCGGCTCTCGCTTCGAGCCATTGTTTATGCGTTTTCGGTGCCATATTGGTAATTTCGATATCATGAGGCATATCAGTCACCCAATCCATCATTGACGTTATCAAGCCCGTTATCTCTTATTCCGTAGAGCTCGACCAAAGTGTCTTCGTTTACATTTATCTTGCCTATGTCATCTTTAAGAGAATCCGGGATTACCCCGGAATTGATTTTCCGAACAAATACCCATCTCTGTTTACGCAGTCCTTTTTTCGACCTTTGAAATTGCGTTACTTAGGTCGTCGCTTATTCCGGATGCCAGGTACTAACTACTGTGGTCTGTTTGTTTGCATCATTCTGAATAAAGTTCTGTATTCTGTCATTCCGCATTTTTACCCTTTCTTCGATATTCATCTTTTATCACATCTTGTATAATTCCAGAAACTCGCTAAACTTCATCCTGCCCTCCAGGAACCATTCTGAATTTGTCCTTATGGTAACTTCCCTTTTTGAAAAGTCGATGTCCTTTATGATGGCAGTTATGGCCTGATTGGTTTTATGCATCCATCTGATCATGGATTCCATTGCTTCGTTTAGCAGCAGTTCAGTGTATATTCTCCGGAGTGCCTGGAGCTCGTAAATTAAAGCCGATGTCTTTTCGATTGATTGCTTATATGCTTCGATCTTGTCCATGCTCACCACCGTATACTCAGCTTTCGGATTCTTGCATATTCTTAATCCAATTTACACGTTTATCATTGAACGGACATACCACTCGCGTTTTAACCCGGGTCGGGTTCATAGTTACTTCAAGCCTGAGTTAAGCATACACCCATCACAATCCCAGATTGTTTTCATTGATTATCGTCGCCCATTTGCTTTCCCGGTTTTATGATTATATTCTCATTATCATCCGTTATCTCCACCTGGTCGCCGTTTTCGAGTTCAAATTTATCTCGTATGTATGCAGGCAGTACCACTTTCGTCCTACCTGATTTATCTATGGTAATTCTGTGCCTTACCATGTACCCACATATGAGGGCACACACACTTAAAGATTGTACAAATGGAAACTATATTTCACAGAATAGTATTTATTACTATATAGATAATTTATATGTCTACCTGATGCTGATATTTCAATACAAAAAAGATATCCAAATTTTAATTAACCTAATTGTGTAAATCCATGAGAATTTACTGTCATTTTTGTGATATCGATACATCGGATATCCGTGCAGTGGAAATAAAGGGGTAGATTTTGAGTAAAATATAGGATGTTTGAATTATCCTTATATTTTCGCACGATTCTAACTATATTTCACGCAAGCTCTTAGAATAGCATGTAAGTCTTAGGTTGGCATGGATAGAGGATAAAACCCAACAGATGAATTTAAGAGACTTTTTATTATTTTCTGGTTTTTCGTTTTCCCTCTATATCGTGCAAAACAATAAAATTTTAATTATATTGATATATTTTTTCTATTTATGGGAAAAGGAAACATTGCAATAGATAAATCTATGATAAAAACGATAGTTGACGGCAAAATAATAATTCCTTTGCCAAAAGTTTTGGTTGAAAATCGATACTATCCTATGTTCTCTATATTCTCCCCTACTCAGTGTGATAGTTGTGGAAGTAAATTACATGTTAACTCTCATCACACTCGTTTTATTATATCACGTTACGGCACTATATCTCTCAATGTTACATACTGGCTTTGTCCCACTTGTAAGAAACATTATCATGATCGGGTTATTGGTGTTCAGGGTTCTGCAAATTACAGTTCTGAATATTATGATACACAAATAAATGTCAGATACGATGGACGATGCAGTCTGCACAATTCTCGGCGAATTGGGGAAACATATACAGAAGGAGTAATAAATGTCTGTGGAAGAGCTCCTTGTCCCACTTCATTGTGGTTATATGAACAGAAACTAGCAAAACTTTCAAAGCAAGAACTTTTGAACCAAGGAGTTAGCTTTGAAGAAACATTGTATGTTGATGGGAATTGGATCAAGAATGGATGGAAAAAAAAGCTTGAAGAATTTATTGGAACGAAACTCACAAAGAAAGAATGGAAAAAAATGCGATATAAATCTGTTTACGTTGTTGCTACCAAAGAGAAGGTCATTTTAGATTTTGAAGTAACTGAGAGGTTACCAACAATTGAGGCTCTGATGCCTCTTTTTATACGAATAAAGAACCGATTTCCTGAAGATAAAATCAAAAAGATTGTTTCTGATGAGGATAAAGCGATCATTGGAGCCGTAAAAATGGTCTTTCCTGAAGTGACTCATTCTTTTTGTGTGTTTCATCAATTAAAAAACGTTAGTAAGAGGTATTATGAGGAATTCAGTTCTATTGAAGAGATTCCAGATAACGATAAGATTACCTACAATGAGATATCTCAATTGATACTTTCTGATACGGTTATCAGTGCTGTTGCGCATATTCAGAAGATACGAGAATTTAACTCTGATCTTGAACTTTCTGAAGCGTCTCATAAAGCGATTTCTTATGCCGAAGAGATTTTCAGCAAGAATGTGAGCTTCTTGAAAAAAGGTTTTACACCTGAGACAGATAATACAATGGAACAGATATTTTCTTTGATATGTGATATAGTAGACAAAGCGAGGTCATTCAAAACCAATAATGGACTAACTAATTTTTGTTACAATCTATTTACTTTTTTCAACAAACGGTGTTTCAGCACTGGAAAATGGAAAGGTTTCTCACCTTTAATGAGAGCAAGATTCCAATATGGATAATGCTAGAATTGGAGAATAATTAGTTCTTAAACTTGATGGCTTATAGCTGTAGCTGTCGGAAATTCCCACAAAAATAGTTCCACAATTTGGAAAATTTTGGTGGATGCTTGTGTGAATGAATCAACATTTTTAAATGAGTGAATTGATTTGCTCAAATTGGGATAAAATTTTGTGGTTGTCTTGAGATTGAAGAAAAACCAGAAAAAATTAAAAAGACTCACCTTTTGACGAAAAAGACCTGCACAGCAATATAGAAATAGCCCTTTACAGGTACAGAAAAGAAAGGGAAAAACTTAATGGAAAAGAGTGAAAGTCCCTGATAAGCGTGAAAAAAGATTAAAGAAACTTTTCGGGTTTGTTGAGTGTGCTGGTGGCTTCGGATAAAATAATTTATCGATCTTTGAGTACATGTCCCTTACATTGATCAGGTATCCTACTTTCGGCAGGTAACTTGATTTTTTCCAAGTATTTTTACTGATAGCGTTTTTGTGGGAAAACACGTTTTCTTCCACATTAAACATTACTGCAAAAATGGTTCGTTACTTATATAGGGCGTAAGATTTGAGTCATATGTTAACCAGCTTCAAGTATATTACAAATTTGCAGAATGTTTAAAAAACAATATCAGCAAAAATATTTAATTCATAATGTCGACCTGCCGAATATAAGAGGTATTTATCATGTATTCAATTCTTTTTCAAGGTTTTCAGCTACGGTCTTCAGGACTTTTATCCTTGAATAACGCTTGTCTCGGGACTCGACAACTATCCAGGGAGAGCCTGTGGTACTTGTTTTCTGAAGCATCTCGTCGACTGCAACCTTATAGTCGTCCCACTTATTCCGGTTTCGCCAGTCTTCTTCTGTAATTTTCCAGCGTTTCTCAGGGTCTTTCATCCGGCTTTCAAAACGTTCGAGCTGGGTTTCTTCATCGATATGAAGCCAGAACTTGAGGATAATTGTTCCTGCATCGGTAAGGATCTTTTCAAATTCATTGATTTCCCGGTAAGCTCTTCTCCATTCTTCTTCCGTACTGAACCCTTCCACTCTTTCTACAAGGACGCGCCCGTACCAGCTCCTGTCAAAAATGGTTATATGTCCTGCCATAGGGACAGCTTCACAGAAGCGCCAGAGATAATGGTGAGCTTTTTCAGTATCGTTTGGGGAACCCACAGGCACGACCCTGTAAAGCCGGGGATTGAGCTCTTCAACAAGGCGGTGGATGTCTCCTCCTTTCCCTGCGGCATCCCAGCCTTCAAAGACTATGACAACCGATCGTTTCTTTTTATAAAGTTCATACTGAAGGTTTTCAAGTCTGTGCTGGTAAAGTTTTTTAGCTTCCCTGTATTCTTCTACGGAAATACTTTTGGAGAGGTCGGTCTTTTCCAGGATCGAACCGTTGAGCAACGGGAGATTTACAGTTCCAATGTCAAGGTACTTGATTGTCTGCTGTCCAGGAGTCCGTGTCACCTTTTCAATATACGTCTCGATCGCATGAGCTACCGTTACCATGATTTTAAGGACTGCAAAGTTCCTGTCATTTGCCTCAACAATCGTCCAGGGGGCATTTGGAACATCGGTGCTCTCAAGTATTTTTTCCACAACAGGCAGATATTCATCGTATTGCTCGATAAAATCCTGCTCTATCCCGTTTTTTCCCTGGTATTCATCAAGGATGAGGGGAATATCTCTTTTTTTGATCTCTTTGAAGCGCTCTTTCTGTTCTTTTTCGCTTATATGAAGGAAAAACTTGAGTATCAGGTATCCATCGTCCGCAAGCTGGCGTTCAAAATAATTTATTTCTTCCAGGGCATTTTCCAGGGCTATTTCATCTTTTTCTTTTCCAAAATGCTCGATTATTGCCCGGCTGTACCAGCTCCGGTCAAAGACCCCGATTCTTCCTTCTACAGGGATTCGCGCCCAGAACCGCAGAAGAAATGGCTTGAGGAGCTCTTCGTAGCAGGGTCTTGTCATGGTATGGAAGTCAAATCCTCTCGGGTCCAGAGGCAGAATAAAACGGTTGATATCTTCTCCCATCCCTGATGCGTGCCAGCCTTCAAAAACAAGTATGATGGGGATTTTTAGCTCCCATGCCCTGCGTTGAAGTTCCCCGATTTTAACCTCAAGTGTTTTCATACTCATTTTATAGTCTTCGTTATTTATCGTCTGGGATAAGTCTAAATTTTCAAGCATGCTAAAGCCCTGAATTTTTTTAAGATCAGTTTCGAATAATGTGTTTAAAGTATTATTGATTGGGCAGGTATAAGTTTTGTCCTTATGGAGAATGTAAAAGTAAATGAAGTAAAAATACAAGTTTTGTTTAAAAGATTCAATTAAGAAAAATTTATGCTTTTTGTTTTTGAGCCTGTTATTCGAAGAATTCACGTTCAAAAAATGTGTGGTTTTTGGTACAAATTAAAAAAAATCAAAAATTTTGCCAGAAATCAGTGAAAAATATATAAATATTTATAAAAAATTTATTAAAAATTAAGGGTATGTTTTTTGTGTATAACTCATTCCAAATAGTGTATACGGATGAGAACAAAAATCATTATATAAATATATACTAATTTTATTAATGAAAAAAACCTCAATATAGGTTTTCTTTAAAAAACATATGCTTTACTATATATTTTATAATGTGGTTTGACACTGTATTTATTTTTCAAACTATAATGATTTATGGTAGATTATTGTATATATTAAAAATTTGTTGAATTTGTTTGATATATATCATATACTCCACTAGTTAGTTATTATTAATTAAAGATATGTGTATATACAATTTCTATATGTGATATTATAAAGATGTTCTAAAAATAAATACACATAAAATCAAAGATAAATAGAAACATTCATAATGTTATATCTCATTGACTATGTATGGATCTAAATTAGTATATAGTAATATCAGTGTATATGTATACATTAAAATGTAATAATAGGATACCCACTGTTTGCTAAATTATTCTTTATTAAAAAGTATATGTTGAATGAAATGTTTATATTCTATTTTGTGAGATGATATCCTCTATGATATTCATTAAAATACATATATTAAATATGATATATTTTTCTTAAAAAAATACCTCTACTAAATATATATTATTCAATAGACCCTTTTGTCCAAAGTAACTTTTTAAAGACTAGCACTACATTAATTATAATCAATTATCATTTTCAGTGAAATATTAACTACAAAATACTAAATCATAAGCTTATTCAGTTACACTCTGAGTAATTATATTTTCTAATACACTCTAAAAATAAATACTCTAGAAAACAAATACATGTATTAAAATGTGTATCTTCTAAGAACATCCTTTAAAAAAATAGAGTATTTTTTACGCAAGTACAAGATCTGTATTATTTTTTTCAATATATCTATTTTTTTTACCAGTTGTATTAAATTAACCCTATATTTATAATACACTTTTTAGAAGGAAAGGGATAGACTCTGCACTTCAAAAATCATTCAGAACACATACATATAAAATAGAAACGTTAGAGGATTTTCTTGTTAAACAATCATATTTATTGTATTGGCTTAATTATTTTTAAAAATAACTTGTTTGGGCAACAAGATTGAAGAGGATTTTACTATTCATATATTACATATGTATGGATTTCCCCATTTTCAGAATTATTTTCCTGAAATATTTTTTGCACTAAATAGGGCGGTGATCGGCAAAATATAGTATATTCATATAGTCTTTGAAATGAACGACCTGACAAAATTGGAGCTAAATTGGAAAATAGAACTCAAGAGAAGAGATATTCATAAAGTATATCAGAATAGTTGATTTCAGGATCAGGTAGGATCTGGCAGGAGCAAGAAAATCCAGAAAAAGATGACAGAATGAAACTGTAAAAATGTCTCATGCATACAAATAATAATTATTCTCCTACTATATTACAAAATTGCCATTTTGTTCAGCAAAAGGTGAATTTATGTTTGAGAAATAAGTTTTATTATTTTGTTGATCTATTTTGTTGGTCGGATGAGTGTCAGAAATGAGGACGAAGAATGAAATAAAATATTTTTAGAATGAAAATTGTTTTTTTCTTAAAAAATAATTTGCTCATAAATATAAATCATTTCAAATTTTACACATATTTTTATATTGATAATATAAATAAACCGCCATAATATCATTCTATAGTGATATTTTTATATATTAGTTTTTGAAGTGCAGAGTCTATACCATGTATATTGAAAAAGGTGTAAAACACATAGAGTAGATTATACTTAAACATGATAAACTATAGTCAAGTTAATTGGTTAATAATCATTCTGGACAACATTTATTAGGTTCTTGAATGGCACATAAATATGTCATCAATATTATATTTTTAGATATTTGTACATGTTTTTTCTCAGATTCGGACATCATTTTCCAACTTTATTTCAGGTAATTAATTCAAGTTCGAAGCAGAATTGAGGATATATTTTAATATGAGATTAAAATTACCGGAAACTAAACACGTGGAGTCAGTTAAATTTGACGTAATATTATATAATTACTTATCTTTAAATTGATATTTTTACTCCATCCCTCTATTTTTTGCCTAAAATCAGTAACTTTGATGTAACGAAATTATAATTCCAGCCTTAAATCAAAGATTTCTTCAAAAAGTTCGTACTTTTTACGAGCCCTATAGAGATACTGGCGGACAGGAGCTTTGTCTTTTGCCCGGGCAAAGAGAGCTTCGATCTCTCCCTTTGAAAAAACGGCTTCAAGTTTTTTTATGGGGACGGCTTTAAGCTCTTCCCAGCTGTCAACTACAGGGTTGCTTATAGGTATGGGGATCGGAAGGAGTGTTACCCGGACTTCGTCCATCCAGTTCCAGTCGGAGTCATAGATATTTACATAGAAGGCTCCGCATGAAGCGCATTTTGTTATGACTGCAATATTCTCCCCGACAGCATGATAGCTAAGGCTTACAAGGATAGAGTCACAACTGGTGCAGTTGCCAATCTCGTTTTTTTCCAGGCTATACGCAGGTATTCGGTTTTCATCAATGTAAAGAGTTTGCTCATTAAGGTCATACCTATATTCCACATTATCCGCTCCTGAATGAGGCCTGAATCCTGGAAAGTAAGTTTCTCTGTCCAGGTCTGATATTTAATTTCCTTTTTGATTTCTGTCTAAGGTAATTACCCTATTAAAATTAATCCCTCTTTTAGAAAGAAAATGGCAGTTTTGATGACCACCTTTTTTCTCTGAAGTCATTTGTTCTTCCTTGCCCTGCAAAATCTCGGTTTTTGGAACTCCAATAAAAGTTTCCGCATAATCTTTCAAAGTAGATGTTTTTTTATTATACCAATCAAATAAACTATGCCCATTTTAGCAATATGAACACAAACTTAATATATATGTTCGTAAGAAAATAATAATGTTAATAAGTAAATATATTATCCAAGTTTTCAAATTCATCAGAGGAGCTTAAAAGTTTTTTTCAGCATTCAAATGAATGAAATGCTTTATTGGAAAAAATGGTTAATAATAAAAATATAATAGTCCCTCTTCCAGGTCGGGCAATTTAAAAAAACTCCAAGTGTACAGACCGTGAGAATGGATGATAAAAAGCGATATATTATAGAAGGAACATACTTATACGCATAAATGAACTTAAAGCAAAGTAAAATTGCCTGAAGAACAGGAGCTTTAATATCCATTTTCATCAGAACGAATAAATTTACAAACCTATATATAGAGCTATAACTGACATTGTTTACTACATCAGTAGAGGTGGTAATTATGGTATCCATCCGAGCTAAAGTAAAATCCAGATTAGAGAAATTTCTTGAAGTAGATTCCAATGGATATCGAAGGGCTATACTGTGTATCTTCATCAAGGTAAAGAAAACAACTATTGATGAGCTGCATGAAATGCTTTCAAGCAGATATAACGTATCAAGAAATACAGTAGCATCCATGGTAGGATATATCCATTCGAAACTCGGAATCCTGAGGGCACATAAAGAGTCCTACAAAACCCCTATGGTTTACCTCTTGAGAGAAGAGTACATAGACCTGATAATGAAGATAGTTGCTTCGCCCTCGAAATCATCTACTGATTCTGCAGCCTGAAATTTTATAAATTCAATCCAATTACCGATAGACAATGTCGCTTGTGAAAAACGCCCCCAGAACAGCAACCACTATTGTGGTACGGTCGGATTCGAATACCCGTATAGGTCATTCAAGAGACCCATACTATAATTTAATGAGGCGCATTTTCCAGGAAGACGCAACTGCTGTACGGGGACAGAAATTCCTGTCAATGGTTGAAGAACGTCAGGAAGCAGGCAACGCCATCCGAACGAATGAATGGAAAACCATTCTGGAAGAGCTACAGATAGGCCGAGCCTCCTTTTATGCAATGCGCAATAAACTCCTCGGAGCCGGGCTTATTGCCATAAAAAACAAAGAATACCGGCTTTCCGGCCAGTTCTCCAAAGACCTCATGGACATGGCCCGCTGGTGGTGGACTGCAGTTCTCAACCAGTCCGAAGAAAGTCTGTGATTGAATACTTAAGTAACCGATCTTTTGACACGAATACCCATTGAACAGGATAATACTTCATTTTGAAAAATATTTCATGTTTCTAAATTAAATTTTTAGAGATCTTTATCACTACTTAATTTATTGAATTTTTAATAGATTCAGGGGTGCTCACCCGAAAGTTATATATATAAAATCTTCCTTTAGAAGATACGCTTCAGGGCGCAAGAATCACGCCCCACAGCGAAAAATCATCGAAGCCCGGTAGTGTAGTGGTCAATCATGCGGGACTCTGGATCCTGCAACCTCGGTTCGAATCCGTGCCGGGCTATACTCACTATTTTATTAAACCATTTTTACTCCTTTTCCAAGCCAAATCTAGTCTCAACAAATCAGTTTTTGACTTAATTTTCTACCACTTCTTTTTGAACAAATAGCAGAATACTATTTTTACATTCTTACTTCAGATAGTTTCATGTCTACAAGCAATCAGCTCAGGATTTTAGGCAAAAGAAGTCGCACTTAAATCATCCCTTTTTCACTTATGTCAGGTTTTAAACTCTGAACTGTAATAAACCAGCAGTTAAAGAAACTCGGTTTACAAAGAATCTCAGTTTGATTTCAAACTTGAAATAAGAAATCCAGAATCAAAAAACCTGAATAATTAGAGTAGTATAGATAAATTTTTTTTGTATGATAAAAATAAAAAAATATTATAAAATTAAGAAATAAATCTCTAATTAGAGTTTTTATTCCATATTAAGGCATTTTGAAGTGTTTTTTAGAGAGCTAATAGGATTGGAATACTGAATATACTATTGAAATAACATTAGCTTAATGAGATAACTATTTATAATAAGTTGATGTAGTATATACTGTAGTAAAAACATAAAGAAATTGAACCCTAAACAGACTTAGAATATGAAACAACTTTCCGTGGGGGAAAATATGAGAATTAGAGTAGTTAGTTCCAGAGAAGAGATCTTTACACTTAACCCGAATGAGCGTCTTGTTCACCTGGCATTCAGGCCTTCAAACAAGGATATCTTTGGATTGGTTGAAACCTGCCCTAAAATTGAAGTAATTCAGCTGCCAAAATCATACAGGCGCACAGTCTCAAGATCTATAGAGATGTTCCTGCAGATGCAGCGCGTCCAGCTTCTCGAAGGAGATGTCTGGGGACACAGGAAAGACATTAATGAATATTACAACATTCCAGCTTCAGCAATCAAAAAGATTAAAGAAATGAAAATGGAAGGCAGATCCACAGAGGAGATTGAGAAAAGAGTTTCAAGGGAGAGTAAGCTGAATCCAGAAATGGTTAATTATATCCTGAATAAGGAAATGCCTGCCTGAATCCAAACAGGCACTTTTGCCCTTTGCTGAAGATTAGATCGTACAGAGATCGATTCCAGATACATCAACATTTGTTATCTAATCTTCAGTTTCAATGCCTTTATTTTTAATTTCCTTTGAGATATAAAGAAAAATTAAACATATAATTCAGGCCAATTTTTTAAGAAAATCCTGCCTGTTCTTCGAGAGCAAATAGATGGGATTTTGAGGGTTTTTGAGATATCCGGTATTTTCTAATTATTAATCGCCCTTTCCGCTAATTCTCTCTCTCCTATACTGTCTTCTCCCCATTTCTGTTTCGCTTCTTCGCTCCAGTAAAGTTTATACTCTCCAATCATAGATATGGGAATTGTAAAGACTTTTGCTCTTGAATTTCTGGGAGTACTGCACCTTAACCATTTATACTGGTTTTTCTCAGAGTCATATACCAGGCAATAATCAAGTTTAAAGGCGCGGGGTACATCCGAGGATTTATAATAAACCTGCTTTAAGCCTCCTTTTGGTTCCTTTTTCTGCCTTCCTCCGAGTATCTTTGCCTCTTCTTTTCTAATGTCATCCAGATACTTTAAACTCCTTTCGACTTCACTTTTAAAGATAATCATGTGCCATTTTAAGGATAATGGATATTGTTTTTTTAGAAATACATTTAATTCGGCTATTAGATCAGAGTCATTTTGCGTGCTTTCAATTTCTTTCATTATTCTTTTCATTCTGGCCAAATTTGCTCTCTGTCTTTCCTTACTTGTTACCATAGCTATCGCCAACATTCTAAGGTAAATTTAACAGTTTATGTGTATGGAATTCATGCTATTAAATTATTTTGATAGTTTGGGGACGAAGGTGGAATTGATAACGAAAAGAAAGAAGAAATAAGAAACAATAAGACACGAAACAATAAGACACCGGGAAAAAGAACATTATATTATAAAAAATATTAATATGATAAAAGAAACAACAGGACGTTATGTAGAATAACAGGGAGGGAAATAACAATTTTTTTTAAAGAAGAAGGACTTGATTAAAATAACTAATACAATGTAGAACAAGGAGCCCCTATTACAAAAGTCTGCAAAAAAAGAATTTTCGGGGTCAGGACCTGATCAACATGGAGCCTTCCTTAACAAACGCTAATTTCCATCAAAATATCAGTACCTTCGTACCCATCAGTACTTTAGTACCGTTTTCTTCTGTCATTTTACTTCCGGCCACCCTCTTGCTCCCCTGAACCTGTTTATTCTATCCAGATAGTTTTTTACCACATCATCGGCACGAACCCCTAGGTCCCTGAGTACGCCCCCGAGCACAGTGCTAGTCCTGCCAATTCCACCCATACAGTGAACAACAATTCCTATCCAGGTATCCATTTCACGTCTTATTACTTCAGCTGCTTTCCTTACAAGTTCCTCTTCCACTTGGGTTAATCGGCGGAAAACCGTGGTGCAGGTCTTCTAACTCTGTGAAAAATAGCACTTCAAAAGGAAAGGGGGTTATAGGAAACCCTGGAATCGCAGAGGCAGACAAGACCTGAGAAGCCGGCATCTTTTATATTTTTCCAGGGGGTACGCATTCCTGGATAAGACAGGCCCGTAAGAAGTGTGGACTCTTTAATCACGACGTATAAGTTCAATGGGATTCTTATGCCGTCAATTGCAGGCATCTCAAGACATGATTTTTAAAAAATTAATCGGAACTTGAACAAAATATGGAGAAATCGGAATACAATTTGAACAAAATATGAAGAAATCTAAACACAATCAGATGAAAGTCGGGAGAAAATCTGAAAAACATGCAGGGATGAGGTCAAACATTATTGTCTCATGCTCAACCCACATCCCGTAGAGATGCATTCCTGAAGCTAAATTTGCTTATTACTGTTTCAATTGCAAATTCAATTTAGGACGCTGATTCTCTCCGCCTGCTTCCGAACTGTAGAAGGCTATGTAATTGTTGTTTTCCGTGCGGGCTTTGATCAGGAATCCAGTGTTTTCATATTTGCCGCTGATGTATTCATTTACAAGGTCGGTTACGTCCAGCTCGTAATACCTGTTGTCAGGAAGGTCGCTGCCCTCAAGGGTTATTGTGGCATACGGCGTGCTTCCCTGCAGGACCCCGTTCCTGTCATACCAGTCTCCCCCTGCATTATTCCAGGCAACCCTTTTGTCTTTTTTATTCCAGCTCACGTAGTCCGGGTTCCAGGAATCGGCAGGCCTGTAAATCTCAATCACAGTATCTTCAGGTCTTGCTTTTCCAGCAGGATAATACCAGTAGAGAAAAAGGGTCGCACTGTTTACTTCACTGTAATCAGCATACTCGCTCAGATCGAACTGCATCATATCTCTATATCTTCCAACTCCACTGAGTGCACCTACATCAACATAAGCCGAACTCTGGTAGACATTCTCAGCAGAGGCTTCGCGCAGGCGGTTGTCCTTTGCCCCGCTTACGGTTACATCAATAGGCTGGACATCAATCGGGCTTACAGAAGCCTCTTCAGTTACAGTGAGCTTTGGCTTCTGGTTTTCGTTTCCGCAGTCATTGCTGTAGAAAGCTATGTAATTGTTGTTTTCCGTGCGGGCTTTGATCAGGAATCCAGTGTTTTCGTATTTGCTGCTGATGTATTCATTTACAAGGTCAGTTACGTCCAGCTCGTAATACCTGTTGTCAGGAAGGTCGCTGCCCTCAAGGGTTATTGTGGCATACGGCGTGCTTCCCTGCAGGACTCCGTTCCTGTCATACCAGTCTCCCCCTGCATTATTCCAGGCAACCCTTTTGTCTTTTTTATTCCAGCTCACGTAGTCCGGGTTCCAGGAATCGGCAGGCCTGTAAATCTCAATCACAGTATCTTCAGGTCTTGCTTTTCCAGCAGGATAATACCAGTAGAGAGAAAGGGTCGCACTGTTTACTTCACTATAATCAGCATACACGCTCAGGTCAAACCACATTATATCTCTGTAACTGCCAATACTCATTGCGCCGACATCGATAAAAGGCGAACTCTGGTAGACGATGTCAGGAGAAGCTTCACGCAGGCGGTTATCGTAGACCTCTCCTGTTATAGTTGAAGGGTCTTCCTGTTTGGAAGTGTCTTCCTGTTTAGAAACGTTTATGATTGCCGTCGCTGAATCCGTCAGTTCCCCATCGCTTACCACAAAGGTTACGCTGTATGTTCCCTCCTGTCCGACAGCCGGAGTCCAGGCAAAAATCCCTGACTCACTGTCAAAAGTTGCACCTGTGGGAAGACCTGAAGCCGAGTAGCTGAGGCTGTCCTCTTCTGCATCCGAAGCGCTTACCGTAAAGGTAAGGCTCTCTCCGATCTCAACAGTGGCGTCCTGGATGGAATTCAGTACAGGAGCCTGATTGGTAACTACTTCCGTTGTTCCGGATTTGGAAGCATACTTGGTGTTTCCGTATGTTCCTATGTTAATCCTGCCTCCGTTGTCCTGAGGCTCCTTAGAATAGTCCGAAGCGATGTATCCTGCATCGATGCAGGGGGAGCTCGCGCTGTCAGTGATCCAGCTTTTTCCGTTCCATCTTCCTGCTATTGATTTCAGGTGGTAGTCGTGGCTGCTTCTATCGGCAAACTGGGGGTCTACTTTTATATCAGAAGCCGAAAGCTGAACATTTCTGGAATCTCCTCCTGCACTTCCGTAGTAGCAGTTGTTTTGCAGGACAAAAGAGTGGGTACCTGATAGCTCATTGTTTATCCCGTATCCACTTCCTCCCCCTGAAGAGGATCTAGAGTTTGAAAGTATATTATTTCTGACAGTAAGAAGAAAACCCGAGCCTGAAGGAGCCGGGGAATAAACAGTCTTCTGGACAATTCCAGCTCCATATGCCCCATCAATCACGTTGTTTTCAATGAGCCCGCTAAACCCGTTGGATACGATTCCTCCGATTATACTATTACTGGTCTTGGTTCCGGTATCGTATATCTGGTTATGGTGGACGTGGACGTTTGCCGTTGAAGCTGAATAGGATCCTGAACCGAAAATCCAGATCCCTGCAAGAGCAGTTTTATAGATTACATTGTTGTAGACTTCGATATCGTCCATCGCAGGAGTATTATATTTCTGGATTTCAATGCCTGCTCCTCCTGAGCCCTCCGAGGTAATAACATTGTCATGGAAGCTGGCTTTGTTTGTGTTATAAAGCCTGAGGCCACTGTTTGTCCTGCAGGTTATTGTATTGCCGTAAGCTTCCACGTCCGAACAGCCGCTGGCATAGAGCCCGTCGTGCCCGAGCAGGTAGATTTCGTTATCGTAGAACTCCACATTTGTGCATTTATCGGTTTTCAGGCCATCCCCGTGGTTGTTGGTCAGATACATATCATATACTTTTATGTTCTGACAGCTGCTGAGGTGGATAAGGTTATAATATCCTTTTCCGCTGACCACATTTGTATTCCCTTCCCGGTTCCCGTCGATTGTAAAACCCCGGATGGTAATGCCACTGATGCCGGTACTTCTTTCTTTAATCATCGGCTTCCGGGATTCCCAGTTAGCATTGTTGACAAGTTTTATTTTTGCACTGGAGTCACCCTCGAGGATAGTATTGCTGCCGATCAGAAGCGTATCATCAATAACATAGGTAAAAGGGCCCTTGAGGTAGACAGTAGTATAAGCAGAATTTTCTGCCACGAATTTAAGGGCCTGATTTATCTGAACGTGGTCATCTGTTCCGTCACAATTGAAATCTCCGCTCCCGTCGCCTGTTACGTAAACGACAGGTGCTGAACTCATGCATAAAGCTGCAGGAATGCCCGACAGGACAAGACAGTTTACCATGATAAATATTACTAACTTCCTTACTAACTTTAAATTCAACAGAGCTATCACCTTAATTCTATTTAATAAAGTTTCGTCTAAATTCACCTAAAAATTTGTTCTGTTTATTCAGGTTTTTTGAGCGTCAAGATTCGGATCTGGGATCTACTTTGATCGTAATTCGTACTTTCAGGGGGACAAGATCGGATCTGGCAGATAGTATCCACTATCATAGTTTTGGATTCCAGAATTAATCCTAAAATGTCTTCGGATCAGGGCTATCTTCTCAGGGCAGAAAATTAAAGATAGCATAGACCCTTTATTTTACAGGATTTGATTTTTTTTACTTGAATAGACTTGCAGAAATTAACAGAGTAAACAAATTATGTTTAATAGATTTAATTAATTTAGTAAGTTATACCGTACTTTATGTGTTATATTATAAAAATATTTGCGAAACTTGAATAATAATTTTAGACTGTTTCGTGAAAAAAATTTTGTGTGAATACAGGAACCCAAAAAGCGTCATCTATAGACAAGTTTTGCCTTATAATAAGAGGCCGGATATATTATTCAAAAGTCTTTAATCTTTTATGAACAAGGATTTTCTGCATTTATGCCCTGACAACTTTGAACTCATTCGTATAATTACGAATTTTTTCTATGCCCTGTGAAGCTGGAGTCAGGTTGCGGAGAGAAGGAACAGAGTCTAAAGATAAACCTTAAAAAAATTTTTGTTGAATTCTGTTACATATATCAGAGCATGTTTAATTAGATAAAAATCGATCTGGACAAAAAAAGAATTCATGTTCAAGATCTGTAAGCTGAAATTCTGTGAAAAATGGTCATGCTGTACACAGTAACAGCAGGAAGCAAAAAAAGAATTTAAGCTTTTTCAGCTGCCTGATTTGGCTCCTATTATTTTTAGTTTAAAGGAACTAATAGGACTTTTAAGAGAACAATATTTTCCTGAAGTTTCATTACCTATTTTCGTTAACTAGTTAAATTATATTTATAAATAATATTAAATATAAGTGAATACATTTCCTATATCTAATCAATATTTTGTTACTCATTTGACTAAGTTTTAGCAAAGTGAATGCTCGTTTGGGGGTTGTATTTCTCGCTTTTTAGCAGTAAATTAAGCGGTTATGGTCAGAATTTTCAAAAAGAACAATATGTTTTTGACTTTGTATTTTTTTAGACAATGCATATTTTCTGATGGATATATGCGGTTAATGAAATGCAATTTGATTAACAGGGAGTACGAGTTTGATAAAGTGGTTAAGTGAAAAAAATGCTTAAATAAATATAATTAAGTGAAAAAATGCTTAAATAAATGTTATCAAGTGAAAAAATGCTTAAATAAATGTTATCAAGTGAAAAAATGCTTAAATAAATGTTATCAAGTGAAAAAATGCTTAAATAAATGTTATTAAGTGGAGAAAACACTTGGTTAAGTATTATTAAGTGGGGAAAATACCTAATTAAGTGCTTTAAACTCCGAAAGCGGGAAGTACGGACCTGATTCCTTTAAGTGGGGGAAAAAAGTTGAATAAACAGCTGAAAGTCTTGTTTATAGGAACTTATGTTCCGAAAGAATGTGGGATTGCAACATTTACTTTTGATCTTTTAAATTCAGTATCCGGGGTGCATGACGATATACATTGCGAAGTCATTGCCCTTAATGACCCTTCCGAAATTTACAACTATCCTGAAGAGGTCGTTTTTCAAATAGAAAGAAACAGACTTGAAGATTACTACAGGGCTGCAGATTTTATAAACCAGTCCGATGCGGATATCGTATGCCTTCAACATGAATTCGGGCTTTTCTGGGGAAACGCGGGAGATTACATTTTTGCTCTGCTTTCAGGAATAAGCAAGCCTGTAATTACCACTATGCATACGATAATAAAGGAACCGGAACCGGAATACCGTATATCCACAGAAAAGCTCATAAGATATTCCGAAAAGCTGGTTGTAATGAGCCAGACTGCAGTCGAGATGTTAAAAGAAGTATATAAAGTTCCGGATGAAAAAATCGAGATGATTTTTCACGGCTTACCTGATTATCCATTTAACAACTGCAACAAGTATAAACAGAAACTGGACCTGAAGGGCTCTCCTCTTCTCCTCACCTTTGGTCTGCTGAGTCAGAATAAAGGTATCGAAAGTATGCTCGAAGCTCTCCCGGAGCTAGTAAGCCAGTATCCTGACCTTGTTTACCTCATACTGGGTGCCACTCATCCGGTGGTCAAGAAACAACATGGAGAAACCTACAGACAGTATCTCACGAACAGGGTTTCCGAACTGGGGCTCGAGAAGAACGTACTGTTTCACGATAAATTTGTAGAAAAAGAAGAGCTCTGCAATTATATCCTTGCCAGTGACATCTACGTCTCTCCCTATCTTTCCAGAGAACAGATTGTAAGCGGTGCTCTTACCTACGCGATTGGGATGGGAAAAGCAATAGTATCCACCCCTTACTGGTACGCCCAGGAAATGCTTTCCGAGAACAGGGGTTTACTCGTTGATTTCGGATACGCTGAAGGCTTTAAAAATTCGCTTTTATACTTAATCGAAAACCCAGAAGAGTGTGACAAAATGCGCAGAAATGCCTACGATTTCGGGAGAAAAATGACCTGGAAAAATATAGGAAAAGAATATAACGCGGTTTTTACCAAGGCTTTAAAACAATACAGGCCCTACTCCGGAACTAAAAATCGGTTCAATTTCCTGCCGGACCAGCTGCCCGAAATAAAACTCGACCACCTCAAACTACTGACCGATAACGTGGGGATTATCCAGCATACCAATCTGGGGGTTCCGGCCCGGCATTACGGGTACAGTACCGATGATGTGGGCAGAGGGCTTGCTGCCCTGATCCAGCTTATCGACAGCCAGGAAAAATCCGAAGAGCTCTGGAAATTGATTACTACCTACATGAGCTTTCTCGAACATGCCCAGACTGACACAGGACACTTCCACAACTTCATGAGCTATAAAAGAGACTTTCTGGACGAAGAAGGCAGTGAAGACACTCTCGGGCGTGCAGTCTATGGGCTTGGGTACGTGATAAGCTGCCCTTATCTCTCAAAAAACATGCGTACTCTTGCACACACGCTCATCAGTAAAGCCGGAACACAGATGAAAAATTTGAGCTACCCGCGGGCAAAAGCCTACACAATGTGCGGGCTGTATGAGATGCTCAGGGCAGGCGTGGATGCAGACTCTTTTGAATCCATATTTAACTCTCGCAGGGATGCTGTCAGGGCTGTAGACTCCCTTATAGACAGGGATACTTTTGAATCCATATTTCTCAGCCATGCCGATTCTCTGGTCGACCTGTATGAGGCTAATAGAAAAGAAGGTTGGGAATGGTTTGAACCCACAGTGACCTACAGCAATGCAAAACTGAGTGAATCCCTGATCCTTGCGTATAACTATACCAAAGACCGCACTTACAGAAAAGCCGGGCTTGACACTCTGGACTTCCTTACCGAAACCCAGTGGAAAGGCGACTTTTTTGATATAGTTGGAAATAAGGGCTGGTACTCCTGGAACGGAGAGAAACCGATTTTTGACCAGCAACCAATCGAAGCGGGCTACCTGACTCAGGCTTACATTTCAGCCTACGAGGCTGTCCGGGTGAGAAAATATCTGGAACTTGCAAGGTACTCTTTTGAATATTTCCTGGGCAGAAACCGCCTGCAAATTCCCATGTATGACTCATTAACAGGTGCAGTCTGCGACGGGCTCAACTGTGATGGGATGAACTGCAACCAGGGCGCAGAATCCGTAATCTGCTTCCTCCTGGCTTTAAGCTCCTTAAATAAATACGCAGATGAAGCCTATAGTGCCCTATTTCAGCCCGCAGTAAGGAGCGAGGGCCTGACAAAGAAAAAGAACCTGTTAGCAGCAAATCGAATCGACTGAGAAGTGAGAACATGATCTGGAAGGACCACGGAGAATTGTTTGTAAGGCATAAGAAAAATCCCATACTTACAGTTGAAGACTGGCCGTATCAGGCTAATTCGGTGTTTAACCCTGCAGCTGCCATGGTTGAAAGCAAAACTCTCTTGCTGGTGAGGGTTGAAGACCATAGGGGCTTTTCTCACTTTACGGTAGCCAGGAGTAATAACGGGATAGACGGCTGGGAAATCGACACCGAACCAACCTTAACTCCGGATACTGTTAACTACCCTGAAGAGATCTACGGCATTGAAGACCCGCGTATAACTTATATTGATGAGATGGGTAGATGGGCTGTGGCGTACACCGCTTTTTCGGACTCCGGACCCCTGACATCCCTGGCTCTTACCAAGGATTTCCGTAATTTCGAGCGGATAGGAGCTACCATGCCTCCTGAAAATAAGGATTCTGCTCTCTTTCCGGTACGGTTTAACGGAAAATGGGCAATGTTGCACAGGCCGGTCTCTTCGATGAGCGGGGCAAAGGCAAATATCTGGATTTCTTTTTCCCCGGATATGCGGCACTGGGGAGACCATCAGGTTCTGCTGTATGCCAGAGAAGGAGGGTGGTGGGACGCCCGGAAGATAGGCTTATCTCCCCAGCCAATTCGTACATACGACGGATGGTTAATCATGTACCACGGAGTGCGTCCTACAACGTCAAAATTAAGTTATCGGCTTGGAATGGCTCTCCTTGACCTTGAAGACCCGAGGAAAGTCCTCCACAGGTCCGAAGGATGGGTTTTCGGGCCTAGAGAACTGTATGAACGCAGTGGAGATGTTAATGATGTTGTTTTTCCCTGCGGTTGGGTCCTGCATGATGACCAGATCCGTCTCTATTACGGGAGTGCGGATACATCGGTATCCCTGGCAAGTGCAAAACTTCACGATGTTCTGGAGTATATCCACGAGTGCCCTGAGGAGCAATGTCCAGCAGAGTTCTGCAGGTCTTTTGAAGGGCACAGGCATACCGTTTTCGAATAACAATTAGGGGAAATGGATCTTAACCAAAATACCGGGGGGAGCTTAATCAAAATTGCGATGTTATCTCCGATTGCCTGGAGCACGCCACCTAAAAAGTATGGGCCATGGGAATACATGGTCTCCTTATTAACCGAGGGTCTGGTAAAACGAGGGATTGAGGTTACGCTGTTTGCAACAGCGGACTCGCACACCGCAGGCGAACTTCACGCGGTATGCCCAAGGCCTTACGAAGAAGATAAAGATATGGTAAGAAAGGTATACGAGGGCCTGCATATCTCAGAGGTCTTTGAAAGGGCAAATGAATTTGATATAATCCACAATCACTTTGATTACCTGCCGCTCACCTACAGCGGGCTTGTAGACACGCCGGTTGTAACAACCATACATGGCTTTTCTTCAAGGAAAATTCTGCCGGTCTATAAAAAATATAACAACAGCACTTTTTATGTCTCCATAAGTGATGCCTACAGGTGCAATGAGCTGGATTATATAGCGACAGTCAGGCACGGGATAGACATCGAGACTTTTCCTTTTAATGACAGGCCTGAGGACTATCTTCTTTTTATCTCGCGCATCCACAGGGAAAAAGGTGCAAAAGAAGCGATAGAAGTTGCAAAAAAAGCAGGCAGGAAATTGAGAATGGCCGGTTTTATTGCAGACCCTGAATATTTTAAAAATGAAGTTGAGCCCCACATCGATAATGACCAGATCGTTTACGAAGGGCATGTAAGCCAGGAGCGCAAAAAAGAGCTGCTTTCAAATGCCTATGCTCTCCTGCACATGATCAATTATGAAGAAGCCTTCGGGCTCGGGGTGGTCGAAGCCCTTGCCTGCGGGACACCCATAATTGCAATAAACAGGGGTGCAATGCCTGAACTGATTATGGACGGCGAGACCGGATTCCTTGTAAATAACGTAACCGAAGCTGCAGAGGCTGTCGAAAAGCTTAACTCCATCTCCCGCAGGAGATGCCGGGAAAGCGTGGAAAAACGCTTCTCTGTTGACCGGATGGTAGAGGACTATATCAGGGTTTACGAGACAATTCTAGAAAAACGAAAACGTGAAGCAAAAAGGCCCTGGGGCTTCTACGAGATCCTCGCCCAAAAACCGGGATATAAGGTCAAACGCATTACGGTCCTGCCACAGGAACAAATCTCACTCCAGCGCCATGCTCACAGAAATGAACACTGGTATGTGGTCAGCGGCGAAGGCCTTGTAACTAAAAACAGTGATTATCTCAAGGTTCTTGTAGGAGATACGGTTGACATTCCCGTAAACGAAATACACCGCATAAAAAACACAGGCATTCAGAACCTGGTATTCATCGAGGTAGCACAGGGCGATTACCTTGGAGAGGACGACATAGAAAGGTTAGAAGATAAATACGGAAGAACCTGAACAGCTTATCCGGATTTTAATTGATCAACAACGGTATATGTCTAAGATCCTCAGATCCAGAGTACCAGGCCCTTTAAGCAAATAGAATCCATCTTCTCTATCTTCTTTATATAACCTGCCTTCTCTATCTTCTTTTTTCTTCTTTCTTTTTTCTTCTTTCTTTTTTCTTCTTTCTCTCTTTCAATCAGGTTTTCAGGCCGGACATTCGGAGTTTTCATATGTTTTTTTGACCTGAGCTGCTACTTCTTCCCCCATCCTTTCGGAGACATTTTCCACAAAGAGGTTCATGTAATCAAATGGAACGCAGCCCAGGCTTTCTTCTCCTGACAAAATGAGCCTGATAAGGTATTCAAGTTCGTACATGGACAGCATCTTAATCCTCCTCAGGAAATCGGCTGCATCCTTTGAGTAGTGGTTTGCCAGGGGCGGAAGAATGGAACGATAGGGCACTCCCGAACCCGAACAGAGAAGCCCTTCACACTCAGGAGCGAGCGTCTTTAAGATCCCAATATCTGTTTCTGAAAGTATTCTTGCCATGATGATCACCACAGTTAAGCAAAATTCGGTTAAGAGTTATTCCTGAACAAAAGATGATTCTATGTTTCTGCTATTTAAGAGATGGGGCTTCAGCCTGTACTATTTTCCGATTTGACTCATGATATAGAAAGAGACTTTCAGAAAGACTGCACTCCTGTTCCCAGCGTGACAAGAAGGACATTTTACTCCATTTCCGTAAGAATAAATCTGAAAATAGGAATTAGAGGCGGTATATCCTGTTTTATGGTGTCCCATAAAATTATCAGGTCCACGCCAAAATAGCCATGTATTAGTCTATCTCTCATGGTGGCCATGTCTCTCCATGGGATATCCCGGTATTTTTCCTTCACTTCAATAGGTAAGTTTTTAGATGCTTCACCTATGATTTCTATGGCTCTGATTACAGCATATTGTGTTTTTCTATCGTTGCTGAAGAGACTTTTTATTATTTTCTGGTTTTTCGTTTTCCCTCTATATCGTGCAAAACAATAAAATTTTAATTATATTGATATATTTTTTCTATTTATGGGAAAAGGAAACATTGCAATAGATAAATCAATGATAAAAACGATAGTTGACGGCAAAATAATAATTCCTTTGCCAAAAGTTTTGGTTGAAAATCGATACTATCCTATGTTCTCTATATTCTCCCCTACTCAGTGTGATAGTTGTGGAAGTAAATTACATGTTAACTCTCATCACACTCGTTTTATTATATCACGTTACGGCACTATATCTCTCAATGTTACATACTGGCTTTGTCCCACTTGTAAGAAACATTATCATGATCGGGTTATTGGTGTTCAGGGTTCTGCAAATTACAGTTCTGAATATTATGATACACAAATAAATGTCAGATACGATGGACGATGCAGTCTGCACAATTCTCGGCGAATTGGGGAAACATATACAGAAGGAGTAATAAATGTCTGTGGAAGAGCTCCTTGTCCCACTTCATTGTGGTTATATGAACAGAAACTAGCAAAACTTTCAAAGCAAGAACTTTTGAACCAAGGAGTTAGCTTTGAAGAAACATTGTATGTTGATGGGAATTGGATCAAGAATGGATGGAAAAAAAAGCTTGAAGAATTTATTGGAACGAAACTCACAAAGAAAGAATGGAAAAAAATGCGATATAAATCTGTTTACGTTGTTGCTACCAAAGAGAAGGTCATTTTAGATTTTGAAGTAACTGAGAGGTTACCAACAATTGAGGCTCTGATGCCTCTTTTTATACGAATAAAGAACCGATTTCCTGAAGATAAAATCAAAAAGATTGTTTCTGATGAGGATAAAGCGATCATTGGAGCCGTAAAAATGGTCTTTCCTGAAGTGACTCATTCTTTTTGTGTGTTTCATCAATTAAAAAACGTTAGTAAGAGGTATTATGAGGAATTCAGTTCTGTTGAAGAGATTCCAGATAACGATAAGATTACCTACAATGAGATATCTCAATTGATACTTTCTGATACGGTTATCAGTGCTGTTGCGCATATTCAGAAGATACGAGAATTTAACTCTGATCTTGAACTTTCTGAAGCGTCTCATAAAGCGATTTCTTATGCCGAAGAGATTTTCAGCAAGAATGTGAGCTTCTTGAAAAAAGGTTTTACACCTGAGACAGATAATACAATGGAACAAATATTTTCTTTGATATGTGATATAGTAGACAAAGTAAGGTCATTCAAAACCGATAATGGACTAACTAATTTTTGTTACAATCTATTTACTTTTTTCAACAAACGGTGTTTCAGCACTGGAAAATGGAAAGGTTTCTCACCTTTAATGAGAGCAAGATTCCAATATGGATAATGCTAGAATTGGAGAATAATTAGTTCTTAAACTTGATGGCTTATAGCTGTAGCTGTCGGAAATTCCCACAAAAATAGTTCCACAATTTGGAAAATTTTGGTGAATGCTTGTGTAAATGAATCAACATTTTTAAATGAGTGAATTGATTTGCTCAAATTGGGATGAAATTTTGTGGTTGTCTTGAAATTGAAGAAAAACCAGAAAAAATTAAAAAGACTCTTGCTGAACTGATCATAAGAATATTCAGCGACGAATTCCTGAATATCGAGCATAGCATTAAGTATGTCTTCGATATAATCTCCCGCAACTCTGCTGTTCATACCTCAACTACCTCTGAAAGGACATGTTTTCCTATCCTGGGTTTCAGAGCAGTTTTTGATACAAGATCTACCTTAATCCCAAGCCTATCCGATAATTCATTCTCAAGTCTAGCACACCCCAGCAATGTAATGGACCCATTGAATTCCACAAGGATGTCAAGGTCGCTAGATGGGCTCTGCTCTCCCCGGACATAAGAACCAAAAACTCCCATATACTTTATAGGGTATTTCTTCCTCAGTTCCGGAAGCATTTCCTGCAGTTTTTTAATATATATATCAACTTCACGCTGGTCCTGCAGTTTCATAGTAATTTGATTTTATGGCAGTTCATATATAAATAATGGTTTCAAGCTCCCTTATTCATGCAACCATGTCAGTAAGGCTCTCTCTTTTTTAGGTGTACGTAATATGAAAAATTCATGAAAGTCTCATAAGTGTATATGGAAATGGAAGAAAAATAGAAATTAATTTAGAGAGATCTATGCGCCACACATTAGATCTCTTCTCTCTTTCTTGTAGTCCTGCTAAACTAAGCGACTCTAAATCACAAATTCGTCCTCTTGAGCGCAGCGAAGCGTAGAGAAAAGGTTCTCGTGATGTTGCGATTACATCGCAACTACAAGAAAAATCATATATTTTTCTGTCCCGAATCGCAATTCGGGAAGCGCAACTCAGGAGTTTATAGTTCAAGCCCCATAAGGTCTTCTGCAAGGATCACCTCACCTTCGACATAACCCCTGAGGCGGTAGACTGCTTCTTTTTCATGCCCTCTCATTTCGGGGTAGAAATGGGTTAGGCAGATACTTCCGATCTCGCCGTTATAGTCCCCAAACATTTCAGCAAGGGTGTCTGGGGTTGTGTGGTTTGTTACTTTTATGCCGGCAGGAAAGGAGCATTCGTGGATCAGGAGATCTGCTTCAACTGCGAGGTCCATGATATCCCTGCAGGGTTCGGTATCCCCGGAGTAAACAATCTCTCCCGCTTCTGCGCTTATACGGTACCCCAGAGTCGGGACGCTGTGGAGAGCAGATGCACAGGTTATTTCGCAGTCAAAACCTTCGGGGGTAAATTCTTTTCCTGGAGAGAGCTCTATAATATCCACGTCCACGGCGTCCTGAAAATACTCATAAGCCCCGATCACCTGTGAGAACCAGTCATCGGTTCCTTTAGGCCCATATACTCGCATATCGGTTTTTCCTCGAAGCCAGTTTGCTTTGATTAGGGGGACAAGGTCAGCTACGTGGTCAAGGTGAAGGTGTGAGAGAAGTACGGTATCGACTTCCGTATGTGAGACTCCGGCATCGGGAAAACGACTCAGTACGCCGCTTCCGCAATCAATAAGAAGAGGTTTTTCCTCAAGTCTTACAAGTACTCCGGACTGTACCCGACCCTTCTGAGGGATCGCAACTCCAGTGCCAAGAAATTTAATCTCCATAAGGTAAAGAATAAGCTTTAAATAATTTAACTTTATTTAAAGCATGTCCGCGTAGCAAATTTTTTGCGGCTCAAAACCATCCAGTTTTTCTCCAAGCGCGAGGGTTGCCCAGCCAGGCCAAAGGCGCCAGACTTAAGATCTGGTATCGAAGGATTTCGTGGGTTCGAATCCCACCCCTCGCATTTTTTGAAAATACTGTTTCTCTACAGATAATATTAAGTCAACGTTTTTTAATGAAAATTCCAATTAGATTTTTCTATACCTACTTTGTAAACTTTGTGCCTTGGATCATATTTATTAGCCGTGAACTATAAAATATGTCAATATTTAGAACCAAATTTTTTTAGTATCTAATAGGAATAATTTTACTAACCTTAACTCCGCCATTTTTAGGGGATAAGTATCTCTTATTCATAAATTATCAGCATCATCTGCCTCTAACGTGAAGATTTTCGTTTGTTTTTCACATTCCCTAATAGGGAACACATCCTATTGGAGAGGGAGGATTGCAGAATGCCTCTTGATTTGGAATATGAGCTTCATTTTCAATCCTTATTCCCTAATTCGTCCGAGTTAAGGTTACTAATATGTTATTTCCTCTATATTCAGAAAAATCAGTATCATTAGACCTTTGTATCAAAAAGAGTTACAAATTCCATGTTAAAAAATATAGTATTTATAAACGCCAAATCACCAGAAAAGGTTAAATTTATCGAAACTTGAACTTTTATATGCTTCAGCATTCAACTGTCAATTTATTGAGACATTTTGGCCCAGAAAATTAAAAAAGATAATACAGTACTGGCTGAAAATAATAACCGATTTATAGATAGTGCTGTATTCTAAATTTATGAAACTTGAAGAGCATCTGGAACTCTTTAAAGAAAAAATAAAAACAAAGGATTTTCTGGTATGTAAAGGCTTGGGAAATGAGATCCCATACTGGATATTTGATTATGAGCCCGAAAAAGAGCTTCTAGTCAGAGACACAATTGAAAAGATGGTCACAAGCTTTGAGACCAAATATTCTCTTAAAATAATTGAAATTAACCTGTACGATCTGTGTCTCAAAATACTGAGTCAGAAGCTGAGCGATGAAAAAATAATCCAGTTTGAAAAGAAAAAGGGTTCAGATGCCTTACTTGAAAAAATTAGATTAATTCTTAACCAGGAAGCCACAAAAAAAGAAATCTCCGAGATACTTCAGGGAGACTATGACATTATTTTCCTGACAGGAGTAGGAAATGCCTGGCCAATAGTCAGAGCTCATTCTGTCCTTAATAACCTTCATTCCGTTACAGGCAAAAAGCCTCTTGTGATGTTTTACCCTGGAAAATTCAGCGGGCTTGACCTGAGCTTATTCGGAGAGTTCAAAAGCAAGAACTACTACAGAGCTTTCCGATTAATGCCAGAGGCAATGTAAATTTAGAAATTTGTTTGGGATTACTCTGCAGGAGATTTTTAGGTTTTCAGATAACAACCAGAATCTTGGATTCAATTTACACGGATTTACAGAGAAACTCAATTCAAACTAATATTTATTCAGAGTGCTACACATGACAGCCACAGAAATAAAAATAGAAGATTTATTCGAAAAAGATATCCGAAGGGATATCAATGGGGTAATAAAGGTTGATCAGGAAGACGAAAGGAGCGTCTATACCGAACTTGATGAGTATGTGGTAACAGGGGAGTCCCGAAAGCATTTTGATACATTTTTCAGAAATTATGCTGCAGCACTTGATGAACCCACAGACAAAATAGGGGTCTGGATCTCAGGGTTCTTCGGTTCAGGAAAATCACATTTCCTCAAAATCCTTTCATATTTACTGGCGAATAGGGAAGTTCAGGAAAAGAAAGCACTCGAATTTTTCAGGGACAAAATAACAGACCCTGCTATTTTTGCCAATATCGAGAAAGCCGTTACTACAGGCACTAAAGATGTTATTCTCTTTAATATTGATTCCAAAGCAAACACTGCAAACAAGGGCGATGAACAGATTGTAAATATCTTCATGAGGGCTTTTAACGATATGCGAGGGTATCTGGGGGATGTTTTCTGGATCGCAGACCTTGAAGAAGACCTTGAAGAAAAAGGGCTTTATGAGGCTTTTAAAACAGAATTTGAGAGCATAAACGGGGAGCCATGGGAAGAAAGAAGAGTCACCTATGGTTTTGAGCAGGACGATATTATAGAAGCCCTTGAAAACTGTGGCCACATGAGCAGGGAAGCTGCTACCAGGTTGTTT
The DNA here is from genome assembly GCF_000007345.1 of Methanosarcina acetivorans C2A. NCBI lineage: Archaea > Methanobacteriati > Methanobacteriota > Methanomicrobia > Methanosarcinales > Methanosarcinaceae > Methanosarcina > Methanosarcina acetivorans. The sequence goes on along the minus strand of NC_003552.1, from coordinate 2,938,305 downwards.
GAAAACGATGGAGCAGGCTATACTTTTAGCGTTGAGAAATTTGCAAAAAAGCTCGATAAGTACTGCAAATCGAAGGGAAAAGACCATCAGGTAATTTTCCTGGTGGACGAAGTGGGGCAGTATATAGGAGAAAATAGCGAGCTGATGCTCAACCTCCAGACCATTGTGGAGGAACTCGGGACCAAACTCCGGGGGAAAGCCTGGGTTGCAGTCACTTCACAGGCTGATATTGATACTGTTACTAAAGAACACGTAAAAGGCTACGACTTTTCCAAGATCCAGGGACGTTTTAACACCAGGCTTGGACTTACCAGCGCTAACGTGGACGAGGTTATCAAGAAAAGGATCCTGAGTAAGAAGGAGGAATACCGGGAAGTTCTGGCCTCATACTACGCAGAAAAGCAGACTATACTCAGGAATTTGCTTGCGTTTTCAAACCGGGCTGAAATAAAGGTCTACAAAAACGAAGATGACTTTGTAAACGTATATCCTTTTGTCCCCTACCAGTTCAACCTTGTGCAGAAGGTCTTTGACAGGATCAGAGAAACAGGGTTTACGGGCAAGCACCTGGCAAAAGGGGAAAGGTCGATGCTCAGCGCTTTTAAGGAGTCGACCGAGAACTACTGCGAGAATAATGTAGGGATGCTGATTCCTTTCCACGCATTCTATGAGACTATTGAAGGCTTCCTTGACCCGATTATCGCAAGAACAATTTCCCATGCCCGAAAAAATGATTTTCTTAATGACAACGACTGCGAACTTCTGGAAATCCTGTTTATGATCAGGAGCATTCCGGAAATTGAGCCGAACCTCGACAACCTGATAGTGCTCTCCATTTCTTCGGTTGACGAAGATAAGATCAAACTGAAACAGAGAATCGTTGAGTCCCTGCGAAAACTCGAAGACCAGACCCTGATAAACAAGTCCGAAGACAAGTACTATTTCCTGACAAATGAGGAACAGGAGATCAATAAGGACATCAAAAGGGTAGAAATCGAAGAGCACCAGATGCTAGAAGAAATCCACGGGATGCTTTATGAGCAGAAACAGGGGATCTGCCCGGCTTCCCATAAGGAATACAGGTTTAACAAAGCGATTGATGACAGGGTGAAGACCTTCACAGGCGCAGACCTTACAATCAAGTTCCTGACTCCTCTTTCAGACCAGTATTATAGTAAAAAAGGAAACCAGCAGTCCCTGAGTGGCGATACTTTAAGCAATATCGATTCAACGGACACCCTGCTTTTCATTCTTCCGGAAGACGAATTAATCGACCAGATCAGGTCTTACCTGAAAATAGAGAAGTATCTCAAGCAAAACTCCTCAAACCGGAACAATGTGGAAATCCAGAATATTCTTTCCACAAAACAGCAGAATGCCAACAGCGCAAGAGCAAAAGCCCTGGAACTGGTCCAGAAAGGAGTTTCGGATTCAAGGGTTTTTGTTGATAACAAGGAAGTAATCCCTGAGAAATCCAGCCCGAAAGAGCGCATAAAGGAAGGGCTCGACCTCCTTATACAGAACGTCTACAACAAAGCCGGATATGTTACAAAGGACTATGAAAACGACAGCGAAGTGCTCAGAGTCCTGCGCTCGGATGACCTTGAGAGGTTCGGAGTTGAAGGCAGTGATATAAACAGGCTGGCTTTAAAGGAGATGCTTGACTACATCCGGTTGAAATACGGGAGAAGCGGCAGGGTCCTGTTAAGTGACTTAAAGGAACGCTTCACGAAAAAGCCCTACGGCTGGAAAGAAATGACGATTTCGGGGCTTGTGGCAACTCTTTACCTCAGGGAAGAAATTAAACTCCGCTACCAGTCCGAATATCTGTTCAAAGACCCGGAAGCTACGGCAAAACACCTGACAAGAAGGGATGAAACTGACAAAGTGGTCATAGAAATCAGGGAGAAGACCGGAGAAGAGGACCTGAAAGCTGTCAGGCTGATCCTGAACAACCTTTTTGACAAATTAAATCTGAAAGAAAAAGAGGGAGAGCTTTACGAAGAGATAAAGTGCATATTCCGGGAAGAGCTTTTGAGCCTGCAAGAAATCGAAGGCAGGTATGAGGAAGAGAAAAGCTTCCCAGGCAGAATTCAGATAGAAGCTTACAGAAAATTCCTGAAGAAACTGACAGAGAACTCTGATCCCTCTGCCTTTTTCAGAGCCATTGCCTCCCAAAAAACCGAGTTTGAAGAGCTTCATGCCAATGCAGATCCTGTAAAGAGCTTTTTTGGAGGTTCCCAGGTTGAAATCTTCAGGAGTCTTGCCCACAAGTACAGGGATTACTCCAGAAATATCCAGTTCCTCAGTGATGAAATAAAAGCAGATATTGAGGAAGTATACAGAATTTTGAATTTGGAAGAACCCTACTCTCAGATCCGCCAGCTTCCCATACTGGAGAAGAAGATCGACGCTTCAATTAAAGAGGCCCTTTTTGCCCAGAAGGAAAAGGTCAGAGAAAGCCTTGATACAGTTACAAAAGAGCTTGAGGATGACCTTTCAGACGAAAAGTACTCCGACGACTTCAAGGAATCGGTGCTTCGGCTTTTCAATGTAATCAAAATGACCACGGAAAATGCTGAAGACTGCATTTTTGTCCAGAGCCAGCTCCCTATAATAGACTCTCTCCGTGTAGACGCCTACAGGCTGAGAGATGCTGAGAACCTCAGAATCCGGGAAGAGCAACAGAAACTAGCTAGTGAGAAAATCATTGATACACCAGAAAAGCCGGATGACCAGCCGGATTCGCCTCAAGTTACATCAAGAAATACCGAAGTTATCAGCGATATAACATTTTTCAAGTCCGGAAAAATACTGGAAAATGAGCTCGATATCGAGGAATACGTTACCCAGCTCAAAGGAAAACTAATGAAAATGGTCAGAGAGGAAAACATTAAAATTTAAAAAAGGGTCGGATAAAAAATGGACAAATCAGCAATAATAGAATTCTCAAACAAGGTTCGCAACAAGTTAAATGAAGAAGTAAAAAGCCAGGCAGCCTATTACGGAATCTTTCCCAAAGAAATCCACTCCGTAGAAGAGCACCCGGACTCAGTTGTCATCAACGGCAGCGTCTTTAATTCAAAAATCAAAAACCAGCGCTCTCAGCTTGTAAAGCAGATCAAGGAAAAGGGCTACGAACAGGTTATGGAAGAAGTTACCTATACATGGTTCAACCGCCTTGTTGCCCTCAAGTTTATGGAGATGAACGGCTGCCTTCAAGACCAGATCAAAGTTTTCACTTCAACCGACCCGAATAAACCCGAACCCGACCTCCTCACAAATGCTCTGAAACTTGACTTCCTGAACCTTAACCGAGATTTAGTTCTTGACCTTAAAGCCGAAAACAAAGACGAAGAGCTCTACAAATATCTGATTCTGAAGCTCTGCAATTACCTGAACAAAATAATGCCTTTCCTTTTCGAGAAAATAGAAGACTATACCGAACTCCTTTTCCCTGACAAGCTTCTGCATACAGGTTCAGTCCTGCATGACCTGAATTCAATTATTCCGGACGAGGACTGGCAAGAAGTTGAAATCATAGGCTGGATCTACCAGGACTATATTGCCCCGAAGAAGGACAAAGTCTTTGCCGACCTGAAGAAGAATATCAAAATCAGCAAGGAAAACATCCCTGCTGTTACCCAGCTTTTCACCCCTCACTGGATTGTCCGATATCTTGTGGAAAATTCCCTGGGCCGCCTGTGGATGCTTAACCGCCCGGAATCCAGCATTGTTGACCTGATGGAGTATTACGTAAAACCGGAACAGCAGGAAACCGATTTTCTGAAAATCAATTCTCCAGAAGAGCTCAAGATTTGCGACCCTGCCTGCGGTTCGGGGCATATGCTTGTTTATGCTTTTGATCTTCTGTATGCGATTTACGAAGAAGAAGGCTACACCCCTTCCGAAATTCCGGAAATTATCCTGACCCACAACCTTTTCGGGATCGAGATTGATAAGCGTGCAGGGGAACTTGCAGGTTTTGCACTGACCATGAAGGCAAGAGGTAAAGACCGTCACTTTTTCAAAAAGCAGGTTCAGCCCAATATCTGTATGCTGGAGAATATCACGTTTGAGCAGAGTGAACTCGATGCTTACATAGATGCTGTCGGAAGTGAGCTTTTCACTAACGCCCATAGAGCCACTCTGCTCCAGTTTGCCGAGGCTGATAATTTTGGATCTCTTATACGTCCGGCTGCGATGGAAGTATCGGGTCTCTTAAGCCTGCTGGAATCTAAGAACCTTTCAGGCAACCTTTCCCACCTTTCTACTCATCAGAAAGTCCTGCAAGCTCTGAAACAAGCTGACTACCTCAGCCCTAAATACCATGTAGTCATCGCAAATCCGCCATATATGGGCAATAAAGGGATGAATAACAGACTGAAGACATTCCTTCAAAATAATTATGCTGATGTGAAATCTGACCTATTCTCAGCATTTATAGTTCGTAATACAGAACTTGCTTTTCCCAAAGGTCAACTTGGATTCATGTCTCCTTTTGTGTGGATGTTTATTTCTTCCTACGAAAAACTGAGAGATTTTTTGATCAATGAAAAAACTATAACTTCACTGATTCAGCTTGAATACTCAGGTTTCGATGGAGCGACAGTTCCAATCTGCACTTTTACAAGTGAGAATGCATATCATCCTGAATTCAAGGGTGGATATGTACGGCTATCTGATTTTCGAGGAGCAGAAAACCAAAGCCCAAAAACGCTTGAAGCTATCAAAAATCCGAAATGTGGCTGGTTCTACCGTGCCTCCGCTACAGATTTTAAGAAAATTCCTGGGAATCCAATTGCGTATTGGGTGAGTAACAAGGTTCGCGATCTATTTGGAAATATAACTCTAGGGGACTTTTTTGACACAGAGGGACAGAACAAGACTACTGATAACGATAAATATCTTAAATATCATTGGGAATTAAGGGAGAAAACAATAGGTGTAGATAAAAAGTGGGTTCTCTGTGCAAAAGGAGGATCTTTCCGTAAGTGGCAAGGCAATATTGAATATGTAATTGATTGGTCTCCAGAAGCAAGAGCCTTCTATCGTAAGGATCATAGTGCTCGTATAGTTGAAGAGGAGTTCTGGTATCGAGAAGGAATTACATGGACTGGAATTACATCTTCATTGTCTGGATTTAGATATTTGGAGTATGGATGCACATATGAAACAGCAGGCCCAACTATTTTTGTGAAAAATGCAAATAAATATGTTATTCTGGGTTATTTGAATACACCGATTGTTGCTAAATTTATCAATATAATGAATCCGACATTGAATACAAAGATAAAAGACGTACAAGCTTTGCCGATTATTCAATCGATCCTATTTGATAATCAAGTAGAGAGTGTCTCTTTGAGACTAGTAAATCTCTCCAAATCCGACTGGGACTCCTACGAAACCTCTTGGGATTTCACCACCCTCCCCTTCCTACAATCCGAATTCCGCCAGCCAACCCTCTCAGAAACTTACACTAAACTACGTACCCACTGGAAAGAAATGACTCTTGAAATGCAGCGGCTGGAGGAAGAAAATAACCGTATTTTTATTGAAGCCTACGGCTTGCAGGACGAGATAACTCCAGAAGTTCCTCTTTCTGAAATCACACTGACCTGCAACCCATATTACCGCTACGGCAACAACAAAACCGAAGAAGAACTCGAAACACTGCTGATGACCGATACCGTAAAAGAGCTGGTTTCATACGCTGTAGGCTGTATGTTCGGAAGATATTCGCCCGAAAAAGAAGGACTGATCCTTGCAAATCAGGGAGAAAAGCTTGGTGATTTTAAAGAAAAAGTTCCCAGAGCTACTTTCCTGCCAGATGAAGATAATATCATCCCGATCCTTGATGATGAATATTATACGGATGATATCGTAGGCAGGTTCAAAGAGTTCTTGAAACATACTTTTGGAGCGGAAACGCTCTCTGAAAACCTTAACTTTATTGCAGGGGCAATTTCGAAGAAAAATGAATCTCCTGGAAAAGTCATAAGGGATTATTTCCTGAAGGATTTCTACAAAGATCACGTGAAAATGTATAAGAAAAGGCCAATTTACTGGCTATTTACTTCCTCAGAAAAAGGAAAAGCGTTCAATGCGCTCGTTTACATGCACAGGTACGATAAGACTACCTTAGCAAAGATGAGAATCGATTATTTGCTTGACTTTGAGTCGAAGCTGGATGCTCAGAGGTCGCTTCTGAAAAAGGAAATTACTGAGAATTCCAAGAATAGTGGAAAAGCCGAATCAGAACTTGCTAAACTTAATAAAAAGATCAATGAGCTCGTTAAGTATGATGAACTGCTAAAAAATAAAGCGGATCAGATGATTGAGATTGATCTGGATGATGGGGTTAAGGTGAATTATGAGAAATTTAAAGGGTTGGTGGGGAAAATATAAATTTGACCTCACTTCCCTTTTTTAATTGTTGATAATTTCTTCCATATGTAGAAAGAAGGCGCAAATATGGAAATTGAAGTATATGCTGATGAGATAATTACACCTAAAGATTTTAACAATTGTACCAGGAATTTTATTGGAATTGGATGTTTATTTGTCCCTGTTTCGAAAAAACAGAACATATTATCCAACTTAATTAATTCAAGATGTTTATTTGAATCAAATAGATCTTGGTTTTGGGAACCTGATCAGTGTCCGTCTTCTATTACCAATGGAGGAAAATGCAAAACTCAATGGCATCAACAAAATATGTGTGAAATTCATCATACTGAATTAAGGAATTCCCGTTCAAGTAACTCACAAAGAGAAATATCCAAAAAATGGCTGAATTATCTCATAGAAAATAATATAAGAGACAGGAAAGAAATTTATTTTAACATCTTATTTGTTGACTTGGACACTTTACAAATCGAAAATTTTGGGACACAAAAAGTGCATGAGAATATATACAATAAATTCTTTAGAACAGTTATTCATTATGGAGTAAAATCTTTTTTTGGAAATAAAAATGTAACCATAAAAAAGGTTTTTCATGATAAAGGAAGTATGGAAAACCATGGTTATTTTCCTTATTTAAATTTAATGAAATTAGATTTGGATCTCGGAAAATATGGATTGATAGAGGATAAAGAGATTGCTTTTATTGATTCCGATCATAGAAATTATTTAAGGGAAAGTAATGATTTGTTAGAAGAAAGCCATCTTATACAACTAATCGATTTGTTGATAGGCTCAATAACTCAAAATATTTATTATCTTTCAGATGACAGATTGAAAAAAGAATTGGCGATGATAGTAAGACCATTAGTAAACAGGTTGCTAGAATCTCCAAGTAATCCCAATAGCTCTTATAATTATTATCAGAGGCAGCACATAGGTTTTTTTCCAAAATACTCACTTGAAAATGCAACCTATTTTTTAGATAGTTTAAGTCATGAGCAATTTGAAAACTATAAAAAAGGAAACATATACACAAATCGAAATATGGAAATGCCTTTTTATGATCCAAAGCAAACAAATTTGTCATTGTGGTAAAAGACGCCATAAACGTTGGTAAAAGACGCCATAATCACGCCAAAGACTTCATTATCAAAGACGTCAAACAGCCATAATAACGCCAACTGCATCATAAATAAAGAGGTCATCAAAATTCTATAAAAGCGCCACAAACACGCCAATACCGCAAAAACCGCACTAAATAACAGAATAATAAGGAATCGGGTGCAATGAACCTTCAATCCCTTATCAAATCCGGCGAATCCGAGACCCTCGAATTCAAAGAAAAATTCGACGACAGAACCGTAGAATCAGCTGTAGCTTTTGCTAATGCTAAAGGCGGAATGATCCTTATAGGGGTTTCTGATAAAGGAAATATCACCGGCTTAGATATAGGAAAAGAGACTCTGGCAAAATGGGCAAACCAGGTCTCAGACAAAACCGAGCCACAGCTAATCCCTGAAATAGAGGTGTTAGAATTTGAGGGAAAGAAGGTTGTAACGGTAAAAATCCCAGAATATCCTATAAAACCTGTATCTGTCAGGGGCAGGTGTTTCAAACGGGTAAATAACAGCAACCGGAGTATGAATTCGCAGGAAATTGCTGAGATGCACCTGCAGTCTACCGGAATGAGCTGGGATAGATTTCCAGCGGCTGGAAAATCTCTTGAAGATCTTGACCTTGGAAAAGTCAGCAGATATATCCGAAAGGCAAGGGTTTCCGGAAGAAAAGGGTTTGGAGAAGAGGAAGACCCTGTCCAGGTGCTCGAAAAAATGGAGCTTGTAAAAGATGGGAAACCTACCAGGGCTGCAGGACTCCTGTTTTGCAAGGATGGAAGACGTTTTCTCTCCCAGGCTGTAATCCATTGTGGACGGTTTAAGGACCAGACGCTTGTGATTGATGACCGGCTTATTGAGGGTACGCTCTTTGAACAGGTCGAAGAGGCGATGGATTTTGTCAGGAAGAACACTAACGTGAAGTTTGTTATGACCGGAAAGCCTGAAAGGGAAGAGGTCTGGGACTATCCGCTTGAAGCGGTCAGAGAGGCGGTTATTAATGCGGTCTGTCACAGGGACTACACAATTATGTCTCATATCGAAATCCGGATTTATGACGATGAGCTGATAGTCTGGAGTCCGGGTGGGCTTCCCTTGGGACTCACAATGGAAGACCTTTTCAAGCCTCATGCTTCGAAATTGAGGAACAAGGGGATAGCAGAAGTTTTCTTCGATACGAAAATAATTGAACAGTGGGGTAGCGGGATAGAGAAAATTCAAAATTACTGCAGAGAGGCAGGGCTTCCTGAGCCGGTTTTTGAAGAGTATCAGGGCTTCAGGGTCATCTTCAGGAAAGGAACTTTCAATGAAGAATATCTCAGAGAACTTGGGCTAAATGAGAGGCAGATAAAGGCCGTGTTCTATGTAAAAGAAAATGGAAAGATTACCAACAAAGAATATCAGGAAATATCCAACACAATTAAGAGAACGGCCTCTAGGGACTTGGCAGAATTAGTTTCTTTAAAAATATTTGAACAAATCGGCACTACAGGGAAAGGAACAGAATATATTCTATCTGGAGCCGGAGGTGAAAAAGAAGATGTCATCTAAAGGGGACAAAGGGGACATAAAGGGGACATAAAGGGGACAAACGCGCCAAACTAGCCACAATCAAATATATAAAAAGCCATAATCAAGCCAACTGTACCAGAAACAAAGGTAACATCAAAATTCTGTAAAGGCGCCACAAACACGCCAATACCGCAAAAACCGCATTAATACCACATAAGCCGCACTAAAGCCACAATAATACCGCATTAATACCGCATTAATACCGCAAAAACCGCACTAAAGACGCACCAAAGACGCGCAAGCCGCACTAAATTACAGAAAAATAAGGAATAGGGTGCAATGAACCTTCAATCCCCTATCAATTCCGGCGAATCCGAAACCCTTGAATTCAAAGAAAAATTCGATGACAGAACCGCAAAATCAGCTGTAGCTTTTGCCAACGCAAAAGGAGGTATGATCCTATAAGAGTTAGTAGAGCTGACCGGATGGAGAAGAAATGACTCACTCAATTGCTCAACTGCTCTCCAGGCCCGAAGGCAAAACGCTGGAGTTCAAGCAGGACCTGTCCTCGCCCAGAAATATACTTAAAACGCTGGTAGCTTTTGCCAATACCGCAGGAGGACGCTTGTTTATAGGGGTGGAGGATGGTTCAAGAGAAGTTTTGGGCGTTGAGAACCCGCTGGACGAAGAAGAGCGTGTGTGCAGCCTGATTGCTGACAATATCGAGCCGCGCCTGGTTCCAAATGTGGAGCTGATCTCTTTTGAAGATAAAACATTGCTTGGGGTGGAGGTATATCCAAGCGGCTCCAGGCCCCACTGGCTGAAAAAGGAAGGGCCGGATAATGGAGTTTATGCCCGGCTGGGTTCCACTAACAGAAAGGCGGACAGGGAACTCATTGCAGAGCTTAAGCGCACTGCTGAGGGTAAGTCTTTTGACGAACAGGTCCTTCCTGACAGGACTGTAGATGACCTTGATTTTGATGCTGCAGCGGCTTGCTTTAAAGGGCACAGGAAAATTGTGGAAAAAGACCTGGAGTCCCTGCGCCTAGTAACCAAATACCAGGGGCACCTGGTTCCTACAGTGGGCGGGATGCTGTTGTTCGGCAAGGACCGGGAGCTGATCTTTCCCGATGCATGGATCCAATGCGGGCGGTTTATAGGAAAGGACAAGGCCGACATTTTCGATCATATTGAAATCCATGAATACCTGCCAGTAGCAGTTGAGCGGGTAATGGAGTTTCTCAAAAAGCATGCCATGCGCGGAGCGGACTTTTCCGAACTCAGGCGCAGGGATGTCTGGAGCATTCCCCTGACGGTCCTGCGGGAAGCCGTGGTCAATGCCGTTGTTCACGCGGACTATTCACAAAGGGGAGCTCCTATCAGGATTGCTTTTTTTGATGACCGCATCGAAATAGAGAACCCTGGAATCCTGCTTCCGGGAATGACTGTCGAGGACATGTTGCAGGGTGTATCCAAGATACGCAACCATGTGATAGCCCGTGTTTTCAGGGAATTGAACCTGATTGAGCAGTGGGGCAGCGGGGTCAGCCGTATGTTCAAAGAAGCAGAGGCTCTCGGTCTTCCTGAACCGGAGATAATTGAAGTGGGAATGCGGGTAAGGTTCATTGTCCATCTGAAAGAATCCATTGCGGTTGAAACCCCTGGCTTAGTTACAGGTGAAGGAAAGTCACGGCCCGAGTTACGGCCCGAGTTACGGCCCGAGTTACGGCCCGAGTTACAGCCTGAGTCACGGCCCGAGTTGCGGCCCGAGTTGCGGCTAGAGTCACTGCTTGCGGCTAAAGTGCTGGTTCTTCTTATGAAAAATGATGCCGGAAAAGCCGAACTTGCGTCTGGATTAGGCCATAAGACCATATCAGGAGAGCTTAAAAAGCAAATCAAAAGGCTTCTTGAGTTTGGTTTCATTGAAATGACAGTCCCCGACAAACCCCGCAGCAGCAAACAGAAATACCGCCTGACGGCTAAAGGGAAGGCATTTTTAGATAAAGAGGCTGAGGGAGGCGAAGAATGAAACCAGATAAAAATAATGGAAAAAGGTGCATCGGATGGAAACCAGCGAATTCATCACAAGCCATGTGATGAATTTGAAAGCCACATGCCTCGAAACTGAGGAACAAAGGTATAGCAGAAGTATTCTTTGACATCAGAATAATAGAGCATTGGGGAAGCGGCATTGAAAAAATGAGGCATTACTGTAGAGAAGCAGGGCTTCCTGAGCCGGTTTTTGAAGAGTATCAGGGTTTCAGGGTAATTTTCAGAAAAGGAATTTTCAAAGAAGAATATCTCAGGGGACTCGGGCTAAACTAGAGACAAATCAAGGCTGTGCTCTACGAAAAAGAGAAAGGAAAGATTACAAATAAAGAATATCAGGAAATATCAAACACAACTAAGAGACCAGCTTCTCGAGACATGGCAGAATTAGTTTCTTTAAAAATATTTGAACAAATCGGCACTACAGGGAAAGGAACAGAATATGTTCTATCAGGAGCCAAAGTGAAAAAGGAGATGTAATCTTAAGGGGACAAAGGAGACATAAAGGGGACACAAAGGGGACAAAGACGGCATAATCACGCAAAAGACTTCACAATAAATCCGATGAAGAGGTAATTGAATTCTTAACACAAAAGTTCTAACCCTTCATTTTTTGATTACAGAAGCTTGATGAACTCTTCATCGGTCATCCCGGCTTGCCGGATTATAGATTTCAATGTCCCTGCCGCAATTTCTGGATGGTTCGGGACAATAACAACGAACGTTTTATCTGGAGCCTTCTTTTTCATTTTTATGTGGCTGCCCTTCTGAGATATGACCTGAAAACCCTGGTTGTTGAGAACCTTGATGACCTCAAGAGCTGACGGGGTGGGAAGTTTTGGCATGGGAAGAGACCTCTACCGTTGTGGTAAAAACCTGTCTGGCTGCAGGAATTTTGACATCCTCGTCTTCGAGGTAGAGTTCAATTGCTTCCTTCAGGTTCTCGATGGCTTCTTCAATTGTTTCACCCTGACTTGCGATGTCAAGCTCCGGACACCAGGAGACATACCATTTTCCTTCATTATGGACAACAGCTGAAAACCTGTACGTTTCTTCCATGATTAAGAGATTTCCTCTGTGCTATAAAAAATCTCTCTTTGGAAGATGTCCCAGTTTAAGGTTTCTGGTCGAGTGGTGCTTTTCACCACACGGATCAGTATCTGATATGAAATATAATTAATTAGTAATGTAATTGAATCGTATATTTCAGAAACGGACAAGGAAACCTGCAAGTACAGTCAGGTTGTAAGCGTGCCGCATAAACGTTTTTTGTGCTTTAAACGAACCCAAAGTTCCCGCAAGAATGATTATAAATATAATGATTACAAAAATAATCATTATGCAATTCTACAACCGGCAGAAAGAGCTTGAACTTATGGAACTGCTCGATCAGGGGAAACCATCTTTTCTCGTTATAACCGGGAAGAGAAGGGTAGGGAAAACCGAATTGATCAAGCAGTTCACAGGGAACAGGAAAGCACTTTATCTTTTTGTTGACAGCAACAAGAGCATTGACATCCTGATGGACGAGTTCGACCGACTTTTAAAGGAGAAACTGGACCTGCCGGATTACATAAAAGTCGATGAACCGGAGAATTTCCTCAAGTTCGTCACCTCTTATGACAGGGACCTGATAATAGCGATTGATGAATTCCAGAGGTTCCGGAAAGTGTACCCTTCTTTCATTACTCAGCTGCAGCGGTACTGGGACATGAAGCCGGATAATTGCAGGGTCTTTCTTATCGTATCCGGGTCTTCGATTGGCATGATAAGAAAAATATTCATTGAGGAACAGGCTCCACTCTTCAAACGTGCCGATAATATACTGACTATAAAGCCCTTTACGGTCCCTGAGACATTTGAGATGCTCGATGACATGGGCATAAAAGACCCGGAAGAAAAACTGAATCTGTACTTCCTTTTCGGAGGGACGATCTATTACTATCGCCTGTTTGAAAAGTATCAGTGCACAGGATTTGACGATGCCCTTGAAAAACTGATATTCAGCGAGTTTGCACCGCTTAAAAATGAAGTGAGGGACATTCTGATTGAAGAATTTGGAAAGGAGCACTCCACATATTACGAGATAATTTCAGCAATATCACAAGGAAGATGCTCGATGAGCGAGATCTCGGATCTGACACATGTCTCTTCTAGCTCATTGTCATCATATTTTTACGACCTCATAGACCTGCTGGGAGTAGTGGAACACCGGATACCTGTCATGGACAGGCCTGAAAAAAGCAAGAGAGGACGGTATTTCCTAAAGGATAATTTCTTCAGGTTCTATGGCCGCTTCGTATATCCTGTGTACAGCCAGTATATGGCAGGCAATTATTCTCCCATGCTGGGAAAGGTCCGGAAGGAATGGCAGAGTTATACGGGCAAGATATTCGAAGATATTGTTCGTGAACTGCTGGTTGAAAAGATGATCAGCGATTATCCGGATATTGGGAGCTGGTGGAACCGGAAGGGGGACGAGATTGATATTCTTGGAGTAGACCATCAGGGGAAAAAAGTCCTGGCAATTGAAGTCAAGAATAAAGAACTGGATGAGAGCGAGGCCAGAGAGATTCTGGAGTTAACACTCGATAAAACAAAATTAGTAAGAGGAATATCTGGTCAAAAATTGAAAGTAGGGATAGTAGCCAGAAAGGTCAAAGGCAGAAAACATCTGGAAGGTGATGGATTTCCTGTATGGGAACTGGAAGAGCTTATTCCATAATTAATAGAGTAAGGAGTAGCGGAATAGAGAAGATTCAAAATTACTGCATAATATACCCAACACAATTAAGAGAACGGCTTCCCGGGATTTGGGAAAATTAGTCTCATTAAAAATATTTAAACAAATTGGCACTACCGGAAAAGGAATAGAATATGATCAATCAGGAGTTGTAGATAAAAAAGGAGAGATTTCCTGGGGACAAAAGAGACGTAAAAGGGATATAAAAGGAACATAAAAAGGACAAAGAATAAGCAAAACTGTCCATCTGTTTATAGGCTAATTAAGAAATAAATCATATGGTACTGAATTTCAAACAGTGATATAAAAGACTGATCTCATAATTTTATTCCTTAAAACTAACAGATTATGAGAAAAGGATATATCTGAAAAGGATATTAAGCGTCCTTTCATCCATAAAATTAGCAAAATTTTTTAAAAATCAAAGAGTATTTCAGGGATAAAGTATCTAAATCTGTAGTTCTCAATTGAGCCCTTCCAGACTAACAGCAGGATATGGATTTTCATGGTCAACGTAGAAAAAACCAGCAGTAGTATACTCAAAAAATTTTCTCCTTCAGAACTGAAAGACTATGAGAAAAGAAAAATAGTCTTCTGGTACGACAGAGACAAAACCGCCTGGGACCAGGAGAAGCAGGCTCCCGGAGAGGAGCTTGAAGAAATAATCCATGTCCTGAAAGAAAACAACATCAAATTCCATATCCTTGACAATAACTATTTTGAAACCAAAAAACTCCTTGAAATCAAAGACCCGGAGTCAAACTACCTTATCTACTGCCCGGACAAAGAAAGAGCGCATGAAACCAACTGGCTTTTTGATATTCAGCTTTACTCATCCAGATTCGAAAACAGCCGGATTTCAGACATCAAGAGCGAGTTTGAGATTGACGGGCATGAACTGGACGACTTCTTCACTAAATATGAGAAATTCTTTGGAAACCAGAAAGAAAGAGTCCAGCCTTTAAAGAAGCTCTATCAGAAAGACTGGCGTGAAAAAGAGTTTATTCTGGGCATGCTGGCTGTTTTTTCAAAAACGCAGGCTCCTGAATTCAAACAGATTGTAAGGGACATCATGCTCAAATCTCTGGATGACGCTGAAAATCCTATCTGGGAGAACATTTCAAAGTTTGGACTGGAGGAGAACTTCTGGGAACTTACAGAAGAGGACTTTGGATTTTCGGCAAAAAATCCTACCCTGAAGAAACTTTTCCTTAGCTTCCTGATTACGCACATGAAGAGGTATTCCGGAATTTCCCTTTCAGGTTACGACCAGTATGTGAACCGAAAAGAAAATGAGTGTCAGATCTTCCTCAAGCACTGGATGGACAGCTCACGGGATTCCAAAACATTTGAAAAATATACAAAGGATATACTTGAAGAAAACAACCAGGATCTGGAAAAAAACCTGCAGGGAGCACTTGATAAACGAGATGTACAGAAATATCTTGAAGCAGAAGCTGTTGATACTTTTGACAAAGCTCTAATTGTTCATATACTCAAATTCCTGAACAGTCCTGTAGACTCAACAGGAGAGGACTTTAAAAACTATCTTTCCTGGATCGATACCCGTCGAACAAAGCACTGGTTTTCAGAGTATGAGAATATCTACAACGCACTTGAGTATGCGGTTAAACTCTTCCAGTTTTCCCTAGAATATTACGATAATCCAAAAGCAGCTGATGCACTTGAAAATACACGCAGTTTGTACGATTTATTCAAAGCATATGCTGAGACCTACTACCAGATTGACTATCTCTACAGGAAATTCTACTATTACTATGATAAAGAGCAGGAAAAAGATATCCTTAAGAAGAATCTCAGGCCACAGGTCGAAGACCTTTACACCAACAAGCTGCTCGGAAAATTGTTATTGAAATGGAGCAGCCTTATTGAATCCGATCTTAAAAGGCAGTGGAAAATTGAGCTTGCAGAAAGCCAGAAGGATTTCTACAAACAGCATGTAAATAAGATCTTGCAAAAAGATGACAGAAGCAAAGTTGCAGTCATCGTCTCTGATGCACTGCGCTACGAAGCAGCTGCAGAACTTTTTGAAACCCTCAACAAAGATACCTGGGGAATTCCCGAACTCAGCTACATGGCAGGAGTTTTACCTTCATACACGAAGCTCGGAATGGCAAGTTTACTTCCCCACAATGCTCTGGAATATAGAGGAAGAGAAATTTTTGTGGACGGTATAAGTTCTGAAGGGCTTGAAAAAAGGAACAAAATCCTGCAGAGTAAATATGAAGATTCGCTTGCATTTAATTATGAAGACTTCATGCGGTACAGCCGGGAAGAGGCAAGAGAGTTCATCAAGGGAAAAAGAGTCCTTTACATATATCACAATAAGATAGATTCAACTGGGGATAAACAGTCTTCGGAAAATAACGTTTTCAGTGCTGTAGAAGAAACAATTGTTGAAATTAAGAAACTTGTCAAGTATTTGAGTGATCGCCTGAACACAACAAATATCATTGTTACAGCAGATCACGGTTTTCTGTACCGAAGAGATGATATGGAAAATGCGGATAAAGTGGATACCTCATTATTTGACAAATCTCGTATAATTGACACAACAAAGAGATTTATCCTGAGTGACCAAGAGCTTTCACCTGAGAATTCGCTGGATAACATACACAGCTTTGGTATGCATTATATTCTCGGGCAGGACCACACCCCCCTCTTTGCCTATGTCCCTAAAGCAGACCTCAGGTTCAAACTTCAGGGAGGTGGGCTCAATTTCGTGCACGGAGGAGCCTCTCCTCAGGAGATTGTTATTCCAGTTCTGACATATAACCACAGGCGGAATGAAAAGGCTATTGATAAGAAGGGTATCAAGCACGGTAAGGTCAATGTCTCGGTAATAAACGACCGGAAAAAGATTACAAGCAGCAAATTTAAAGTAAAGATTTTCCAGACCGAAAAAGTAACCGATAAAATGAAACCCCGCACCATCAAAGTTTCTCTATGGGATATTGATGGTGGGCAGGAAAAAATGGTCAGCGATGAAAAAATCATTATTGCCAATAACGAATCCGATGAGCCCGAAGAAAGACAGTATAATATCATGCTCACCCTCGGAAACAATCTTGAAAACAAAACATATTACCTCAGGCTGATTGACGAAGACCCGGCTGAAATAAAAGACATTGCACGGATTCCATTCGAACTTGACCTTCTGATTGGCGATTTTGATGATTTCTAAGTTGAAAAGTAAATTATGCACAAAAATTAGGGATAAAAAAGAGTATAGGGTTATTGTAATAGGGACAGGATAAAAATGACCGAAGAAGCTCTTGAGATAGCAAGCCTCGAAACCGACAGAAAATTAATCCAGTATTTTCCTGGAAGAGTTGTACGAAAAGACCTAACAAAACTGCTGAAAGTCGGGCATAATGTCCCTGTCTACGTACTGGAATACCTGCTCGGCTCTTACTGTGCTGATGAGGACGAAGAAGTAATCCAGGAAGGCATCCAGATAGTCAAAAATATCCTGTCCCAGAACTATGTCCGGCCTGATGAAGCCGAAAAGATCAAGTCGAGGATTCGTGAGACGGGCTACTATACGGTTATTGACAAAATCACGGTTATGCTCAATGAAAGGAGAGACATATATGAAGCTACATTCTCCAATCTCGGGCTCAAAAGCATTGAGGTCGACTCTGATTATGTCATAAAATACGACAAGCTTCTCGGCGGTGGGATCTGGTGCATGATCAAGATGGAGTATTCAACAGAATCAGCTTCTTCGCCATTCATAATATCCAGTTTGAAACCCATCCAGATCCCGAATGTGAACATCCAGGAGATCCTGGTTGAAAGGAAGAACTTCACCAAAGATGAGTGGATTGATGTCCTTATGAGGAGCATCGGGATGGAGCCTACCCAGCTCGAAGCTTCCACAAAATGGCATATGCTCGAAAGGCTCGTCCCTCTTGTAGAAAATAACTATAACCTCTGTGAGCTCGGTCCGAAAAGTACAGGAAAATCTCATGTTTACAAGGAAATATCCCCGAATACCATCCTGATGTCCGGAGGACAGACCACAGTTGCAAATCTTTTCTACAACATGGCCACCCGACAGATAGGACTTGTTGGGTACTGGGATGTCGTGGCATTTGATGAAGTCGCAGGAATCCGTTTCAAAGACAAGGACGGAATACAGATCCTCAAAGATTACATGGCCTCCGGCTCTTTTGCGAGAGGAAAAGAGCAAAAGAACGCGAATGCTTCCATTGTTTTTGTTGGAAATGTCAACCAGAGTATAGAATCCTTATTGAAGACCTCACACCTGTTCTCTCCCTTCCCTGAAGCCATGAACAGTGATACCGCCTTTTTTGACAGGATGCACTATTACATCCCTGGTTGGGAAATCCCTAAATTCAGGCCTGAACACTTCACGGACAGATACGGATTCATAGTTGACTATATTGCAGAATTCTTCAGGGAAATGAGGAAGAGGTCATACGCCGACAACATAAACAGGTTCTTTAAGCTAGGGAACAACCTGAACCAGCGGGATGTAATTGCCGTTAAAAAGACCTTCTCAGGTTTAATGAAACTTCTTTATCCGGATGAAAATATCACCAGAGAACAGGCACAGGAGATTCTTGAGTACGCCCTCACAGGAAGAAGGCGTGTAAAAGAACAGCTCAAGAAAATTGGGGGGATCGAGTTCTTTGATGTCAATTTCTCTTACATTGACAATGAAAACCTGAAAGAAGCTTTCGTGTCCGTTCCAGAAAGCGGCGGGAACAAAATAATCCCTTCAGGCATTACAAAACCCGGAGAAGCCTATGCTGTTGCAGCTACCGACTTCGGCAAGATCGGGATTTACAAGTTTGAAGTTCAGGTAATTGCTGGTTCGGGAAAATACGAAAAATCAGGCACAGGGTCAAATTCTCAGACCAAGGAATCCATAAAAACAGCTTTCAATTACTTCAAAGCCAACGCAAAATCCATAAGCCAGAGCATCTCTGTAAAAGAAAAAGATTACTTTTTGCACGTCCAGGACCTCTACGGAGTTGGCATGTCCGAAGAACTTGCCCTTCCAGCCTTCATAAGCCTTTGCTCAGGAGCATTGGAAAGGTCTCTTCAGGAACAGACCGCAATTCTAGGGAGTATGACAATCGGAGGCTCTGTAGGTGTACTTGAAAACCTTGCTGGTCTTTTGCAGGTCTGCCTTGATGCAGGAGCAAAAAGAGTAATGATCCCGATTTCTTCTGCAGGCAAGATTGCTACAGTGCCGCCGGATCTTTTCAGTAAGTTCCAGATTTCGTTTTATGAGGACCCTATTGATGCTGTTTACAAATCTATGGCTTTGATTTAATTTCTTATCAAATCTTGACAAATTTGGGGTCATAATAAGCTCATCTAGTTGAAGGTTTAAAGTTTTATAAAATAGTTGTAAAATTGATTATTAATTTTAAATATCTGCTTTCAAAACCTTCAAACCAAAATATTTAATTTGTTTTAAAATATACAGCTGGAGGTATAAATTTTGTATGTATGTTAGGGGTACCTCCAATGAAAAAAAGAGAACTGTCGGCTGATACTGATAGGAATGGGACTTTGAGTTTTGTCCATGCGGCTGATTTGCACCTTGACAGTCCATTTGTAGGAATTTCCGGGATTGATCAAGAGCTGGGAGAAAGGCTTGCAAAAGCTACTTTTCAGGCTTATGAAGCTATTATTGAGCTATGTATGGAAGAAGAAGTTGATTTCCTGCTCATTGCTGGGGACGTGTATGATAGTGCCGACAAGAACCTCTATGCCCAGGTCAGGTTTATAGAGGGACTCCGAAAGCTTGAAACCGCCGGAATTCAGATTTTTATCTGCCATGGGAACCATGATCCTCTTGACGGATGGTCGGCAAGCCTGAAGTGGCCCGCAAACGTGCACACCATGAGGGGAGATAAAGCCGAAGTTGTGGAATTCAAAAAAGAAGGAGAAACGGCTGCCTTTGTTGTTGGAATGAGCTACCCGACCCGGCACATCATGAAAAACCTTGTGCAAGACTTCCCGAAAAAAGAAGATCACTGGCCGTTTACCATAGGGCTTCTCCACTGCAGCGTGGGAAGTTATCCTGAGCATGACCCTTACGCACCCTGTACCCTGCAGGATCTCAGGGAGCCTGGCTACGATTACTGGGCTCTTGGACACATCCATACTCCTTCCGTGGTTTGCAAGGAAGCTCCTGTTGTGATATATCCCGGAAACCCGCAGGGAAGGCATCCCGGTGAAACCGGAGCCAGGGGGTGCTGTCTTGTGAACGTTTCTTCCGGAGGGGCTATTTCTACAAAATTCGTCGAGACCGACTCTGTCCGCTGGCATATCAGGGAAATTTCCATAGAAGGCCTGGAAAAAGAAGGGGAACTGGTAGAAAACCTTCAAAGCCAGCTTGACGAGATCAGGGAAAATTCAGGGGGAAGGTCTGCGATTTGCAGGCTGGTTCTCAGCGGAAGAGGACCTTTGCACCTCACTCTCAGGGAAGAGGGTTTTCTTGAAGACCTCCTCCATACGCTCAGGGAAGACGAAATCCGGAGCCGGCAGTTCACCTGGGTAGAACGCATTGAAAATGAAACACTCTTTCCAATAGAAAGAGAATTGCTTTTGAAAAGGGAGGACTTTGTGGGAGACCTGGTTAAAATCGTGGAGGGCTTGAAGACCGATGAAGAGGCCCTAGACGAGTTTCATGCAGTCCTTGCCCCTCTCTTTAAACCCGGTAGTGGGGGAAAACAGATCTGCAAAATTGATGATGAAGAGATGAAGTCCCTGCTCCAGTGCGCTGAAAACATCCTGCTTGACGCCCTGCTCACGGAGGAAGACCATGAAAATTGATGCCATTCATATCGACGGATTTGGCAAGTTTTCCAGGCTGTCGGTGGAAAACCTGCCTTCCGGCCTGGTCATATTAACAGGAGCAAATGAGGCAGGAAAATCAACATTATTCACTTTTATCCGGAGGATGTTTTTTGGCATTCCCAACACAAGGTGCAACCTCTATCCCCCACTTGAAGGAGGGCAGCATGGGGGAAGACTTGTTGTAATCGATTCCGAAGGGGAGCGCTGGGTCATAGAGAGGAACACAAGCCGAAAAGACGATGTAAAAGTCGTGCTTCCCGATGGGAATACCGGGAGCAAAACTGAACTTCTTAAACTCCTGGGCCATGCAGACAGGAACATTTTTGAAAACATCTATGCTTTTGGCCTTGAAGAGCTGCAGAGTTTTGAGACCCTGAACGACCAGAGCATCAACAGCAAACTCTACAGTGCAGGCACAGGGGTCGGAGTTTCCATTCCGGAACTTGTGAAGTCCATCAACAACATGGAAAGCGACCTGTATAAACCCAGGGGCAGTAAACCCCTTATTAATGAGCTACTAAGGAAAATCAGGAAGAACAGTGAAGAAATTGCCGAATTTGAAGAGTCCCAGAAAAAATACGATACCCTTCATTTCGAACTGGAACAGAGAAACCTGGAAATTGATCAGTTAAAAGAGAAGTCCCAGAATATAAGGAAAAAATTAAACCACATCCAGAACCTGCTTTCCGTCTGGGAAGACTGGAGAGCCCTGCAGGAGTCAAAAACTGACCTTGGAACTTTGCCCGGGCTTGAGAGTTTCCCTGAAAAAGGGGAAGAAAAGCTTGAAAGGCTCCTGGAAAAAATTGAGGGAATAAAGGAGAACGTTTCGCGGCTGGAGCAGGAACTGGATATAAATGCCGTTAACGAACGGAGCCTTTCTCTGGACGAAAGCCTGCTCGGACAGAAAGATGCGGTGCTGGAACTGGAAAGCGGGCTTGGGAAGTACAGGTTCGAAGTAAAAACGCTCCCTACCCTGGAAGCAAATCTCAAGCAGGAAGAAGCCGGGCTTTCCGATCTCCTCCTGGAACTTGGACCGGACTGGGATGAAGAGGCTCTGGACCGCTTTGATCGTTCCATCCCTGCAAAGGAAACCGTCATCAAGATGAGAAAGGCAGTAGAAGAAATTGAGGCTAAAATAAAGGAGACTCAAAACGAGCTCAATCAGGTCCTCACCGGCATCGAGCGGGTCCTTCAGGAAAAAGACGTCTTTGAAGAAAGCCTGCTGGTGCACAGGGACCAGGTAATCGAACTTGGAAACGGAATCGAGAAATACCGGGCTGATAAGGACTCCCTCCTTTCCGAAACCCGGGAAGTCCAGGCCAGAAAAGCCGAACTGGAGAAAACCCTTTCAGGGCTTGGAGAGGGCTGGGACGAAAACACCCTTTCCCGTTTCAAGCGTTCAACCCCTTCAAAGGAAACCGTGCTCGGAAAGCGAAGGGAAATGGAAGAAGCTGAAAAAACAATCGAAAGGTACCGCGACAGGCTCGAACTTGCCCTTGGGGAACTCGAAGAAGTCCGTGGGGAAATCGAAGCCCTGGAAGAGAAACTCGTGGCATACTCAAGGCTTCCCGACCCTGAAGAGGTAAAGCAGGGGCTTGAAGCTGTAAGCTACCTCAGGGTGAAGCAGCCTCTCCTCAGGGAAAAGGAAAGCGAACTCAAAAACCTGGAAAAAGACCTGGAAAAGGAAGAGATGCTTTTTGCAGCCTTCAGGTCCCGGGAAACCGAACATGAGGAAGGGCTTCCCCTCTGGCCTGCAGGAATGCTCCTGCTTGCAGGCAGTATAGGCCTAGCTTACGAGTACATAAACGACGCCCTGCTCCCCGGACTTGGCATATTTTTCCTCCTTTTTGCTACTTCTGCCATATACTTCCTGAAAGCTAGGAAAAAGCCCTCAAGTCAGCCGTCAAGTCCTCCTGCCGGCGAGAAGCACCTGAAAGGAACCGAAGCCCGGAAACAGAAAGCTCAGGAATCAAAGGAAAATCTGTCCGGAGAGATTGCCGCCCTGAAAGAAGACATGAAAACCCGGGCAAAAAAGTGTGGGTTTGAAGACATCCCCGAGCCCTCGATACGGGAGCAGAAAGCCGATGAACTGCAGAGGGTTCTGCTTGATTTGAAAGCTGCCGGGGAACTGCGCCAGGGAAAGGACAAGCTCCGGAAGAAGCTGGATAAGTTAGATGCAGCTTACAAGGAACTTGAAGGTAAGCTGAAAACCGGAGAAGATGGACAGGAAGAGGTTCGCCAGGAATGGAAAGAATGGCTTCTTTCTTCAGGACTCGACCCGGAACTTTCTCCCGAGCATGTGCTTGACCTCCTTTCCGCGATCAAAGCCTGCCTGGAAAAGCAAAAAAATGTCAAAGAACTGGAAAAACAGGTAAAGTTCAGGGAAGCTACTGTTAAAAAGTACGAAGAAGAAGCCCTTAGCGTTCTGGAAGCCTGCGAAAGATCTGTTTCGGGAATCAAACTCGACGGTGAAATAGAAAAGCTCAGGGAGGACGTAAGTTTTGCATTTAACCAGGCTGAAAGAATGAGGACTCTTGAACTTGAATCCGAAAGCCTTGAGCACAAAAAAGAAGATCTCGAAGCCCGGCTCCTTGAGGAAAGAACGCAAAGGGATGCTCTTTCCGAAAAGTGGACCAGCTGGCTTGGAACTTACGGGCTTGATCCCTCGCTTTCCGTGGAAAGCGTGCTTGAAATATTTTCGATAATCGGAAGATGTTTTGACAGGCAGCGGGCGATCCGGAACCTTGAGGAACTGATAGCTTCCGGCAAAACTTCGATAGAAGCCTATGAAGCAAAGGTGGCCGGAGTCCTGCAGGAATGCGAACGTCCGTTTTCCGGACTTTCTTTCGATACCCAGGTTGAAAAGCTCCGTTCGGACCTTGAAGAAGCATCCGAGGAGGCAAGGAGCCTGCAGCAGCTGAAAACAAGATCAAAAGAACTCGAGATAGAACTTCAGGCAGCCCGGGAAAAGTCTGAAGCAGCTGAAAAAGAGCTTGCAGACCTTCTTGAGTCCGGTTCCGCAGCAACGGAAGATGAGTTCCGTGAAAATGCACGGCACTGGGCTCAGCGAACTGAGCTCGAAAACAGGGTGAGGGAAGCTGAACAGCAGATAAGGAGGGTTTCCGGTGACGGGAAAAAGTATGAGCTTTTCGTAGAAGAACTGCAAGCCTCCGATCCCCTGGGCCTGGAAGAAGAAAACCGCAAGCTGGAGGAATGCCTGGAAACCCTTGAACAGGAGACCTCCGAGAACCTGGACAGACGCGGAGCGATAGGAAACCAGATAGAACAGCTCGAACACGGAAGTGAAGGTTCCCTGGCAAGGGTAATGCAAGAAAGCCTGCTTGAAGACCTTCACGAAAAGTCAAGGAAATGGGCATCCCTGGTCCTGGCCCGGAAAGTCCTTGCCAAAGCCATTGAAGTCTATGAAAAGGAGAGGCAGCCTGCAGTTATTGTGGAAGCTCAGACTTTTTTCACAAAAATTACCGCAGGCAGGTACACGCGGATTTATTCCCCGCTTAACTCTTCCGAAATCTACGTTGAAGACCGGGAAGGCCGCCAGAAGACCGTCCAGGAACTCAGCCGGGGAACAGCCGAACAGCTTTATCTCTCCCTGCGTTTCGGCTTTATCAGGGAATTCGGGAGGCACTCGGAATCCCTTCCCATCGTATTTGATGACGTGCTGGTGAACTTCGACCCCGAACGCTGCAAAAGCACCTGTGAAGCCATAAAGGACCTTGTCCCGGGCAACCAGCTCTTTTATTTCACCTGCCATCCCGAAACCGTAGAGATGCTTGCAGGAAGGTTCCCGGAAGCTCGGGTTGTAGACCTTGATGCGGTGTAATGAGAAAGTTAAAGGTAAGAGAATTACGCGAAAAAGAGTTGGACAAGAATAATTGAAACAAAAATGCTTTGCATAAATTACGGTGGAAATATTTCACAAAGGAACCGGAATCTTCCCAGGCTCCTGAATACTATATTTTTTATTTGACAAAGAACTTCAAGAAGAATACGATTCAGCATTTTCAAAATAATCAGCATTGGGAAGGAAGAAGAAAAAAGCTCCTTCCTCATTTCACGAATTATGCATTACGCCAGAATTTCAGGATCGTCTGTATCCGGATTGTTTTCTGTAGTTTCTAGCAGCTTTTCAATTATTTTACTTTTCAAATCAGCTGTTCCCTGAACCTGTTCAAGCGGATATGCAAATGTTTTTATTGACTTTGAGTTGTTGTACTCTCCTTTTTTGACATCGAAAACTCTGATTTTCGGAATATCTCCACTCAAAGCATTAATTTTCTCAGATTCTTCAACCCAGAACCACCTTTTTGTTAGCCAGCCTTCAAATCTGAATGATTTAGGATTCGCTGGGATTATTATTCCAGCTACGAGAAGTGGGATATTGCCTATCATTTTAACATCATGGCAACCTCCTTCCCCGTATCTGAGATACAAACTTATGAATTGGACACGATTAAAGGATCTTTCCTCTGCCTCTTCTTCAGATACATAAGCCCTACTAAGATATGCCGGAAACCAAGCTTCTGGATTAAGTACCGATCTACTCTGTTCATATACAGCTGTATTCCCATTGAAAGTCGTGTACCCTTCTTCTCCCATGAGGCGGTCACAATCCCTCAAAAGGGATGCAACCTCCTGAAAAAAAGAAGTAATATTTATAAAAGATTGATCCAGCTTTTCAGAAAATTCCGAGCTGTTCATATTTATTCCTCCAGTTGATAATTGGAACAGATTTTAGGAATTACCAGTCCGAAATTGTAGCTCCTTTCTTTTCCAGAAATTTGATATCGGAATGGGATTTTAGGAAACATTGTATCAAAAGTGTAAGACTTTGCATACCTATCAGATTCGAACCGAGCTTTAACTGTAGATGAATAGGAATATGCAATTGAGTTGAAGTTTAAGGGATTCAATCCATAAAACCTGCAGAGCTTCTTTACCCTCAACACTTCCTGGACATGTTTTATAATCCTGTCTTTTGCGGTTTCTTCAGCACTAAAAAAGTTGTTTCTAGATATGAGTTGTTCAATCTTCCACCAGGGCAACCAGTAGAGGGGAAGTTCAGATGCATCTTCATAACTTGCATTCTCGAGACATCTTGTCTTCTCAAAAAATTCAAAAGAAGAAGCTTCAAGCGCCTTTTCAGGGATAACATCATGTGCGGTTACGTAGATGAGAGCTTTTGACGCGATCTCAAACCCCTCCAGGGAAAGACTCTGGCCACATACTCCCTGATTCTCAATAATCATTAGCTCCCTGGCCAGCTGGTCAGTCACATCTTCTGATGTGTAATCAGCCTCAGAGGACTTATCAGAATTGAATTTTGCTTCGATTAAAACAAGTGTACATTGGTTTCCCGGGTGTCTGAGCATTATCAATACGTCAGGTTCCGTTTGAGATCTTCCTGTACGAAACCTGGGCCAGAAGAGATATTCTTCCGAAATCACAGTTTTAGGAATACAGAGATTATCCTTAGAATTGAAATGCACAGATTCCCTTAAAACATGCTCAAGGAGATCATTGTAGTTTAAAAAAGAGCAACACCCGAAAATATCGGATGTAAGCAAGTCCTCTGAATCTACAGTTGTCAGCTTACTGTGTATTTCGGAAAAAGTCATTCTACCGGCTCCAGCTTCCAATATCTTTCATAGATCTACTCCATCACAGTATAGTCTGAACTCGCATTCCTTGCAGACTTCCAGATCCGCGGTCTTTTCAAACTCATGCTCATAATCATAAGCAATCCTTCGTGCAGTCACCAGCATAGAATCTATTGCTTCTCTATCAAGTGGACTTACTCTGCCTTCAGTACCTCTGTACTCTCCGTTCTCCTGCAGCTCAAAACTCCTGGGTTTTTCCATAGCCAGCATGTCAAATGTAAGCTTTTTCGCCGTGTATCCGGGATACATGTGTTCAAAACCTTTTGCGTAGAGCAGGAGCTGCCTTGAACGGTCTTCTGGATTCACATCATACTTCCCGGTCTTGTAATCGATGATCTCAACCTCTTTTTTGGAGGGGTCAAGCAAATCAATTCTATCAATAATACCCTTGAAAACGAAGCCGTCTATAATGACTGAAAACCACTTCTCAACCATGAGATTATTCGAAATCCGGTCTTTGTTTCGGAGCCAGAATACTTCAAAAAGAGGAAGGGTAGATTCAAGATCTGCATACATCCATTCGGGCTTTTTATGAAGAGTTTCAGCTATCTCATATAGTGCCCGCTTTTCTGCAACCCTTTCTTTAACTGCGGTTTCAAGTACCTTATGTACGAAACTCCCCTTTGTCATGGCGCCTGTGGAGTCTGCGTTCTTCCGGCTTGGCATGCGCAGGATTTCTTGCAATTCATACTGTTTCGGACAGGTTTCATATACCTTCAAAGCGGAAAAGCTGAAACTAAAGGTTTCCGGATTAAACCTTAATCCATTACTTTTGGTCTTCATTTTTGATAGGATCTCTCCTGCTTTCATAGCAGGGTCTATCAGGCTCCATTTTTGCTGAATTTCCTTGAGATAATTTCCGCAGTCTCCATCCCTGAGGGCTCTGTATACCATCAGGTAGTGTACGGCTTCCTCAAGGTCCTTATCGAGGGATTCAATAAGCAGTTGTATACACCGATTTTTCTCCCGCTCAAGTTCGTTGTCCTTTACAAGGCCGGCAGTCTTAACCTCAAGATCCCTGCGATAAGACAGGTTCAGCTCATCAAAGATGAACTCTTTTTCCACACTGCCGGCTGTACCCCCTTCTGCAGCAATATCCAGGTCTCTCCAGTGGTCGTATCCGATTTCCATTAAAAACTCGGATGGTTCCCGCTCTTTGCCGCCATATTCCTGAGAACGCGTAAGTATGAGGTCTTCTTTTGCCCTCGTAAAGGCCACGTAACAGAGCCTGCGTTCTTCTTCGAATCTGATTTCTTTTTTCCGCTCCTTTATTGCCTTCTCAAGCTCTGCTTCACTTAACTTCGCTGAGAAAAGGTCACGGTACTGTTCCATCATTTCCAGCGGAATCAGAAAATCTTGCCCACCCCTTAAAAGAGGGAACTTATCCTTTGCCATATTGGTTACAAAAACAACTCTGAATTCGAGTCCTTTTGCTGCGTGGATGCTCATCAGGCTTACCGCATCTTCTTCCGTGATCCTTGCAGGTGCGGGTTGCCGCCCATCTCGTCAAGAACCTCAAGGTAATCGATGAAGCCAAAAAGCTCCCTGTTATGAAACTGCTCAAAATGCTTTGCCATTTCGTGCAGGTTTCGGAGGTTCAAGAAAGCTTCCCTGGTTTTCATGGTATCCAGCCGGGAAAGATGCCTTACAATTCCGCTAAGCTCGTAAATCTCAAGCAGGAGCTCGGATACGTCCAGCACTTTTTTCTCACTGAGGACCATGATTGTTTTCTTTACATTTTTAACGGTAATGCACCCGTTTTCACTTAACCCTATCTTGTCAAGACGGTGGTAGATGGCTTCCTGAAAAGAAATTTTGTTTTTCTTAACGTACTCTCCTATCCGAACGGAATCACTGTCTTCGAGACTGTTATTGTAATGAAAAAGCCGCCACCATGCCTCGGTTCCTCTGGGAGTGGGGTCATTGAGGTTATTCAGTACATAGAGATAGGAAAGTACGGTCTTGATTTCGGGCTGTTTCAGATAATCCGCATCATCTTTCACAAGCACGGGGATTTCGCGCCGCTGTAGAACCTGCCGGATCTGTCTTCCCTGGGTATGGGTCCGGTAAAGGACTGCAATTTCTTTCAGGGGAATGCCCTTTTTGATATAGGATTCGATCTGTTCGGCAATTTTTCTTGCCTCTTCCCCCTCATCCTTTGTTTCCTGGACGACTACATTTTTGCCCTCGTTGGCATCGCAGTTTTTGAGGAGGAGACACTCGCTTTTTCGATCTTCAGGATAGTTATGTGAAATCAGCCTGTGAGCAACCCTTAAGATCTTATTTGTTGACCTGAAACTCGTATCAAGGGATAAAACGTCTTTTTCTGAAATCCCGAACTGCTTTTTGAATTCCTCAATATTGTTTGAGTAGGCTCCCCGAAAGGCATAGATGCTCTGGTTTGCATCCGCAACCACTGTAATATTTTGCTCTCCTGCAGTCAGGTGCTTGATAAGTTCGAACTGCACGTAATTTGTGTCCTGAAACTCGTCAACAATAATGTGGGTATAGGTATCATTCAACTCTGCCGTGCCATAGGTGTTAAGGAAATCAAGGGCAATCCTGTTAAGGTCCCCGTAATCAAGGCAATTTAGGGTTTTCTTTCTCTCTTCATAGGTTTCCCAGGCGTGGATGAAATCAGTATATTTACGGTATTCATCATAAAGTCCAATAAATTCCTGCCATTTTTTCTTTTCATCTTTCAGGGTTTTTTGCTGCGTTTTGTCCTTTAAATGAAACGTGTTCAGGTTGATCTTACACTCGGTATAGAATTGCTCAAATATACTTTCTTCAGCAAAAATAAGTAGCGATTCCTTTTTTGTTTTAAGATAATCGTTGAATTTATCAATAGAAATGTTCAGGTCTTTTGCCTTTGCGATTGTGCTGGAATATAAAGTAGCATTTCTCGAAGTTATTCCCAGTTCCTTATAAATCAGGATAGCTGTATCGATTTCCTCAAAAATAGTAAATTGCTCCGAGACCCCGCACTTTTCAGAATTATCTCTTATCAATTCGGCACAGAAAGAGTGAAAAGTACTCACCTTTACATTGGTCCCCTGCCCCAGAAGTTCAGAAATTTTCTTTTCCATATTTCTGGCAGCTTCCCTTGAGAAAGTAAGGGCAAGAATTTTTTCCGGCTTAATTCCACGTACTTTGATCATGCAAGCAATTTTACCAGTGATTGTTGTGGTCTTACCTGTACCTGCCCCTGCAAGAATCAACAGGGGGCCTGAAACATGTTTAACTGCATCTCTTTGCCTGGAAGTGAGGGTTGTGAGGAGTTCTTCTAACATGGAAATACCCTAAGACAGTTTACTTTATTTTGCGTGCCAGAAAGCGAAACATCCATAAAAAATAGGCTCTTTTCGAAGAAAAATGCCTGCTTATTCAGGATTTTTAACCGCCAAATTCAGTCAGATCACATAGTTTATTAGAGTTTTTCTTTTTATTTATTTTGACCAGTATTTTATATATATTCATGAAAAATATTGAGACTTATGAGAGTTTCAAATTTTCAGTTTCTAAGGTGTATATGAAATTAAATTCTTAGGATAACAAGAAATAGAAATAGGTCCTTTAGAAGCGAGCCTTGCGGCATTGCCAGAATAATATAAAGATTAATGAAGAACAGTCTAACTCATTTGTACAGAATAATATAAAGATTAATGAAGAACAGTCTAACTCATTTGTAATAGGATTCGCCTTTTTTATTGTAGCTACAAAGGTACTAGGATTTAGAGCCTATCCGAAAAGTATTTTGATTCCGATTCAGGGTAATATGTGGTATTGACAAAACGAAAAACGGTACATGACTATGAGATTTCTGAGGACTTCTGGAGTAAACTCAAACCATTATTACCTCTTCCTAAACCGAAAAAGAAGGTAGGAAGACCTCGAAAAGATGAAAAGATAATACTGAGTGACATTTTTAATCTCCTTCGTACTGGTTGCCAGTGGAAATCTTTGCCCCGGTTTTATGGAGTTTGAAAAAATGTGGCGAGCTGGTCTACGGGAGTACGATAGTAAAAACGGATTAGGGTGGGAATGGCTAACAATTGATGGCGCTATGACAAAAACACCATTAGGGGGAACTGGAACAGGAGCTAATCTAACTGATCATGGCAAAAAAGGTACAAAAAGGAGCATTTAAACAGATGGTAAAGGTATACCACTTTCAGTAACGGTTGATGGAGCGAATTGTCACAGTAAAAAGCTTGTAAAAGAAACTTTAGACACCATTATTTTTGAAAGACCGTCTCAAGATGATGTGATTCAGAATATATGTATGGATAAGGGATACGATTTTCCTGATATCAGAGAATTGGTTAAAGAATATGGGTATACTGCCATATCAAAAATCGTGGAGAGGAAAACATAAGAATACAGATACAAGGTTTTAGGGCAAGAGGATGGTTGTGGAAAGGACACATTCATGGATAAACAGATTCAGAAGACCCCTTATAAGATGGGAAAAGAAAATTGAGAATTACCTTACTATGCTTCATTTCGCATGTGCATGGATAACATTCAGAGCAGCAGGACTTTTCGGATAGTTTTCAAGTCCATGTATCAATCCGATACCAATCTAATTTGACCCCCATTCAATGAATCTTAATATTTTGTCAAGGATCTACCCCTTTGTTTCCACTCCAACATAAATTCCAACAAAATGTAGAAATAAGAAAAATATACATATATAATAGCGTTATCTATGCATATACTGATTTTCTACACATACATTTAAATAGATCAGATATCGATTAGATCAGAAAGTGTAAAAAAGAAAATAGAGTGCGAATGTATGGACAACGCAACGAGGTTGGCGAATGCAGAATGAAACTGATAATCCGTGTCACGAAATGGAACAGGACTTCATGAAGTTTTGGGAGGAAAACTAACCGATGGCTTGCAAATATGGAAGTATGCCGTCGAAATATCATGAGAACATTCTTTTTTCCTACTGCGGATAAAATTCGACACGATACCAGAAACCAGAAGAGCACATCGAAACAGAGTACCCAGAGAAAGTGACGCCTTGTTGGGTAAAAATGGAGGCCAGTGAATGAAACCGATACTTGTAAGTGATGATAACATGGATCGACTGGAATCTCTCGGTGATGAATTGAGCGCAAACGAATCGATTAAACTGCTTCTTGATCTACACGACGACGTTCATCACTGTTTGTATGGTGGCACCCCGGCATCATCCGAACTAAAAAAACTTCTTGATAAGTGGAGTATGTTCGAAAAATCAGAATTCGAAGAGTTGACTGAGAATATCTGTCTCCTGGCTACTGCTGGAAACCACGGCAGTTTGAGGGGAGCTGTGAGAAAAGCAATTAACATGTTCATATCGAGGCATTGCGTAACTAATAAAAAAGAGTATTGATTGAATTTATTTACTATCCTTTTTTCTGGATTCAATCAATTTACAACTTCTTATTTTAATGCTTCACCTTATTCAATAGCTCGACAACATTTTTTCTCGGGCTGTCCAGTTCGCCGTAAGTGAAGGAAAAGCATTAAAAAAGAATCCAGGCTACAGGAATTCATACCTGCAACCTAGAAGAGCTTGTGTGGTTGAGAACTGAGGCTTGTTTTCACATTCAGACATATAACTGCACTAAGTCGCTTAATTCATTTTCATAGTAAAGCAGTCAAAGGTCTAACCAATACTTACTATATACGGAATCATATATAGTTTTCGCAAATATTCTAAATAGTAACAGTCCATACTAAAGAGTACTCTTTAAGGTAGACCTGTATAGGAGCCCCTTCATAATCAAGGTGCAGAACACTATTTAATCGAAAACAACCTGTTTTGAGCCTTTTCCTTGTACTTCTCTTCTCTTTTGCGATCTGGCGAATCCCGTGATCTTAAAATACGTCTTCATTCAGTCCCTGTACACTGATCCTTCCTTAACTTCTCCTGTTTCATAATCAATAAATGACTCATAAACTATCTTCTGATAATCTTTAGTAAACGGAGCCAGAGGCTTAACCACCTTATCATTTTTTACAATTACCTGGAACCTAACAAGGAAGAACTTAAGACTTAATCTGTTCTTTCAAGTCTTTCTCCAGATCTTCAGGAAAGTTGTACTGAAAGAGAGTAGTCTGCAGTATAAAAGAAAAGTTTGAAAAATAAATAACTTACTTTGAAGGAAAATAATTAATTGCAAAAAGACTTATTTATTAGCAAATTATATAGATATCTTACAATCTTATTAGGTGACATTATGCAATGTAACTTTTTAAATAAAACTGGCACAGGAAACACTGAAACATATAGATGTGAAGCTAAACCCTGCAATTTTGAACCAACTGATGAAGATAAATCTAAATATTGTATAGGAGAAAATTTTCCATGTTGTCCTAGATTTAAGATGATCAAATCATTTAACTTGAACGAATAAATAAAATAGTTGAGTTTTGCCTGAAGAATTGTTACTATTTTTTGGTTTATTTCTTAATGGTCAGTCATAACAATTAGTA
Source organism: Methanosarcina acetivorans C2A (assembly GCF_000007345.1). Taxonomy (NCBI): domain Archaea; kingdom Methanobacteriati; phylum Methanobacteriota; class Methanomicrobia; order Methanosarcinales; family Methanosarcinaceae; genus Methanosarcina; species Methanosarcina acetivorans. The sequence continues at coordinate 2,905,444 of NC_003552.1, read as the reverse complement.
ATTAATTCATGCGTCTTCGGTTAAGTGAGGAATCATGATAAATTGCCTCCATTTTCGTAACAGTTCTCAAAAACTGTATCCCATCGGGAGTTGGAACTGGGTATCGATTTCATGTAAAAAGGACAAAATTTAAGGACTTTTGGTGCAAAATCGATATCCTTCAGGCAAGAAAATTCCTTAACCGATGACCAATGGTAATTAATTGAATGAGATGATTAAAAATAGGGGGATTAGAATGTTTCGTGAATGTGGGACAAGCTGGCACGGTCCAAATAAAAGGTATCAGGTCGAAATCGGAAAAGATGTAAATCGTTTTTTCGATGAAAATAGTAGAGATATAGAAATTGAAATTGATGGAAATACCTATTATTCTCATTTGCCCAATTCCTTTTTTTCTAAATGTAGGCATTTACGAACAGCTTATGATAATGATAAAAAGAAAGGAATGAATTATCTTCATGAATGGATTGACAAGAATGAAGTTAAAGTGGCAAAGTTGGAAATTGTTGAGAAGCCTATAAAATATAAACTAACAAAAATTGAATAATTTTAGTCCTGAATAGACCTTATCAATTTTTGTATACATGAAGGAATAACTGTAATTTCAAATCCATTTACCATGTTTTTGTTCTGCTAATTGTATTAGGTTTACATTATGTTATTACATACTGCATGAATCGGATTGGGCTGGATTCACTAAAACATACCCTTCCACGACCAATCTATTTCATTTTCCGGTTCATTTCACAATGCTTCGATTATTTTTCTACCGATTCCATACATCGATACATATGTATCTGAGCACTTTCTTCCCGTGAAACTCTCAGTTTTTCCACTAATCGGTTCATTCCATGTTAGTAGGAACTCGCGGATATGATAGTATAAACCGCCATGAAAATGTTCACAAGGGCAGATCTCCATAAATAGCCCTTAAAAGACCCTCCGCCATCTGGGGCCTGGCTGAGTTGTGAGTGCACAGAAAGATAACCTTTTTCTTTTCTTGCGATCCTGCATTTGATATCATCTTACTATTATTGTACATGATAATTCCTGCAAGCTGTTTTTAAAAGTTTACCTGCGGAGTATATTAAAATCAAAATTCTACTGTAAGACATAAAAATAGATCTTCTAAGCTGCAGGGAAGTGATACCTGCAGCCTGGAAAGATGGTATATTCGAAGATTCATGTTTTCGCGCTTTAGATCTCTAATTTTACCAAGCCAGTTTGTTCTAAAATTTGCTTAGAGGTCACGGATCTGACCTATATTTACTTACAACCATGGAGTTATATATGTCTTTTGAAGGTATTCTATATATCACTACATGTAACTAAAGAGTTATTTGTGGGATAAATTTGGTAGAAAGCTACCTCATAAGAAGTATGTAAAACAGCATTTAATCAAAAATGACTTCATGCGTCTTCGGTTAAGTGAGGAATCATGATAAATTGCCTCCATTTTCGTAACAGTTCTCAAAAACTGTATCCCATTGGTGATTGGAACTGGATATCGATTTCATGTAAAAAGGACAAAATTTAAGGCGACTTTTGGTGCAAAATCGATATCCTTCAGGCAAGAAAATTCCTTAACCGATGACCAATGAAAATGACTTTTCTTTTTCTGACCTGAATGCAGCTTTCGTTATCTGTTTCTGGATTTTTCCCCATCAAGGAAAAGAAGCTTCAAAAATATGTTATCGCCCAGGAATTAAATGAACCCGGCGGACAAAATCAAATTTCAGCATGTCACTTCAGCATGTCACGTGAAATATTGCAACTGCCTTCCTTTGGAATAAGAAACTCTAATGCATAATTTGAATTTATGGATCAACTTGTTTGAATTATTTATGTAAACCCTATAGTTAAAATAAGATATGACTTTAATTCATTGTAACACTATTATAAGTAAGGAAAAATGATATTCAGGGCTCTGCTGTAACGCCTGATATATCAGTTAATAGTGTCAATGCAACTGAAATACAAGCAACAGTTGGGTGAGTTGAAATGACTATTTCTGAGAAAAAACGTGTTCAGGAAGCTGATCTTTTTGAGGCTAATTCTCAGGGAGCTAACCTTCAAGAGGTTAACCTTCAAGGAGCTAATCTATTTGGATTTAATCTTCAAGAGGCAAACCTTGAAAAAGCTACGCTGATGGGAGCTGTCCTTCAAATGGCTAACCTTTATGGAGCTAACCTTCAGGAGGCTGATCTTCAGGGAGCTAATCTCTTTGGAGCCGATCTTCAAGAAGCTAATCTTTGTGGCGCTAACCTTTGTGGAGCTGACCTTATAGGAGCTAACCTCCAAGGAGCTAATCTTATGGGAGCTAATTTTAAAGAGGCTATCCTTCTAAGAGCTGACCTTCAAGAGACTAACCTCCAGAAAGTTGACCTTCAGGGAGCTAACCTTTGCGAAGCAGACCTTGAAAAGGCTAACCTCAAAGGGGCTGACCTCGAAGGAGCTGACCTTCAAGAAGCTAACCTTTGCGAAGCAGACCTTGAAAAGGCTAATCTCAAAGGAGCTAACATTATAAAAGCCACCCTAAAAGAGACTAAACTTGAAGGAGCTAACCTTTGTGAAGCTAATCTTTATGGAGCCAAGTTTAAAGAAGCAAACCTTAAAGCAACTAACCTGAAAAAAGCTAATCTTGAAGAGGCTAAACTTAAAAAAGCTAATCTTGAAGGAGCTAATCTTGAAGAAGCTATATTTATTAATGCAAATCTAAAAGGAGCCAACCTTCAAGGAGTTGACTTGACAAAGGCGAATCTTATAAAAGCTAATCTTATAAAAGCTGACCTTAAAGAGGCTAACCTTAAAAAGACTAACCTTAAAAAGACTAACCTTAAAGACGCTAATCTTAAAGAAGCTAACCTTGAGGAGACTAAACTTATAGCTGCCCATAATTTATCAATTGACCAGCTTTCTAAAACGAAAACACTTCATAACGCAAAACTGGACGAAGAACTTCTGATACCATTGAAAGAGGAGTATCCGGCTCTTTTTGAAATACCATTAGAATAAACAAAGAGGCAAAGGTTCACTTCATCTCCGACCTTAAGAAGGGTATTCGTGATCCTGACATATCGAAGCTATCTGTCACTGCATCCTTCTTGAATGATTGTTTTTGATTGCTTTGTAATTGTTCTAAAATTACTTCAAGATTAATATATTCAGTACACTATTTTTTACTTTTCTATATACTGATATCTTTTATATGTACAACTGAAATAATACTTGTGTTACTATCACCTTATTCAATAATCTAATCCTGCAGAATTTGTAGAAAAAAATAAAAAGGGAATTGTCTGTTAGATTTATTGAATCAAGAGGACATTTGAGAAATATTATAAAAAACACACATGATATTCTTTGAATAGCAGGCACAAATAATGAAAGTACTTTCAATTACTTTCATACCAAATGAAATTGTGAGTGTGGAGAAATCACCATAATTTGCAGGGAAACGGATGGAAAAATCCCACCCATAAATAGAAAATGTAATTTGTTGATTAAGAAGCTATAACATCATCAAAATTCGATATTACCAGAATCTCCACCATGGTTTCTTTGCTCCAGGTGTAGTAATCTGCTTTTGATTAATCAAAGTTTGCATTTGCATCATGTAATTATTATGCATTTCTTCAAAGTATAATTCCCTTCTCTCCGCTTTTTCAAGCTCTTTTTGTAAGTCTTTAGTTTGATTCTGTGACTCTTCCATCCTTATTTCAAGTTCTCTTTGTAATTCCTTATTATTCCTTTGTTCGTCCACAAGTAGCGTTTCTAATTCCAATATCTTACTCTGTGATTCCTTATTATGCCTTTGTTCATCCACAAGTAGCGTTTCTAATTCCAATATCTTACTCTGTGATTCCTTATTATGCCTTTGTTCATCCACAAGTAGCGTTTCTAATTCCAATATCTTACTCTGTGATTCCTTATTATGCCTTTGTTCATCCACAAGTAGCGTTTCTAATTCTTGTGCCTTATTCTGCAATTCTTTATTATGCCTTTGTTCATTTTCAAGTCCATTTTTCAATTCTTGTATCCTAATTTTTTGTTCTTTTCCATAGATATTCAGTTCTGGATCAGATACAAGTTTTTCTAGAGCATTAATAACTGCTTTGTCAGAACTGTCAAAGCCCAGAATCTCTACTTTTCTCCATAGATCCAAAGGTACTTTTGTTTTTATTTTCTGCCATTCCTCAGTATGCATGTAAAAGAAAAAGACTCTTGTGAGTAATATAGCTTCCCAATTAGAGAGCCATTGATGTGTCCTCTTTACTAAAAAATATTGAAGTAAATTGGTAATAAAAAGGGTAAAGTCATTGATTTTTTACATGTCTCTAAAAAATTTGGAGTACGCCAGATTCTTTTATGAGATTTATCTAAAAAAACATATGCTTTGGCAATCACTGAAAAGTAAATTTTACAATGAGGAAACAGATATACTGTTTTGTAAAGTCTTCATCACCTTAAGTTGGCTACAGTAACAAAGTGAAATGAGATCTATATAATTAATCGATAACATAAATTCTGTGACTCTTTTAGCGTATATCTTTTTGTTTTTGAAGGGTAAATAATATTAACTCCTAAATTTAGATCTAACTATAAAAAATTGAGGATACTTACTTCGAAAATCCATACACGTATAGCTACAGATTTTGATAGGCTAGTTATGAATAATATCGTGGAGTTCCGACAGAAAAATCTAGAATACCTGACCTGAGCGATCCCTGTTCGTATACGGATCACGAATACAGCTGGTTCCATTTCAATTACAGAGTGCTCGAAGAAGCCTTCGATGAGTGCAATCCTCTTCTTGAGCGAGTCAAGTTCTTTTCCATTATTGGAAGTAATCTTGATGAATTTTTCATGGTTAGAGTTTCCGGGGTTTAAAAAAGAATCGTGGAAGGAGTTAAGGGCAAACGGATTGATGAGCTGGCTCAACGGCAACTTCATGTCATACGCGAAGAGCTTCTCAGACAGCTTCCTCTCAACGACAAATGCTGGAATAAAATTCCTGAGCCTGCCCTAAGGAAAAAGGGAATTAAAGTCCTGAACTACTTCGAACTTTCCGGAGAGGAGAGAAAAAGGCTCAGAGACTACTTTGAAAGGAATATTTTCCCTTTACTTACTCCTCTGGGTTTTGATTCGGGACATCCTTTTCCCCACATTTCGAACCTTAGTCTTAACCTGGCAGTACTTATTGATAATCCGAAATACGGGGAGCGCTTTGCCAGGGTCAAAATCCCTACCATGTCATACGGAGCCTATCCCATTTTTGTCCCATATCCACAGGAATTTCATAAATACTTTTCTGATCTATAGCTCTATTGATTATTTCAAAATCGAGATAAGGGAAGGAAATTCAGTATTTTGAGATCAGTTAGGGAGTACGATCAAGATTAGATATAGTTTTACTTTTCAATTACTTCTAATTTATTTTATTCTGTTTTATCTACTTCTATCTTTAACCTCTTTATTATCCTTTAATTTCTGGTCTTGTAGGGAGTTGTTGATGAATCTAAGTAAAATTCATCTCCTTTACTTTTGCAGAATTTGCATAGTTATATATAGGGCATGTATTTCTATATATTATATATATTAGACTGGTATATCTTAGATGCTCATCTCATATATAGCCCCATGTATAGTATATGGAGAATTTTTATATATTTTCTCCTTTAATTTGTAATTATTGTTTGATCTCATCCCAAAACCAATTTTATTTCCACATCAATAAGAGGCCCATAACCGGTTTATTACCAGAAGAGTGGTTGATTATTCCAAATTCGAGATTATGGAAGGAAATTTAGCGTTTTGGGGTCAGCTCTTTAATTAAACTGCTTAAATTACAATTTATGGTAGACTTTCCATTTTTTGCAAATCAGGTATGTTCTATGCTGAAGTCCGATTGCTAAGCTGATTTGGGACTATCCGTATTCTTAGAAACATAATGAACAGGATATTTAGATGGTAGTCAATGGAACTCAATAAAACTTCTGAGAGCAGAGTTGTTGCATTTCTTGATATAGGGACTAATTCGATCCGTCTCCTCCTGGTTCGGATTAACCCCAATGGGTCTTACCTGCCCCTGACCAAGCAGAAGGAAGCTGTCCGGCTTGGCGACAAGGGATTCATAGATAAGATTTTGCAGCTTAAGGCTATGGAGCGCGCAGTTATCGTCTGTAAAAAGTTCATGGAACTTGCCCGGGCCTATAAGGCAGAAGAAGTCATAGCAGTTGCTACCTCGGCTACACGAGATGCGAGTAATAAGGTTCAGTTTCTTGAAATGTTGAAAAAAGAAGCACATCTGGAAGTCTGCACGATTTCAGGAAACGAAGAAGCCCGTTTGATCTATCTGGGAGTCTCAAACGAGTTCAGGCTGGGTCATTCCAAAGCCCTCTTTATTGATATCGGAGGAGGGAGTACCGAAGTATCGATAGGGGATCAGAAGCAGTACTTTTTTCTCCACTCCTTCGACCTCGGAACAATACGATTGACAAACATGTTTCTCCCTGATGAGACCGGGCCGGTTTCGTTAGAACGCTACGAAAAGATTAAGGCATATATTCGGTACAAGGCTGCAGAAGTAGTAAAAGAGCTTTCACGGTACAGGATAGGTTGCACGATTGGGAGTTCTGGGACACTTGAGAATCTCGCCAAGATAGCCTTTGTCTATCTTCACCGGACATCCAGCGGAAACTATGACAAACTCGGTTATGAAGACCTGAAAAAGATAGTAAGGGATATGTGCGCACTGTCCCTGGAAGAAAGACGAAAATTCCCGGGAATCAATGCTCAGAGAGCAGACATCATTATTGCCGGGGCTGCCATTATAGAGACTTTTATGGAGAAGCTTGAAATTTCCGAGATAAAGATAAGCAAATCCGGGCTAAGGGAAGGACTTCTTGTAGACTACCTCTCTAAAAGCGAATTTTCCCATCTGATAAACCAGATGTCAGTCCGAAAGCGCAGCATTATGCAGCTGGGTTTAGCCTGTAATTTCGATGAGGAACACGCCCATATAGTTACCAGGCTTGCCCTTGAACTCCTTGACAGTATCCAGGCCCTGGGTATCTATGAGTTTCGGGAAGAAGAGCGAGAGCTTCTGGAATACGGGGCTACACTGCATGATATAGGGATGTTTCTTTCCTATGATACTCACCAGTCTCACGCCTACCATCTGATCCGGGAAAGCAGCCTCCCTGGATTCCAGCCTGAAGAAATCGAAATTATTGCAAATCTTGCCTATTTTCACAGAAAAAACATGCCTAAAAAGAAACATTCCAATCTTACCGGGCTTAACAACGATACAGTGAAAAGCATCAGAGTTCTGAGTGCTCTGCTCCGCATTGCTGAAAGTCTTGACCGCTCTCATAACGGAATTATTTCCCATGTCCGCTTCTACATTGCCTCAACCAGAAGTCTTGTGCTTGAAATCCATGCACAATGGGAGTGCCAGCTCGAGCTCTGGGAAGTCGAGAAGCAGAAAAAATATTTCAAAAAAATATTCGGGTACAATTTCCAGTCCAAAGTTATTGTAGATCAAGGAGTAGAGACCCTGCCGGTTCTTTATACATTCTGAATTTGAGGAAATTACCTGAGACTGAAAATGCTATGAAAAATCTTTCAATCAATTTAAGTTAAATAATTCATACTTTCCTTCATGAAGATGTGGCCGCTTTATACATGTTATTGATTGCGTTTCCAATTCTCTGTCTAAACTCCTCGCTCTGGACTTTTGCCCAGGCTTCCGGGAAGGTGTCGAGTAGAGTCTGGAGTTCTTCTTCTCTGTACACTCTGTAAGCTTCTACCCCTTTCAAGCCTTTGGGTATTCCCTTTTCTCCAAAATTTTTTCTCCCTTCTGAAAGGCCCCATTCTCCGGTCTGCAGATAATTATCAAGCAGGTCGATTGCAAGCACGGCGTCGTGCAGGTCTCCAAGGTGGTTCTGCAGGGCTTTGAATTCCTCTATCATTGGTTCTACTTCTTTCCCCAGCACCTCTCCAAAGAACTCAAGTGTGTAGCGGAGCCCTTTGGCTGCAATCCTGAGCCTGTGTAACCTCTCCACATAGACATGTGGTCCTTCGACCCATTCGGAATAGGCACTGATGTCTGCAAAACGGGCATAAAGAATAGAAGGAAGCACATCCCTTATTCTATGCGGCAAAGCATCATGTTTTTTGGTTGTAGCTGGCAGAGCCCAAAATTCGTAATCGGCAAGATCTTCTGAGAACTCTTTTTTGAAACTGGAGTACTTCTCGCTTTCCAGGTAGATAAGCATGTTTTTCCGGGATTTTTCTCTCTCTTCGGCAAGTACGGCAAATAAGGGATCAAGGTCATGTTCCTTCTCAGGAGGCAGTTTTTTCAGATACCCTTCAGCTTTTTCTCTAAAAACGTCCAGATCCCTTACATCCCCGAGTGCTCCAAGGGTACTTTTAAGTCCTTTCAGGTGAGGTCCAAGCTTTTTGGAATCCAGGTACGCTTCAAAGACCTTTGCAGCAGCCCTCATTCTGCGGATTGAAACTCTCATATCGTGGAGTTCTTCTATATCCTCTCCCTTTCGTGTTCCTTTCTCATGGGCAAGCATTCTTGCAAACTGCTGGGAAAAAACTTTCTGAGCTACCATAGCCATGGAGTTTTCGGGTCTGACTACGAATTTCAGGCCCTTGTTCTCTTTTTTACTTTCCTCCTTCCCTTTGGCCTCTCCGGATTCTTCTACCTTTTTGTTAATAATTTCAGCTTCATTCGTCTCTTTGCCTGGTGTGAAGAGGAGTTTTGTACCAAAAAGGTATTCCCAGAGTTCGCTTCTTTTTTCTGCTCTTTTTACAGCTTTATCCGCATCTTGCCCGAAAATTTCTACTTCAACTGCCCCTTCTATCTGCCTGATCCTGCCTGGCAGGAACTTCAAATCTCCTTTTTTAAGGAGATCCGCAATCCGGATAAACGATGCGAGAATTAAGGCTTTGTTCTTGATTTCTGGAGGCAGCGCAATATGCGATTCTTCAAAGGCTGAAGACAGATTCTTCACGCTGATTCCGGGGGACTGAAGTTCCATAATTAGAGCAAGCATCCTGAGTTCGTGGAGCTTTAAACCTTTCAGAGGGTGGGTCAGGAGAATTTCCTTTCCCATCTTGAATTTTTCTTCTGGAGAAACAGAAGTTCCGATGTCCTGAAGTAGAGCTGCAAAACTCAGCATTTCTCGTTCTTCCTTCCCTAACCTGTGATAAGGGAAAAGTCCATCAAAAAGTATGAGTGTGTTATCCCTGATCTTTTCTGCCCTGGTTTTATTTACTCCATAGAGCTCAAAAAGAGTTTCAAGAGTCCACCCCTTTTCAAAGCTGATATTTTCCCCGTTTTTGTCAGGAGCACAGTGCCCAGCCTGAAAGTGAAACTCTCCGGACGCATTAATTTCAGAGCTAAAAGGGAAAACGGCAAGTCTTTCTTTTTCAAATCCGGAGCGCAGGGTTTCGATCTCTGATTCCGGGACTTTAAGGAAAAGACTCAATTCCGATGTATTCAAACCCTTATCAAGTGAGAGAAGAATTCTAGCCTGCTTTCCATAAACATTTTCCTGGTCTTCAAGCTGCATGCAAAAAGCTCTTTCCCTGAAGTTCAAAAGGGTTTTTTCAGGAAAATTATTTTTGAAGAAAATAGCTCTTTCGAATTTGGAAAAAGGATTTTCTCCAAGGTTGTAATTTTCCAGCAGGTATTCCGTAATAGCTTGTAAATCTTGAAGGGTTCCTTCAGCTTTCAATTCGATTTCAAGTTCACTGTACAACTTTTCCTTTGTTTCACTTTTGAGGCTCACACGGTCAAGAGATAATTCAGCTACCTGCGTTTCTCCCAGTTTTACCTGGCGTACAAGCCTTTTTTGTTTAAGTTTCATTACAGGGATCAGGTCAAAACCGGAACTAAGTTCAAAAATTCTGTTCCTGATCTTGATATCCGGGCATTCAAGGACAGAGCCCTCTTCCGGTAGGAAACTGACATATTCCTCTCTCTTGTGCACCCCGGCTTCGAATCCTCCAAGGCTCTTGATGGTCAACCACTGACCTTTTTTTCCGGTCTCTTTCCGTAGCCGCAGAAAATAACCCTCGGACATTAAAACCATTTTTGTCGTGTCCAGGAAGATATCTTCGATAACCTGTACCGTACCTTCGGAAAGAGAATAGTCTCCCAGTTGCGATAGCGTTTCAAGATTTTGAATGTCTGCTTCATCCAGTACCAGAAACTTTGATTCGATTTCCATGTTTCTCCCACAATATTACAGCACAGATTATAATAAAAAATATGTCATTTCTTATTATATCCGCACTTCTGTTAAAGAGTTAATCCCAAAACTCCCTGTTCTTGCTAACCAGAATTTTCCATGATTGTTTTCCGGTTGGAAAAGAGAATGGATGGAACTCAAAGGAAAGAGCCTGAAGCACTATTATAGTCTGACAAAAAAATATGACTTCCACAAACCTTTTTTTAAATTTATCGTTTGTTTGTGTAGCTGCAACTAATCACAAGGACTGATTCTGGATCTTGTAGCCAAAAATGTTGGAAACCAGACAAAAACAAAAAAGCATCGGCTGCTTCAGTAAACAGATCGGGACATATAATGTATAGTCCTGAAAAACAGACATGATGTTTGCCTGCGGAAAGTATAGAATATAAAATCCAGACTGTGCGGGAGTTGTACCTGTAGCCCAGAAGCGCTGGTATGATTGAAGAGCTGTGGGGACTCTCACATTCAAATACATGACTACTCTCCGCCCAACTGATATCCCAAGCAGAGCAGTCACGGATCTGACCGACACTCATTAGTATATATGGGACATATATATCTTTCGCAGGTATTCTATATAGTACAATTTAGAGCTAAAAAGTAATTTTTCAGGTGAATCTGATAGAATAGGCATTACTATACATCTGTGTCATTCATCGAGGTACCATACAGATCTGCACTAATATAAACCGAATATTAATGGATCACCTAAAGATTATATAAGAAGAAATTTCTTAAACACTATATATACTAATCATGCTATGTATAAAAATCTCTTTGATGTAAACAAAAGTCACATTACAATAAATATGAAAAATCTCTGTCTGACACGAAAAGATAATCATATCGCTGGAAATATTAAATAGGTTCTCTTAAAAGTATAGGAAAAAATACTTTTCAAGAAAAAAATATATTTTTCTTTGAAACCCCATAAAAAATGGAGTCAAAAACATGAACCCCGATAACTCACCTAAAAAGATTTCTGCCTGTTTAAAAGCAGACTCTTTTCCTGTAGCGGTGATAGCTCTTCTGATCGTAGTTGTCGCAGCATTTGCAGCCATCGGGATGGTTGAAGATCCTTTTTCTTTTTTTTATCCAGTTGAAGAAACAGATCTTACGGAATCTACGGAAGCTGAACTTCTTCCTTATTCCGAACTTACTCTTTCAGGCAGTACTACAGTAAAGCCTGTGTCGGACCTCCTGGCAGAAGCTTTTATGGAAACCCATGAAAACTGCATTGTAAGCGTAACCGGAGGAGGGTCAGGGGCAGGGATTTCATCTGCTGGTACAGGAATTGTAAACATAGGTTCGGCTTCAAGAGCTGTAACCGATGAAGAACTCCTGAAATATCCTGACCTCCAGACCCACAAAATAGGGGAGAGTGCTGTCGTGGTGATCCTGAACGGGATAGAGGGCGATTTCACGGACAAAAATGAGCTTATTAAGGCTTTTAGCGATTCCGATGGTCAAGTTGATCTTGTTCTCGACGAAAAAAATGGGGAAATCCACGTAAACAAGACTGGCACCAGTTTTCAGGTATTCCAGAGATCAGATGAAAGCGGTACTGAAGAAACTTTTGCAAGCTACCTCGGACTTGGAAAAAACCTTGACGGATACGGAGCTGAGGGCAGACTGGGAAATGATGGAGTGCTTGCAGCCGTTGAAAATACTTCCAATTCCATCGCTTTTGTTGATTTTGGTTTTGCGGAAAGGAGTAAGAAGGTCTCCATTGCCGGGATAGAGTCTTACAAAAATACAGAGATAACGGATAAAAGCATAAAAGCCGCTCTTGCGGGCACTGCAAAGCCGTTTCCATCCGAAAACTCTACTCTCACAAGGTCTCTGAACTACCTTACCAAAGGAAAACCCGACTCTCTCGAACAGGCGTTTATCGATTTTGCCAGGTCTCAAGATTCGGTCTACATTTTCAAGGAATGTGGGTACTTTTCAATCAGGGAAATTAACTGAAAGGTGAGCTTTACGCGACATTTTATGAAAAAATATCTTTACAAACTGAGATTTTGTCCCGAGAGAAGAATCTGCTCTGAGAAAAGACAGCCTCTCCACCCGAAAAAATTAGCATTGAGTATTAAGCTTTACACTGGGATTTTTGAGCTGTAATTATGAATGTTAGTGATAAAACCTTAATCATAATTTGCCTTATATTTGCATCCTTGATTGCTATTTCCGGAGGCGCTTCCAGAACCATCCTGCTATCAGGTTACCTGGATCTGGAGGAACAGGATATCAGTGAAAAGCTTGAGCTTGTAGAAAGCAACTTTCAGAGTGAAGTTTCAAGGATATCCTCCCTTAACCATGATTGGGCTTCATGGGATAAAACCTTCGAGTTTATGGAAAACGGAAGTCAAACATATATAAATTCTTACCTTACGGATGAGATATTTTCTGAAGCAGGAATCAACCTCGTGCTCTATGTGAACAATTCAGGGGAAATTGTTTATGAGAAAGTTATAGATCCCGAAACAGGAGAAACACTTCAAATACCCTCTGAACTCCGGAGAGTAGTCCACGAGAACGGAAGCCTGCTTGCCCTGCACCCCGGGGATCAGAAAAGCGGGCTAATTCGGACTGGAAACGGTCCCCTTATTATCAGTTCCAGGCCTATACTTACGAGTACGGATTCCGGACCCGTTGGGGGAACCCTTATCATGGGCAGGTATGTCACAGAATCCTTTTTGAATGAAATTGCCGGAATTCAGGGAATCCAAATAACACTTGAGGATGTGGAGATTTTGGGATCTGAACCTGCTTCTTACTTTGAAGATTTACCATCTAGGAACCCGGACACTGAGATAGACGGACAGCACATAGAAGTAATAGACGAAAAATGGATTGCTGGTTATATCCGTCTAAATGACCTCGAAGAAGAGCCAGGAATTCTCATAAAAGTAAATTCTCCAAGAACCCTTTATGCCCAGGGGAAACACAACCTGGTTTTCTTCATAATAATCTTCAGCCTGGCATGCATTATCGTGGCAATCGCAACAAATTACCTGCTTAAACGTCTCATCATTTCTAACCTAACAGAAATCGAAAGATTCGTTACTGACATCGGAGAAGAGAATAACCTCTCAAAGAGGCTGGAAATCAAGGGAGGAGACGAGTTTATCCGGCTCTCTGGAGGGATAAACAGCATGCTTCAGGACCTGGAGCTTTCCCAAAAGGAAGTCATGCACAGGGAAAGTGAAAAGCATGCTCTTCTGAATTCCCTTATAGAAGTTCTAATTTACCTTGATTCCGAGCTCAAGATTGCCTGGACAAATAACAAGGTAAGCGAATATTTCGGAGAGAAAACTGAAGCGATCACAGGCCGGACACACCACGAGCTCTGGGGCGATAAAAATCCTATTCTGGCCCCATTCGTTAGAAAAGCTCTGAATAACGGAAAAACCCAATCTTTTGAAATCAATGTAAGCGATAAAGACAGCTGGACTGGAGAGATCTGGTCTGTAACTATTGGTTCGGTCAGGGACAGAGATGGAAAGCTTATCGGAACCATAGAGTCAATCCTTGACATTACGGAGGTCAAAAAATCCGAAGAAAAAATGCTTCAGGCAAAAATCCTGGCCGAAAATTCAAATAGAAGCAAGAGTGAGTTCCTGTCAAACATGAGTCATGAACTCCGGACTCCTCTCAATGCAGTAATAGGTTTTGCCGACATATTGAATGAGGAGGGTTTTGGTCCCCTCAATAAAAAGCAAAAGAGGTTCGTAGGCAACATTTCCACCAGCGGAAAACATCTTCTCAAGCTGATAAACGAAATCCTCGACCTATCGAAAATCGAAGCCGGAAAAATGGAATTCAAATGCACGGAGTTCTCTGTTAAGGAAAAATTTGACGAAATCAAAGACATTCTTTTCCCGGTTTTTTCAAAGAAAAAAATAAGGATTGAGTTTGAAATCGGAGACGGGATTACAACCATCTATTCAGATGAGGGGAAGTTTGTACAGGTTCTCTATAACCTGGTAAGCAATGCAATCAAGTTCACAGAAGAAGGCGGCTTTGTAAAAGTAAGTGCCAGAAAAAACGGAGACATGCTCCAGCTCTCCGTAAAAGATACAGGAATTGGAATCACTGAAGAAGATCTTATGAAAATTTTTCATCCTTTTGTACAGGTTGATTCTTTTTCTACCAGACAATACGAAGGGACGGGACTCGGGCTTGCCCTGGTGGACCAGATGGTACAACTCATGGGAGGAGAGATCTGTGTCTTCAGCCAACCCGGAATAGGCAGCGAATTTATCTGCATGATTCCCCTGAAAAATTATGACAGGAAGTAAATTTCTACAATAAATCAGTTAGAAGTAAAAGGTATCTTTTCATTTCTTGTCCGAAAGATTTTCTTCCTAACATTTTTATGGAAAGTTTGAAAATAGTTTTTTGTTTATGCAACCTGCAACAAATCGCAAAGACTAATTCAGGATCTTCCATCACAGAGGAAAGCGGTCAGATAAAAGCAAACAACATAGACCGTCTTTTCAACATATTATGAAACAGACATAGCGCTTGCCATTTACAGAAAGCATCAAAAATGGGTTTTAGGCTGCAGGAGTAGTGACTGCAGCCTGGAGAGACTGTAGGTCCAGAGGTTTATGCTTTCGCACTTCAGACTTATACTCATTAAGCCACTTTACACAGGATTTGTTCGGAGAGGTCACGAGTATGACCTTCACTTAATTAATAGACATGGGCTTATATATATCTATTGAACATATTCTAAATAGTACTACCAGAACTAAAGAGCAAACATAAAGGTAGAGGGTTTACGTTGTTGAATTGTTTCTCCGCAAATCATATTGCAACATATTATTTTTCTCCATGAGAACGGCATATTGGAATCATTTAACTTCTGTTAATCGCCTTTAAGCACTCGCATGCTTCTTTTATCAAGTAGTTTCTGTTATCGCCCCTATGAATCCGTGCCGAACGAAGTAACCCTATACTCATGAAAAAAGGCAAAACGCCGGTAATGCTGGTGAAGTCCTTCTCGTCCCTGCTATACTCCCAGAGAAAATTTCCTATATATGGTTCGGCTCTCCAGCTTCCGCCTTTATGCAATTCGAATTCTTTTTTAAGTTCTGCAGTAAGGATCCCGATATCTCTTACAGGATGCGCCTGGAACCAGGAGCTTTCAAAATCAATTGCGTAGGGCTTACCTTTATAAAAAATATAATTGGAAGGAGTAACGTCCCTGTGAACCATACAACCGTACTCCCTATCGAGCAAAGAGCTATACCACCATTTTCCAAGCAATTTATTGAAAGTCTTCCTGGTATCATGATCCAGTTTTAGATGATCCAGTACCTCGTGGTAATTTTTGAATTCTTTTTCCTTATTGTAAGAGGATTTCGTATTTTCATGAAGCTGTCGAAGCATATGCGCCACGGCAGCAAGCCGTTCATAGAGTTTTTCTTCACGTTTTATGTACCAGCCCAAAGATTTTCCAGGTATATATTCGGTTACAAGAACACAGTTGTATTTTTTATGTACCGCAAGGGGCTTTGCAACATTTATTATGGAAGCCGCATGCTTCAGGTTCCTGTATTCATTCATCATACCTTTGTAGGGGTTATAGTCTTTCAATCGGCCGGTAGGTTCGGAAAAAAATTTTGCCATTACGCTGAAGTTTTCACCCTCGAACTGATACTTGCAGACAGTGTGGGAAGAATTATGTTTGAAGACGTTAACCAGACATTCCTTATTCTGAAGTCGACATCCTGTAACTTTCTTAACAAGCCAGTCCCTGAAAGGATCCCCAGGGCTTAAAGTATTAACATGGCGATATTCCACCTCAAATGACCCCCGTTTCAATAAATATTCCAGTAATTATGTTCTTTATCCAGATTATTTGGTATGAAAGTACTTTCAATTGCTTTCATTATTTGTGCCTGCTATTTGAAGAATACCATGTGTGTTTTTCTGAAACTTTCACTATCATGAAAAAGTTAATTTCACTTTTTGTTTCTTATGACCTGTAAACATTGATACTATATATTAACATATAGTGGATATATATTACTGCTGATGTTTAATTTTGAGGATCTTATTTCCTGCTCTCTAATTTTGATTAGATTTTCATTTGCAAAAAATTAGTTTAGAAAATGAAGAAGATCTAAAACTACAGACTTTGGGGATATTTTTATGTAGATAACTTGATATATACTTACCCTCTATATAGATCTTGCTAAACTCATTAGGATCTCTTCAGGAGGATTATTTATTACCAAAGATAGAAGAAAAATACAGTTTACCGGAAATTCTACCTATATAGTGTCCCTTCCCATAAAATGGGTCCGGGATATAGGGCTTAAGCCGGGAGATACGCTGAATCTTACATCCATGCCTAACAAAACCCTGATGGTCTCCTCAAATGTGGTCCCAAATGAACGCTCTGCCCTTAAGGCATCTATAGATTATCTCCACACCGAAAGTGCAGAAAACAACCTCAGAATTATTATTTCTCATTATCTTGCGGGTTACGATTCTCTTAAACTGACTACCAGTAAAGGTTTTAGTGCTGATGACCGAAAGTTTATCAAAGATTCAGTGCGTCAGAAATTGATAGGTCTCGAACTTGTGGAAGAATCCAGGAATGAACTTGTCTTTTTGTGTTTACTTAATTACACTGACCTTCCCCTTGCCAAGGTAATCAAAAACATGTACGGACTTGCGCTGTCCATGCTTCTGGACTCCATGACAGCTCTTCGCAACCACAATATGGAAATTGCAGAGGACGTGATCCAGAGAGACGATGACGTCGATCGCTTTTATCTGCTTGCTGTCCGCCAGCTCAAGGCGTCACTTGATGATGTAGAACTAGCTGAAAAAATAGGGATTAGAAGTCCGCGAGATTGCCTGGGATACAGGCTTATTATAAAAAGTGTCGAGCGCATAGGAGATCATGCAGTCAAGATAGCTTCAAATGTCTTAAAAATGGATGCGGGAATAAGTGATGATGACCCTATCTTTAAAATGGCCGAACTCTCACGAAAGGTTTTCGCAAGTTCTATAGGCTCAATGGCAGAAGATGACCTGCAGGCTATCAACAAAATTGTTGTGGATGCAAAAAAAGTTTCCCAGTTTGGAGTTTCCCTGGAGTCACGGGGTGATGGAAGTTCCCGTAATATCGCGCTTAGCATGATTCTGGAAAGTCTGCGCAGGGTAGCCGAATATAGTGCCGATATCGCAGAAGTTTCAATCAATATGAATGTAAAGAAGATCTGAACCTGAAAATTTTGGGTTTCAAGACTCTTTTTTATTTCTTTTGTGTTTGATATTAAGTGCCTATCCGAAAAGTCGGTAATGCGATCGAAAAGTTACAGCAGGTCTATAATAGCAGGGCTTCCTCTTCGGTTTTGCATATTGCTAATGGTAAGTTACAGTAGGTCACAACACTTTTCGGATAGGCTCTAAGTAGTTTAATTATTTCTCAAGTATTTTGTTTTGAAGTTTACAAGCTATGGAAATACTTCGGTATGCCCGCAATAACTTATGGAGTAGAACATGTGAAAACTTCAAGGTGTCACATTTCCTTTTCACGTCTAAAGTCGAGATATTAAGGACCAATAAAAAACTAACAAACAAAAAAACTCAAATTTCAAAACTTTGTTAGGTGCTTTTTTGTCTGAACCTTTGCCCGGAACCCCTGCTTTTCAACTACTTTTTCCTGCCTTTTATTTTTTATCAATCACATGTTCATACGTTTCAAGAGTCTTTTCAGCTATTCTTTTCCAGTTATATTTCTCTTTGAGAAGATCATGACCTTTTTTCCCCATCCTATTATTCCCAAGCCCTTCAAGAACATAATTAAGGCCCCAGGCGATGGAAGAGGGCTTTTTGTAAGAAATAACGCCTGTTTTGAAATTCTCCACAAGTGCGACCGCATCGCTTGCCACTACAGGCTTTTTTACATCCCAGGCTTCAAGCACGACTATTCCGAAGGGTTCGTTGCGGCTCGGGACGCATACAAGGTCACAGACATTGAACCAGTCTATGACAGTATTGTCCGGAGCATAACCGAGAAAATTGCAGGAATTGCCAATGCCAAGTTTTTGAGCTCGATGTTCACATTGAGCCCGCATATCCCCTTCTCCTATGAGCATGAAATGGGCATCCCTTTTCCTCAGGACTTTTGCTGCAGCTTCAACCAGCAGATCCGGGCCCTTCTGATAAGACATCCTTCCCGTAAAAAGCACAACTGGAAGAGATGGATGAATACCATAGTGCTTTTTCACTTTTCCGGGGTCAATTTTTCTTTTTATTTTTCCCACATTTATGCCATTAGGAATCTCCCAGATTTTATAGTCGGGAATTTGATAAATACGCTGGATTTCATTCTTCAGTACGGTCGAGGTAGTGATCACCTCAGAGGCTTCATATCCGCCAAGCCATTCTCTATGCGATATTTCCTTTGCCTCCCACCAGTGTTCATGTCTGTTTCCATTGCGTCCCCATTCTGTACTGTGGAAGGTCAGGACAAAGGGAAGCCCTAACTGTGCTTTTAGCCTGCAGAGAACGTTTACGGGATGCCAGTCATGCCCATGTAAGATATCAAACTCACCTGCTCGTTCTCTTACCTCCAGGAAACGGAAGTACATACTATTGCACATCCGATTCATCTGTTCCACTATATCCCCATTTTGATCGCAGGCGATTCTATGATAGTTGACACCATTGATTATTTCATCACTATTTTCATATCCTCGTGTAAATAGGTGAACCCTATGCCCTTTTGCAGCAAGGGCTTCAGAGAGTTCAGATACATGGGGCGAAATTCCTCCTATGCGTATAGAATGCAAGCTTTCCCAGGAAAACATTCCTATCTGGATACTTCTCATAGACTTACTCCTTTTTGTCAAACTTTCCTAAAGTCTTTATTTCATTTTGACAACGTCTTTCATCCAAGGGTCAATCGAGCAGTAGCAGTTATAGTATTTGCTTTTAGTACTTTGGTATGAAAGTAATTGAAAGTACTTTCATTATTTGTGCCTGCTATTCGAAGAATATCATGTGTGTTTTTTGACGAATACATGCTTTATGATTGTTTATTTGAAAGATTACAGGCTTAAAAGTCAATCCCTACGGCTGCACAGGTATCAAGGTCCAGATTGATTCTTTTTTATAATCTACGTTAGAATCTACGGAATATTACAGTCAAACATGTTAAAAAATTATCAATTCTAGCTCCAAATATCTTGCCTTACCTGTGCATTATATTACCTAAAATAAGCTAATAAAAAGCTGTTAATAACTGGCCTTTTCTCATTTCTCCCTCCCCAAAAAATAGAATTTGATAACCTGTTCGATTTTGATTTCCAGACTAATAATAATATTCCTAGCTCTTTATATATATCCATTTGTTTCAGTCAAAGATGAAATATCAACCAGCTAGCGGTACGACACGACCTATGGGTCTATAAGTATTTGCGGTATATAATCAGGTTATGGTTGAGTTGATTAAATTGATGCTCAATACAGTTGAGAGTTTAATACTATCGATTTATCGGTTTGACCGCGTATAGTCTTCGGGGAGTTTAAGTTGGTTCTTAGGAAAGTTTAAGTTGTTTTCAAGAACGAAGGGAGGAGGACTTATAGCATACTTTGAATATGTCAGGACGGTTAAGTCAGGTGATACTTTCAGGGACTGGCTTGTCGAAGTGCTCGGGGCTAGAATACAGGATAAAGACTGCGAAGTTCGTGTCTTTAAACTCAGTCATGCGTCACACAAGATATGCAGATACGAATTCAAAGGGGAAGGATTCAGTGTTATAGTTAAATTTTTCGGAATACCCACGGGGATGATAAAAAAATACAATAGTTACGCTTTGATGAAAAAAGAATATGAATACCTTAAAAAAGCTGGAAAAATAATTGATGTCCCGGAACCGATTGCAATAAATAAAAATTTCAGTTGTGTCCTTGTCTGCAAATACGTATCTGGCAGATCTTTATTCTGGTATTTTAATCACAGGAGAAAACTTGAGGAAAAGTTAGAACTCGTAGCAGATATGCTCAGAAAGTTTCATGATAATACGCAGACGTATTACGATAAAGAAAAAGAGTTTTCAAAATTTAATTATGTATTGAAGCACCTCGAAATTAACCGGCGTGAAAAAGAAAACTATAAACATCTGCTTGGGAAATGGTGGCACAGTTCTCTTCTGGATAGGGAAAAAGGCTGTATGATCCACAACGATGCCACTCCTGTTAACTATGTATCCCATAGAGGAAGACCGTTTCTTCTCGATTTAGAGCTGGCATCCAGGCATGGACATTTCGCATGTGACTTAGGGGTACTTTGCGCCGCACTGAAGCACTACTTTGCGCGGAAAGGGTCAGGTCGGAGGGCAGAGCCATATATTAGTCATTTCCTGTGGCATTACAGCAGAAATGAAGAAGAGTTTCGTAAAATAACTAAAGTGATTCCTTTTTATATGGCTTATGGCCTGCTGAGAATTGCCATACTAAAATGGAACGCAAAATACAGGCATTATCTCCTGAGAGAAGCAAAGAACTGTCTGGAAGCAATAGAGAAAACGTAGTTGTTTTACGGACTCCTGATACCCTTATCATATCTAATGAGAGTACCAGGGTAGCTTCGACAATGCCCACGTGATGGAAAAAGAGCTCGAAGAATTACAAAATTGAAAATTAGAGCCAAGGATATCCCTGGGATTTTGTTCCTGACCTTGAAAGTAGAAGGTCTTTTCGGTTCTCAAACCATGCATGGACATCCTTGGGTTGCTGCTTTAGAGGTTTTGCCCATTGTTTTTGTCTATGTTGGAGGTTTAAAAAAGTACTCCACAGCTACAGAGGACTAGATGTCTGCAGCCGACGAGACTGTGTGTGCGGAAGGAACAGGCTTTTCCTGTTTTACAGCTGGTCGCGGTTCTTGACCGACATGTTATATTTGTGGAATAAGAGATATATATAGATTATCTCCTTAAACTATATAGTGACAACAGAAAAAAAATAGTCCTATCGGTATGTGACCAATATCAGGGTTCTGTCCTGGCATGGGTCAAAAGGCCTGTTTTCAGATTGCATAAGAAACCAAAAACGCAATCAGTGAGTGGAGCAGATGCGGACCTGGTAATGGATGATTATTTGATCGAAATAAAAACAGTCAAAGAACTTTCGATCAGGCAAGAGCATATACATCAATTGATTGGGTACTATATTCTTGGAAGAATATGAGGAATAGGCCCTGAAAGGATAGAAGAAGATAAAATCAAATTCGTGCGGCCACCTTACCTAAAGGGAGTATATGCTCCGGGCTGCCTACACGGTTACTGGGAAAGATTCACAGTGATCTTTAACAAGTATCCTACAAGGTATCCTTGATCCAAGTTATTGAAACTCTGCTATCTCCCCTGTCCGATTTCCAATCATTTTACAAAAAAGCAACAACTAAGATATTTAAATCGAAAACAAAGTTTCATAACTTGCATAATATACATACTTGAAAAAATAAAATTGTTTTTACTTAGTCAATGTTTTGCAGGAATGCAAGCACAGTCTTGTTGAACGCCTGTGGGTTTACATTATGCATTAAATGCGGAGAATCAGGAATTATCGCACTTTCTTTATTTGGGAGGCATTGTTCAAGCTTATCTATTATTAGATGAGGTTTTGCCATTTTTCACATAATCCCTTTATTTCCGCTTATATTTAACAACGTAGTTTATTTTGTGAAAAATTTACCTAATAACAACTTAAAATCTATTTAATTCGTTATTTGTATCTATAATTAATATTGGAGTAATAAATAACTCATTAATTTGGAAATAAACTTCTTTTGAACTTTCAAAACATGATAAATATTTATATTTTTATGTGATTTATTGAAATAAGTTGCAATAAATTCTAATTTTTAAAGTAAATGTAATATTATATCAGTTTTTGAGCTTAATTCGTATTTAAAGGCATTTTGAAGTATTATTTTAGAGGCTTTAAAGGGAATTTTTTGTCAAAATACGTGATTTTGACCCATTTTTTTTATTTTAAAGCATTTATATCAATTTTGGCAGAACCTCAGATGAAAAAATTTAGAACTCAATTCACCCTTCACCAAAAGAGTTGGAGCCTTTATAGTTTGTGCGTCCTTACAGGAGAAAAGGGGAAGATAGTCTGATGCCATTGTCTCTGCTTTCAACTCAAGAGCATTGTCCATTACGTTGCTGCGAACTACTTGAGGAAGTTTATCAAAAACGCCTTCTCCTAAGATCCCACTGACAAACGTCGCACACCCTGTTCCAGATCTCCTCGCTGGAATGCCTGCCGTGCAGGCTCCCAGGCATTGGTGATATAAGCTGCTAAGAGCGTATCTCCTCCCGGAATATTCAGAAGCCATGGAAGTAACGGTGGTTCGCAAAGGATCAACGAACGAACTAATTTCGGATGCTCACATACGAATACTAGAGATGTATAAGCTCCATAAGAATGTCCTATAACATGAGCTGACTTGAACCCGATCTTTTTGATTAATTCTGCAAGATCTTTTGCATGAAGAGTGGCAGAGTAATCCATTCCATCACCAACCCAGACATTTGGATGATGATAACGCCGGCTATAAGCAATAACATGATAATATTTCGAAAAAAACTCAATCTGTGAACCCCGTATGCGGTAATCATCTAAAGTTCCATGCACAAAAATAACAGGATCACCTTCTCCCTGTTCCACGTAATTGAGTTCGATACCGTTGACTACTGCCTTTTTTGTTTGAGCTTTCATACTTCCTCCCATACATTTCCCCATTTTCTTTTATGGCCTATTTTAGATGAACATATTGATAAGTGTGCTGCGTTGAATAGAGATTATCAAGTTAGATCGCCTTTTCCTTTTAATTTGATACGTTTTTCCTCAAACGCAATTGGCAAACGAAATTTGTTTATTAACACTACTTCAAATTAGCAATCAATATCAATGGTTTACTACAAAGTCCACTGTTGATGCAATATCAATTCATGCGTCTTCGGTTAAGTGAGGAATCATGATAAATTGCCTCCATTTTCGTAACAGTTCTCAAAAACTGTATCCCATTGAGAGTTGGAACTGGGTATCGATTTCATGTAAAAAGGACAAAATTTAAGGCGACTTTTGGTGCAAAATCGATATCCTTCAGGCAAGAAAATTCCTTAACCGATGATCAATGAATATCAATTGGCATACTATAAAGGCCAGATGGAACTCTACTCCGCTGGCTGGATAAATATGAAAAGCAGCCAGGAGAAGAGTCCCCACTTGGGATCATCCTCTGCGCCGGAAAGAAAGAGGAGCAAATTGAACTTGAGAGCCCATTCATAAATGCCAGATCCACAAGGAATCCAAAAGGCTCCTGAAGGTCATGGTTAAACTGTTATATTGTGTCATGACCGTTCAAAAGCGGAAGCTTCATTAGAAATCAACCTCCTTCTTTTCTTTAGGATTTTTACGCAATAAACAATGGCGAGATGCATGAACTATAGCAAAATGACAAAGGACGATTTTGACAGAATTCTTTACACACGTCTTAATGAGGAAACTCTTCAGTCAATAGTTAAGATTTCGGGTGTTTCTGAAATAGTATCCAAATATTTCAATAACGATACACTTCTTAACGAGGAAACTCTTCAATCAATAGTTAGCATTCCAGACGTTTATGATGTGGTGTCCAGGCATTTCAATAATGATATACTTGAAGTGTGGGAGTATGAGCAGTATATAAAGGTTAAAGAGATTGTAGAAAGAATAGAGTTATGGAATCCGGAATTCCAGCGAACCATAGTACTGTTAAATTTACTGAACGAATTAACCGAAATTATTTACGATACCCTGGATCTAAAACTGGATAAATATGTTAACCTTCGAGCACTTCCGGTTAGGGAGTTCCACAAAGAATCTGTGGAGAAATATTCTTCAACTTACCCTATCTGGACATGTGATTTTGAAGGGTCCTGTCTTGTTGGTGCGGAGAAGTTTGAAATCGAACCTATCGATTCGATTCGCCACCGCTTTGGGGATGAGTAATTGCTTCTGCTTTTTTTATTCTCCAGATTAAATAAAAAAAATTATAAAGATGGATAGAAATTTACTTTCTAATTGTTAATGCGATTTAATGTGGTAAACCGCATCAAATTAATCAATCTTAAATTTTTTAATGATGCCGAAAATAATCCTAGCTTAATTTGAAAAGGGGAGCATATGAAACATTTCATTACAAAAGACACGCCTGTCACGGATGAGACACTTAATGTCATCGCCCATTTGCCTACGAAGAGTCTTCCTGCGATAGTTGAAGATGAATTCTTCGTTAAACTGAGCGACCGCAATTTTATGCGGATAGCCGTTTTACTTGCTCAAAAAAGCTATGATGAAGGCGGCTGCCCCATCGGAGGCGTCATAATCGATAATAACACGCGCCGGATTGTGGGCAAAGGGCATAATACGCTCGTGCAGGATAACGACCCTTACAACCACGGGGAAACTTCAGCCATACGCGATGCGGGGCGGCAGGATTTCAGCAACACCACTATTTTCACCACGCTCAGCCCCTGTGACGTTTGCGCCACGTTGATATATATGCGCCAGTTCGACCGCGTGGTAGTCGGGGATGTTACGAACGCCTCGGGTAATGAACAGATGCTGCACGAGAAGGGTGTCAAAGTCGATATCCTTGAAGACCCTGTGGGGATAGCATTGTATGCGAAATATCGGGCTGAAAAACCGGAGCTCGACATGGAAGACTGGAAAGGTCTGGCTGCCTGTCGTTAGTAAGGCCCGACCGGACTTTGCTTAATAAACGGTTTCTCCGACCTGGCATTTTGCGTTATGGAATCTTGGTATTCCTTTGCTTTAGTGCATAGTGAATAAAACTTAATCCTGTAATTGGCATCACAACTAGCCAGTAAAGTAAATAAATTGCTATGAGACCGTCACTAAAAGACACTTCGTGTGAATGCCTTAACGAGATTTCCCAGACTGCAAAGAAAAGGGAAAATACGGAGATAATACTCGCTACAGATGAAACTGCAAGATATGCTTTCATCGAGTCTGGATGCCTGTGCAGAGATAAAAAGACCAGTAACGAAAATGGGGACAGTAACGCAAGAAGTGTTATCATGATAGGTGTTACAAGGTACCTATAGTCACTGAGAAGTTCTTCACCGCTAACTTCCCAAAAACTTACGATGACCAGTAAAAATAGTGAAATACAAAACGGGACTGCCAGATACCATCTGGGCAGTACTTTCCTTGCATCTGATAAGAAAATTAAAGAGCCGAAAAAAGAGATAGTGCTCATTAATTCCACAAGGACGGATTCATTGCTACCAGGCAGCAAATAGAACATGTTGGATATAATTGCGACCGCAAGCATGAAAATAACAGACATCAATGCAATCGCAATTTTCGTCCTCATCAAATCACTCCTATGAAATATAAAATAAGGTGAAAAGTGAAATATCCTAATGACTGGGTTTTCGATATAAATACTTAGTTGAATATACAGGGTTTAATTGCTTATTATTATTATAATCCCAATTCTACAAAACAATGTTAGGACTAAAGTATTGGTAAAGCTGTTCATATTTGCCCTCAGGCTTAAAATAAAAATTACCTCCAAGTAATGTATAAATAAGGGTATGGAAAAATAAATATGAGGAGAATATAATGGCAAACCATACCGCCGATATATCACTACGCCAGGCTGCAATAGTCGCAGGGTTTGGGTATCTAATTATATTTTTACTGGGGATAATCGCTAATTTTTTTGTTCTCCAGAATCTGATTGTGCCGGAAGATGCTGCAGCAACTGTAAATAATATTATGGCTAATGAGTGGCAATTTCGCCTGGGTATTCTGGGCTTTATTATCATGGTTATTTTTGATGTGGTAGTGGCCTGGGCACTTTATGTTTTACTTAAACCGGTAAACAGGAGTCTCTCGTTGCTTGCTGCCTGGTTCAGGCTGGTGAACGCAACTATTTTTGGAATCGCCCTGTATAATCTCTTCAGCGTTTTGCAACTTTTAGGTGATGCTAACTATCTGGCAGTATTTGAAATAAGTCAGTTGCAAACTCAGGTGATGTTATTTCTCAGTGCGTTTAACTATACCTGGTTAATTGGATTGATATTTTTTGGCTTTCATTTGTTTGTCCTTGGTTATTTGATTCTCAGGTCGGGTTGCATTCCGGGAATTCTTGGCGTCCTGTTGATGATTGCATCTTTAGGCTACCTGATTGATAGTTTTGCAAATTTTCTTTTACCCGACTATGCCGACTACGAAACAATCTTCATGTTGATTGTTGTCGTACCCGGGGTTATCGGGGAATTGTCGCTTACCCTGTGGCTTTTGTTGAAAGGTGCTAAACTACCGGAAAGGATGACAGAACAAGTATAAGCCACAGTTTAAATCCGGTTTTTCCTTTTTGCTTGTAGTTATGGATAAATAAGAAAATTACTGCTTCCAGTTCTCCATGTCTAATTTCAGGAACAATCTGTCACGCCCCTGTCCATACTCATCCTTTCGGTATTCTACAAACTCAAATCCAAACTTATCACAATAAAGATGCTGAGCCCGTAAATTATTCGGATCGACAGTTAAAGTAACAATAGAAATTTCGTTCTTTTTCAGGTAGAGCAGGGACTGTAATAAGAGATAAGATCCGTATCCTTTTCCCTGACATTCTCCTTCGACTGCTATTTCCACCATATAAGCAAGTCCGGGATTGTCCCATCCTCTTATGAATATAGAAAAACCCTTCAAAGAATTGCGGTCAAAGAGCCCGAAAACGTGTCCGAATCGGATAAAAGGAACCAGGGACCAGTTACTGAGTAAATTCTCGTGGAACGCATCACAATCAATTTTAAAAATTGCCTCTATATTTTCTTCGTTTTTCTGGATTAATCGAACATTAAGTTCCTGCTCGTTTATGTCGTTAATAAACCCAACTCCTTAATCGTATGTTCCTATCCTGATAACTGGTTTCCTGATTTTTGCTTATGTTCAGTCGTGCTTGATTTTCTACCTTTGATTTTCTACACCAATTAAAATTATACCCAGAATCTCATCGAGTTTGAACTGCTTTTATACTTATACAATCATTTCCTCACTTTTTGTTGCTTTGTTTCCTGGTGAATGATAAGTAACTGTCAGCCAGATACGGACTTAATAAATTTTATAATATATTGTCAGCCAGGTACGAACTTAATAAATTTTATAAGATATGTTGCAGTATTTTTACTCGTTGCTCCTCTTTATACCTTTAGAGAAGTATTTTAAAATTATCTTCAAAAAGATAACATAACTTCAGTAGCTTTCGATTATCTCCGATTACTTCCTGGATTAATTGTAGAATTGACTCCATAAATGGAGAATTTATCAATAATATGAAAAATGTTAGACCAGTAGAATAATAATAGAATTTGATTAAGGGAGAATCGCTAACTTCTAAAAATATTTTTTTTAAAAATATTTTATTAAAACTCACTTAGGAATGCCAGAAAGCTGTTTTCTGTAGGCTACAAGTTAAATGGGTCAAGGGGATCTCAATAAGCCAGGTTTATTCAAATCAGCAACAAAAATTTATCCCCTTCTCCACAGGAAAACTCCAAACAGCCCGACAAAACAGTAAATAATTTCAAATCCAGGCATAATTACGTTCTCGTTTCCAGAAAAACTTGTATTTCCGGTCTGGTTACCATTCTGCTCGGGTTTCGCTTGAACTTCAGATCCCGTACTTTCATTGTTTTGTTCAGGAACCTGTGTGTCAGGTTCAGACAGGATTTCAGTTACAGTTTCGATTTCAGTTACAGTTTCCTTTGTTGTAACCTTGCCTGTTATTGCAAAAGGCGAGAATCCAGGGGTTTCGGCTGTGAAATATAGATATGTGTCATCTTCCCCTGATATCTTGGTTAAAAGCGGATTCCATTCTTTATCATGGTACCTTTTCAGGGTGATAGAAACCCGATCGATCTCTTCAGCCTGTATCCAGGCTTTTTCAACCTTGAAACATACTACCGGATTTTTGATGGTATCCGAGGTTCCATATCCACCGTTTCCAATCCAGAGATTAAAGAACTTATATATATCATCTGAAGGTAGCTCTGAAACCAGAGCAGATTCATTTTTCAGCATCTCCACAATGGCTGATGTCTTACCTACTGTCTTTTTTGCATCAAAGCTGATGTATACGACACAGGTTACGTTCTTTGTGAAGTCAAACCTGACAGCCTTGCCGTTTGTAATGAAGACCTGGGAAAGTTCCTTTACTTCAACGTTTTTTGCAGGCTCGGGAGAGCCCCCTGCACTACCACCACTACCGCTACTGCCACTGCTACTGTGACTGCTTCCTCCACTGCCTTCTTCACTACTTCCTCCATTGTATTCGTCATTGCTTTCCCCGGCATCGATGCCATCACTGCTATTGTCACTACTATTGTTTGACATGTCAAATTCTGATTTGGAGGCATATCGCGTATTTCCATACAGACCTATGTTGATCCTGTCTCCATTGGGTTCGGGTTCATCAAAATAATTCGATAAAGAGTATCCGGCATCGATACATGGAGAACTAATATTGTCGTTCACCCAGCTGCTCCCATTCCAACGACCTGCTTTTGACTTCAAGTGGTAGTCGTGTTTATCCCTGTCTGCGTATTGAGGATCTGAATTTATATTCGAAGGTGAGGCTTCAACACCTGTGTAATCGCCGCCCGCGTTGTTATAGAAGGAGTTATTTTGCAGGACAAAAGAGTGGGTGTCCGTAAGAAGGTTACATATTCCATACCCTTCTCCTGCCGGAGACATATAAGTATTTGTTATAATGTTGTTTCTTACTGTAATCACATACCCTGAACCGTCCGGAGCCGAATAGTATGCCCTGTCCTGCACAATACCGGCTCCGTATGCCCCATCAATCACATTATTTTCAATAAGCCCGTTAAACCCCTCGGCTAAGACTCCACCTGTTACTTCGCTGCTTAAGCTAATTCCGGTATTGTAGATCTGGTTATGGTGAATGTGCACATTTGCTGAGGCCGTGGAATAATTTCCGGACCCGAATACCAGAATTCCCGAAAGAGCAGTGTTGTAGATTACGTTATTACAGACCTCAATATCATCCATTGTGTGATCAGGTCCTTCTTTCTGGACCTCGATTCCTGCCCCACCGGAACCTTCGGACCTGATATTATTGTCATGGAAACTGGCTTTGTTTGTATTGTATAATCGCAGACCGCTGTTTGTTCTGCAGGTTATTGTGTTGTTATAGGCTTCCACATCCGAACAGATAATGGCATATAGAACATCGTGGCCCAGTAAGTATGCTTCATTATTGTAGAATTTTACGTTCGAACAGTTTTCAGCCTTTAAGCCATCTCCATGGTTATTTGTCAGATACATATTATACACACTTATGTTCTGACAATCATTCAGGTGGATCAGATTGTAATAGCCTTTTCCACTGATCACATTTGTATTTCCTTCCCTATTTCCGTCAATAATAAAACCGCAAATTGTAATGTTGTGGCTTCCAGAATTATTTTCTTTAATCATCGGCTTGGAGTTTGACCATTTAGCATTACTGACAAGCTTGATTTTTGCATCCGAATCTCCTTCAAAGCTCGTACTGCTGCCTATAAGGAGGGTGTCGTCAACAAAGTAAGTAAACGGCCCTTTGAGATAGACAGTTGTATATCCAGGATTTTCTGCCACGAAGTTAAGAGCCTGATTGATCTGGACATGGTCATCCGTTCCGTCACAGTTGAAATCTCCACTTCCATCTCCCGCAACGTAGACTATTGGTGCTGAACTCGTGTATAAAGCTGCAGGAACGCCTGCAAGTATAAAAAAGCCTGTAAGAAGGAAGCTTGTAAGAAGTAAGCCTGTAAGGAGGATGCCAGCAAGTAAAAATTTTTTGAACATTTGATTCAATATCTGTCACCTGTAAATTCTCTGCAGCTTGTTCATATTCTACGGATTCATATTCTACGGATTCACATTCCATGGATTCGCTTTTTACTTGTTCTTTGGTTCAACTGCGAAAATCCTGAAAAATCTCAGATTTAAATGGGAATTGGACCACAAACATAGACTTCTATAAGAGGGAAAAATTAGATAACAGGGATCAATTATTCCTGTCATCTACTGCATTTATTCCCTTTTCCGTTTATCCCCTTCTCCACAGGAAAACTCCCAAAAGCCCGATAATACAATAAATACTTTCAAACCCAGGCATAGTCTTCTCTGGTTTCTCTTCAATGTCGGATTCCATACTTTCGTTTTGTTCAGGAACCTGAGCTTCGGGTTCGGGCAGGATTTCAATCACATCTTCCTGGGCTGTAAGCTTGCCCGTGATTGCAAAGGGTGAGAATCCCGGGGTTTCGGCTGTGAAATACAGATACTCGTCGTCTTCCCTGAGCAGAGTGCCCGGAAGTTCGTTCCATTTCTTTTCACCGTACCTGTTCAGAACAACTGAAGCCTGATCAATCCCTTTGTCCTGTATCCAGCCTTTTTCAACCCTGAAACAGACGACTGGGTTTTCTATATTCTTTTCAGTTGCGTACCCGCTGTTCCCAACCCAGATATTGAGATAATTGTAGACCTCGCCTTCAGGTGTTTCCGGGGTAAGCGTCGATTTGTTTTTCAGCATCTCAACAATGGTCGTTGTCTTGCCGACCGTCTTCTTTGAATCAAAACTCAAATAAACAATAGCAGTGGCGTTCTTTGGGAAATTAAACTTTGCAGGGTTATCATTTGTAATGAAGACCTGGGAAAGTTCCTTGACCTCAACATTTTTTGCAGGTTCGGGAGAGCCCCCACCTCCGCCACTGCTTCTGCTACTGCTACTGTGACTGCTTCCTCCACTATTGCTCCCTTCGGAACTGCTTTCCTCCATCACGGTTATTGAGGCCGCTTTTGAAGATGTTCCGCCTGCGTTGCTCACTGCAAGGCAAATGTTAAAAGTTCCTGCCGTGCAGTAAGTATGAACCGGGTTCTGCTCGGTTGAAGTATATCCGTCTCCGAAGTCCCAGTTCCAGGAAGCCGGAGTTCCTGTACTGCTGTCACAAAACTGGACCGTTAACGGGACATTTCCGGATGTTACATTTGAGTAGAAATTAGCCGAGGGAGGTTGTGGCAGTACTGTTATGTAATTTATTTTTTGAGTGGAATTAGATCCTTCATCGTTTTCCACAGTCAATCTAACAGAGTAATTTCCGACCTTGGAATATTCATGGACCGGATTCTGCCTTGTTGAGGTATTTCCGTCCCCAAAGTCCCATGCCCAGGATGTTCTAACTCCGGTTGACGTATCCTTGAACGCTACGCTCAAAGGCTGGTGTCCGGTTGTGCAGTTGCTGGTGAAATTAGCAACCGGAGTTGCCGGCTCAACAACCGTAATCGTCTGGAGCATCGAATCGCTGGAAACGTCGTTTGTTACCGTCAAATTGAC
Source organism: Methanosarcina acetivorans C2A (assembly GCF_000007345.1). NCBI lineage: Archaea > Methanobacteriati > Methanobacteriota > Methanomicrobia > Methanosarcinales > Methanosarcinaceae > Methanosarcina > Methanosarcina acetivorans. The sequence continues at coordinate 2,873,719 of NC_003552.1, read as the reverse complement.
CGTATAGGTTCCCGGGGTTGTATACGTATGTACGACATTTGCAGTATTACTTGCAGGCGAACCGTCCCCAAAATCAAATAGTTCGGTTGTCTGGTTGATACTGTAATCCGTAAAGGTCACGTTCTTCCCGGCGAATATAATATTTGTAGAAACCGTGAAATTTGCAGTCACATTCGAAAATCTGGGGAGCTGCACCCAGGAGGTATTTCCCAGCTCTCCCATGCGATAAAAAACTCCGCCATTACTACTTGTATAGTTTAGAATTGCATCCAGTCTTGCGGTTGAAGTTTGGTATCGTCCGGTAACACTTTCAGTAATTGTGTGCCCGTATAATACCAGTACGGTTCCATCTTCTATTGCGCGGTCAATTCCATATTGTATAGACTGTAAGCTTGTATCGGTGTGATCATCTATTTCAACACCATACAAAAGTTGATCATCGTCCCAATCGTAGTAAGCCAGAGGTGTTTGATTAACATTATCATTTATAACATCGGGGACTCCAGTTCTAAGTGTCCGGAAATATGGAGCTACTATTGCATCGGTAGTTGGATTTCTATCCGAATAGGGATATGCGAAAGTCGAAACCGGATAACCACATCGGGTGAGTTCTACAATGTTCGGGAAGATTTCCTGATCGAGCCACTCTGCAGGAGTGTAAGTACTTAGAAACGTAACTGAATTTGTGTGATTGTATCCATGTGCAGCTATTTCCCACCCAGCTTCATGCAGTGCATTCATTTCATATAACAGAGTCTCACGTGGGATCTTGCTGTTACTTACTTTATTTATGTTCATAGTGCACTTGGCGTTATACTTCTGAAATATTGGCAAATATTGATAACAGGTCTGAGTATTTCCTGTATCGTCCCATGATAAGGCAATGCCTCCTGGTCTACTGAAGCTCTTTAAGTTGTTGGGACTAAAGGTTGTACTGTCGTTATTTGCGCCGTTATTGCCGTGTTCTGAATTGTTAACTGTGGTATTTCCGCTGTCTTCTGACCAGTTGTTATACAAAAATTGATCAGTATCTGCACATGCAGGACTGGCTAGACTAATTGCAAATATGAGAAATAGTCCGTATTTTACATATGGTTTAAACCTAATAAGTTTCATCGCGATCAGACCCCTCTATTGAGACAAGCTTAACCATTTATTTGCAAACTGGTTAAAAACCCCCTCTTACTGTTTCAATGAGGAAAATTTTTCTTTTTGGAAGTCAAACAAAAATTTTCCTTTTTCTTTTGCTGCAAATTTAGTGTCATGATTAGAGTGTGTAACTGGCATGAATCTCGTAATTGGACATTAAATATTCAAACCTATTCAATATCCAGAATAGAAAGCCTAATTATATGTACATCCCCGGATTATGATAAAGAGTCTCGCCTCCAACAATAGAAATATTATCATATAGTAACGTATACTACATTAAAATATTTATGCTTAAGTAAGCCTTGTTCAGGTTGCCTTCATACCTGACCATAATTATAAGAATTATGAGATTTCTAGAAAAGTTACCCAAATAAACAAATAGACTAAAAAATAAGTAGAAATATATAGAACATAGTGTGACGGTTGGTTTAAATCAAGGAACGGTTTATCTCAAAAGTTTTTTAGAGAGCCTAATTTTTGTTTTCCTGTGTTGTTTGTTTTATATCGCGTAAATTTCGAATATTTATCAGGGCCTGTGAGGAAAGACCGTTGGACACTATTTTGGGAATTTTTGGGAAATTAAGTAATACCAGAAAATTTGACAGCCCTCTCAAAACTCAAAGATAAACCTAAATTTTTTTAAATAAAACAAGAAGAGTATTGGTATTAGTTTCATCCCCAATTATCCTTGTTTTTTAACTGGTGGCATCTGAGGCTATTCACGGACTTACGGTAAGCCCACTTTCAAACGTTTCTTCATGTGAACTTTGGGTTCAAGGGCGGAAACATTGTATCTACCGATATACAGTCTGATCGCATTTGTAACAATATCACCGCTTATATATCTGTTCTACAAAAACCCGGGCCCGGTGCTCTATGTAATACTTTCTCCCTGGCGCTGGCTGATGATCGGTGGACAGTTGATTGCTTCAATAACTGCCCCAGAGCTTTTCCGGACACCCTTCACAGGTTTAAAATAAGTTCCCGGCCCCCGAACTGAATATTCCCCCAAAGCAGCCTCCTGAATGTACGGGGAATTTACCGGTGGGTAAAAGACAACTTCTGCTCTCAGGAACGACAGAATAAAGTGAATAAAGAAGTTGTAAGGGGCAAAATATCTTTTTAGTTCGCTTGAGTGAAGACTCAAAATAACATTATCTTTCCACAAGTAGTCATCTCACATCCACATCGTATACGCTTCCAGGTACTTTTCCGGTTACGTTTCTTCCCGGCAATTAAAAGGTAAACCTGCCTTAACATTCTATCGCTTGCAATACAGGCTTTTCTTAGAAAAACCTGGTTTTTCCAAAAAAATAAGAAATATTTATAAATTTTGCTTCATTTAGTAAGAATCAAAAATATTAATTTCATACTTCAGCTCGAAAAATCAGGTTCTTTGTTTTTCCTGTAAAACGGGGGATTAACCCCTTCATATTTAAGAATCAGAGGAACCTCAGGTTATACTGATCATGATTTATCTCCATCGAAATGTCTGTTAAGATTCAATAAGGTGAACGAAAATGAGTGAAATTGACTGGGACTCCCCCAAAGGTGCCGAAAAGTATGACCGAAACTGCGACCATCAGTTTCAGAAAGGACAGGTACTGGTAGAAATGATGGGAATAAAAAAAGGGGATTTCGTGCTTGATGTCGGCTGCGGGACCGGGAGACAGGCTCTGAACGTCGCTGAAATTATCGGGCCGGCTGGCCAGCTCACGGGTATCGATCCTTCCTCATACCGCATTGAGCTTGCACGAAAGAAATTTGTGGAAGGTTCCCCCGGAAATGTCCGTTTTCTGGTAGGGCAAGCCGAGAACCTCAGAGCCGTGCCGGATAACTCGATAAACCATGCTTATTTCTGCTCCTCATTCCACTGGGTTGATGACAAGAAAACCGCCCTTAATGAAATATACCGGGTACTTCTGCCAGAGGGCAGGGTTGGCATGACGACTCTTGATAGGAACAGCCCTAACAAGATGAGAGCACTTGTAGACCCCGTTCTTGCAAAATATAACATTGAAAAACGTCACGAATGGCACAGGGGCATGAAAAAAGTAACTGCACCGGAACTCCACGATTTGCTTTCAGGCACCGGTTTTACCGGAATCTCAATCGAGCCAAGGGCCGTCCAGCGGAAGTATAATTCTCCAGGAGAGTTTTTGCAGCACCTGGAAGAGAAAGACAGCCCCGAGGGAGTATTGAAAGACATTCCAGAAGAGATCAGAAAAAAGATCAGAAAGGAGATTACTGAAGAATTCAGAAAAGCCCATACTCCGGAAGGCACTGGTTTTGGAAATATTACGCTTTTTGCAATTGCAACAAAACCGAACTAAAGGATGTAGATGAGTGTAAAATCAATGAACAGGGACATTTTCAAGGATTTCAGGTATAGTAAAATCCATTTTTTGCTCCCTCTTTCAGGAAACAAGCGAATTAATATATAAATGCATTGTAATAAATATAAATCAAAACAAAATTTAACTTAAACACTGGAAATAGCACTAAATACCAGAAACCCATAAACCAGGTTTGGGCTAACTAACAAGGAGATTTAGCTTATGATAAAATCTGGTGGTTCTTTTTATTATAAGGGAGAACGCTGTACTATCGGGGCTGTCATCTTGCTCAAGGGCCTGCCTTACATGGTTACGGTTTCTCATGTATTTCGGCGTGGGGAAGGAGACCATTTAACAGTTGACGGAAGAAAACTCACTGTGACGAGCATTTTGAAAGCCTTTGATTTAGCTCTGATAGAGCTTCCTCCCGTCTGCACGTTTGAAATCACCGAGCTTGGCAGTGCAGCTGAACTGGAGCAGGCTGTACTTGTTAATGATATCCATGCTATTAAATGCAGGGTGGTTAGTGCCGGTACCTCACTTCTTTTTCTGGGCTTCCAGTGCTATAACATGCCCGAACCTGGAGACAGCGGTTCTCCTATTCTGCAGGCGGGAAAGGTAATAGGGATCATTTCCTCGATAACGCTGGATACCTGCATGGGAATTGCAATTTCTTCCAGTATTATAAGCAGCCTGGAAGGACAACGAAGTGGAGGATGAAAATTGAAGAATGAAAGTTGAAGGATGAAAGATGAAGGATAAAGATGAAACAGAGATTTAAGAAACAAGTTCTTTTAAAACAAGTCTGATCTGTAAAAGCGATATGTCGGAAAATCAAAAAAGAAGGCTTGATTTAAGCCTCCCTTTTCTCTCCTCTCCTTAATCATATAGTACATAACCAGTGGATGCCAACTTTTTTGAGGGAAATTTTGGCCCTCAAAACCTTGGTTTTTAAGCTGATGTCACTTCTTTTTCTTGCTTTGCGTTTCTGGCTGGTTACTCTGAAATGCAGTTATTGGCTCTGGAATTTACCTCTGAATTCCATAAGAACATCTGCAGTATTATTGTATTCCCTATCTGGAAACTTCTCAAGAGCTCTAATAACTTCGCTACGGGCATCGTGCTTTTTAGCATGTTCGATAAGTTGACTCTTCGTTGAAGGATATTTCAGCTCCCTGAGCGCCTCTATAGCCCTTTGAATGCCTTCGAATTGCTTGAGGACATCAGCAGCGTTGTTGTATTCCCTATCTGGAATACCCTCAATAGCCTGGATCACTTCGCTGCGGGCATTCATACTTTTAGCTTTCTCGATAAGTTGATTCTTTGTTACAGGATATCTTATCTCCCGGAAAGCCTGTACAGCTTCCTGCATCGAACTCTGAACTTCAGCAGCAGAACTTGCTTGCATTTATTTTATCCCCCATGTTTTGGTTCTATTTGCTGTAGAATTCTTTCTAACATCAAGTGTTGCCTTATTTCTGTCCAGAAGAACCTTAAGAACTCCTATGATCTCCAGTATATAAACTCCTCTCCGGTTTAAACTTCTACTGAGGAGTTCATCTCCCGGATTCAGATATCAGTTGCCTTTCCCAATTAAGTTGTCACCCACCATAGGGCATTATATGATTATTATTATAAAAAAGAATTCAACTCAAACATTTATTAGAAGCTAAATATTGGTCATATTATTTCCACATTCTGAGAAAAACAGAGTTTTGAGATCGTATGATTTATCAGGCAATTTATGGGATACCCTGGCTGTATCGTGCCCTGATGTGAATTCACTATCCCATAATCAATATATTTCCAGAGCTCTTGCAGCCATGAGTGGATTGAATTTCCTCCTTAATTATCCTGTACCGAGAAAAAGTTATGGAGAAGTTTTTAAACAGGTTTGTTTTTAACGAATAACCCGCAGAATGCAGCGCACCATTGTCAGTTTCACCATGAGAGCTGATGCTGGAATACTTCACACCTGTTCTGCAATCCAATACCTTCAACATGTAATAGCTGGAAGGCTACATAATTCAGACCTTTCAGACCCGAAGCATAAGTCTGACGTAGGTAGTCATTTTTACGGGACAGCAATTCCAGGTACGATTGCCGCCTCCGCGTCAAAAGCACACCGCTATTACACAGTCTACCGCCTCAATAGCATCAGGGAAAAAACCGGTTATGGCTTGTAGTTGGCAGTCCCCACATCGAGAGCATCATACACGTTTTGCAGGTCGTCTTGAGTGATTCTTGCAGTGCCTTTAAAGGGTCGAAGTATAAGATCCTCATCCAGAACCTTGACTCGATAACTCCACCCCGACGGCAGCTTGAGCTTCTTGTCGAGTGTATTGAGGTCCTCATATGTCAGGTTCTTGTCCACGAAATCAGTGTAGGACTTCATGACCCAGGGCGTACCGTCGGGGTCATCCAGAATAAAGACGGGTTTGCCTTTATCAAAGAATATCTCCGATTTGCGATCAACCTTCGTCGGCATGTAAGGCTCCTTGCCAAAAGCAGCGCCTGCCTGCACGGTACCCATCCACCGTGCCTTCAAGCCGTCGAAGTCGCGCATTGTAGGTGCTACAGGTATGTCCCCCGAATCAAGCACAAAGTAGCGGGGAGGATTTAAGGCTACTCCCGGAACGTTATACTGCTCCTTCACCGCCTCGGTTGAGAAGTTAGCCATAATTGAATCAGGACAGGTGTCTCTGGGATCCTCCTCGTTGTTCAGGCCCATTGTGTTGTAGAAGCCCGACCCGGCGTCGCCGCACATCAGAAATACCTCACAATAGCGCAGACCACGCAGATTGTCAAAGTGCATGATCTCAGCCTCCTCACCGTCTTTTATAACAAGGTCACAGCCGGACTTATTCTCTTCTTTTACAGTCAATCTCATCTATTTTACCCCCTAATTTCTAGCTTTATTTTTTCATTAATCATGTCGGTTTTGCCCATTTCAGCCTACCTTTAGAATCGGCGGCAATTCCCTTTCCGCATTGATCACTTTGGGGTGTGGGATATACATGCGAGAACTGAGAAACCATCTCTCCACTGCCAGCTGGCAACCAGTTTGATCGGGACAGCAATTCAGGTACTATTGCCACCCCCCGCGTCAAAAGCACACCGCTATTATGCAGTCGATCGTCTCACTGGCAGCAGGACTAAACCCCGGTTATGGATGGTAATTACAAGTCTTCTCACCATTTCTTTCCAAACACGCGCTATATGTGTTTTGCAGGCTGTCTTGAGTGACCTGCCAATCAGTACCGTTAGTACCAATACCATTCATTTCAAGATCCTCAGGCAGAACCTCAACTCTATAGCTCCACCCTGGAGGCAACTCGAGCCTCGTGTCAAGTGTCTGGAGATCCTCATACGTCAGGTTCTTGTCTATGATCTGACAGTAGGACTGCATGACATAGGTTGTGTTGTTGTTGGAGTCTTCCAGAATGAAGACGGGTTTGCCTTTATCAAAATGCCATGTTCTATTGCACTGAACAGGCATCGCCATGTAAACGTTTTCAGCCTCACTAAGGTTGGCGCCTTCCGGAACTACAATGTCGGCTCCCCACCGTGTGTCCAAGCCGTCTAAATTACGCACCCTGATTGCTATTAATACATCCATTGCGTCCATCGTCCAGTTACTGGGTCCGTTCATCCACACCATAGATGAATCGTAATGTTCCTCCACATCTGTCTCTGAGAAGTTTGCAAAGAGGTCTGCGGGGAGCGAGTCCCTGGGATTCTCCCTGATATTCAGGCCGATTGTGTTGAAGATGCCAGTCCCGGCATCGGGGCAACTCAAAAGTATTTCAGCATAGCGATAATCACGCAAATCATCGAAATGAACTTGCTCAGTGTTATTTTTATCATCCAGGACATCAGGACATTTGCAGTCCGGACAGCTTTTCTGGAAAAGAGAGGCCGATTTACTCTGTACGGAACTAGAGCTCGGCTCACCTACTGCCTGAGAAGTGGTGGCATTCGTCTCACCCTCTTCTGGGGTAGAGGCGCAGCCCGCAAATAGCGAAACCGCGATTATCAAGCCAACGACGAAGAGTAATCTCCAGATCTTTGGAGTAGTGTTTCCTCTAACCAGCTTCCCAATTGATCTCATTTCATTTCAACCCCCAATTTCTATCGTGTATTTAATATACCAGGTTAAATATCCGATTTATTAAACTAAATTTTAAGCCAAAATCAAGAAAATAGCTACCTTTTATCTATAAAGGTAGCTATTTTGCAGTGGAATTTTTTGTATCACATTTCTTCAGATGTTTCGTTTTTGATACAAAGAATATAGTGAATTCGACATCATTTCATGTTGACCCCGAAGTTGTGTTATTCGGTAAGACCTGGAATGCCATGAGACGACCATCGGTTCGCAATTCATATATAAGTCCGCCATACCCTGGCCATACCTCCATGCCCGGTACCATAGGGCCATAGAAATCGGAGGCTGCCAGTAACTTGCCTGTTGCAGCATCTCGCCACTGAACCTGTTCTTCATAGTTAGCTCCCACCGGTCCGATATCCCATTTAACCGGATTCGTTTCATCCGATGCAATGTTCGTCCCTACAAGGACACGCTTGTCAGGTGGACCTATGAGTATCATCCAGCTTAATGTCTTTTGGTCGGCACTCCAGGCAAGCGACATGTTACCAGTTTTCTGATCGAGATCGATACCAACAACTTTTCCTGCACCTGGATCCATTGCATATATCCGACTATTGGCCATATCAAATGAAGGCATCGAGGGGATGTAGCTTGTCTGTCCAGGCTGCAATGGCATAGGGTCTATCCTTTTCACTATGCTCGCGTTGGCCTGATTGATGGCTACAACGCTCAGTGAGACATTTGTGGGGCCTCCTCCATTGGTCATAAGAATAACCCAGTCACCCATGATACCAGCAGCTGATGCGGCTGTCTGACCTGGCAGAGGATATTCAACAGGTCCCCAGCTTGTGTCCAGAGTAAGATTCTTGCCATTCCACTCGTAACGGTACAGTTTGGTCTGACCTGCCAGGTAGGCATAGTCCTTGCCGTTGTAGTGAGAAGTGGTAATGCGGCCTCCAATCATCTGTTCAAGCTGCACCGTGTCAAGAACTGTCATTGTCTTGGGATCGACTACTACCGCAACCGAAGGAGGTGTCTCATTCAGGTTTGGGCAATCTACGAGGGCAAAAAAACCTTGTATATCGCAACCAGGTGGCCGAGCCAAATTCTTCATGACCAGAGTGCCATCACGCCAGCCGCTCAACCCGTTAAAGTAACTATCCCTCGGGGCGCTTGCTCCGGTTGGTATGGACAGAAATTCCTTGACTGCTCCCGTAGTGCCATCGATTTTATACAGTTTTGTATTTGTTATGACAAGGAGGTCCCCATCAAATGATTCTATCGAACCGGCTCCGCTCCATTCGCCGGTAGTATTTATGTTGATGAGCGTTGTACGCCAGAGCTCTTTGAGTGATCCTGGTTCGACACGGGAGACGTATGCACCCGATGGCATTGGATTAGCACCAGACGCTCCTCCGTATACATACATCTCATTCATTCCACGGGTCGCGATCATGGACCCAGAATAATAGATATCGGGAGATTGATATGCATACACGGTATTAGGACCTGTAAGCGATCCGGTGAATTGCGCACAACCATAACACTTTGAACGATTAGTGTCATGGTGTTCATAGCTAAGGAGTGTTGGATACCACGGAGAATTATTTTCTTTAGCTGCGCACTGTGCTTCCTGGAATGCAACTGTATAATTCCCCGGTAGTGGTCCGCTATCTTCTATCTGATTCGAATAGAGCATCTTATTATCAGTTGCATTGGGTGTGGTAGTACAACCGACAATCGGTATACCCACTATACAGAGACAAAATAATAATACGAGAACCTCGTTGTTCATATATTCACCACTATTCATTTATATATGGAGATAGAGTTTTCTCGTTTTTTCTCTACTGTAGGACTTATGTGATTGAATCGTTTTTTTGAAAAATTATACTAAAAATAATATAGTATATATATTATAAAACATATTCAATAAAAAATAAGTTCAAAAAAATAATATTTAAAGCCTTATGAGTTAGTAGATGCAGAACTCTAAGACCTAAATCTCACTTGCACAGAGGGGAAAATCCCGATTAAGGCTGGTAGTTGCAAGTCCCTTCATCGAGAGCATCATAAGTGTTTTGTAATTCGTCCTGAACAATTCGCGCAATTCCTTTAAAAGGTCGAAGTATAAGATCCTGTTCCAGAACCCTGACCCTGTAACTCCACCCCAATGGCAGCTTGAGCTTCTTGTCTAGCGTCTCGAGGCTCTCATACTTCAGGCTCTTGTCCACGAAGTCAGTGTAAGACTTCATGACCCAGGACGTACCTTCGGTGTCATCCAGAATGAAGACGGGCTTGTTTTTCTCAAAGAACCATGTTGATTTGCGCTCAATCGTCGCCGGGATGTAAGGCTGCCTTCCCGATATGGCGCCCGGTTGCAAGTTAGCATCCACCGTGCCTTCAAGCCGCTAAAGTCGCGCACTTTCGTTCCTGTGGGTATATCCACTGAGTCCAACAAAAAGTAACGGGGAGGGTTTAAGGACACACCCGGAACGTCATACTGTTTCTTCACCGCCTCGGTTGAGAAGTTAACCATAATAGAATCAGGACATGTGTCTTTAGGATTCTTCTCATTGTTCAGGCCGGTCGTGTTGTAAACGCCCGACCCTGCATCGCCACACATAAGAAATATTTCACAATAATGCAAGTTACGTAGATTATCGAAGTGCATAAGCTCGGCTGACTCACCATCCTTCATAATGAGATCGCAGCCCGACTCACCCTCTTCTTTTACAGTTAATCTCATTTACAGTTAATCTCATTTATTTTACCCCCCAATTTCTAGCTTTATTTTTTATGCTAGAATAAAACTAATCAGAAATAGATGGGGAAAGATATTATATAAATATTGCAATACTTATTCATATGAACCCAATACGTCCAAAACGTATTGCAGTAAGAAGGTTACATAATTCAGCTACAAGCATAAGCTTGATATACCAGCAGGTGGAAGGCCTCCGCTTCAGGGAGCGGAAGCAAATCAAATGCTGATCACATTGGTTTTTGTTCGTTTCAGTCTACTTTTACAATCGAAGGACATTTCCATTCCGCATTTACCACCTCGGGGTGTGGGATGTACATACGCAGAATGGTGAACCACGCTCCATTGCCAGTCGGCAGCCAGTTTGACTCCTTATCTGGATCAGGCGATTCGCTCTGGAGATAGAAAGTCGTCCCCCCATCCTCATTCTTCTTGACTCCGGGGCTACGGTTGCCAATAGAGTAGCGATTAATCTGATTAGGGATTAAATTATTATCGGTGCCATAGATTGTTACCGACCAGAAAGCATCCACAGGCGGCTCAAAATTCCCGGGAAATGTTAGCTCGTACCTGTGAGCGCTCGTCAGCGGCTCACCTGAATTGTCCGTGAGGTTGACCAGGTAGACTGCCTCTATAGGGTCGTTGGCAACAATTCCAGCCAGAGATTGATCTGCAGCGCGGAGCAGGAACTCATCCCCAAAGCGGCCTTCATTGGATGGAGGGTAACGCCAGCCGTTGACAAACTTTGCCCAGACTCCACTCATGAACTGCTGTCTGAGCAGCGGTATGCCAACTCCCAGCACGCGCTGTAGCGCCCTCTTCACCACCTCTGGCTGCTGCTCTATATCCAGGCCAGGCCCGATGCCGATTGTTGCGAACTGCTTGAGAAGTACTTCATGGTGGGCTGCAGGCGGGTTCTCAGCCAGCATGGCGTTAAGCGTCTTCCATGGCCCTAATGGGTCCTTGGACCCTGCAAGAGCAACGGCAGGCTTGTAGACGTCACGATTTTCGGGAAGTTTTACCTCGGGTTTGCCCCAGAGACTCAGGGGTGTCAGCCTGTACTGCGCCTGAAGAGCATGCACAGATGGCAGGTCATCGACACCATCCGCCAGAGTGCGGCCAAGGATTAATATCCACGGTGTCGGGGAAGACGGCGTTACGGCGGTTACATCCCCGGGGAGATCACCAAGCCAATCAGGACCAATAAGAGCATAATTGCCTGCCTTTGAGCCAACCCTCTTGCCTACATAGGCAAAGTTGTCTGAGGTAAAGGTGCTTAGTTCAAATGTCCAGTAGCGATCCGCCGGGATCTCAGGCACGGAGAGAATAACTGGCTCTTTGCTGAGATCTACCCAGGCAATTGAGTACAGTGTGTCGTTGTTCGGGCAGCCGCCGTCGCGGTATGTGGCATCTATGAGTTCAGTGGCATGCCAGAAATGGTTAACGGGCGCATAAGGAACACGCTTTGGATCCTGCGGAAGGTTTGTCCACTTATAGCGCGTGAGAGCATTGTAGACATACGGGAAACCGTATATGAACGCCTGCAGGCCCAGCGAGTATGCGTATTCCTCCTGCCAGTCGAAGATTACAGGAGCAGCCTGTAGCTCTGTCTGTGGCGCAGCGGCTGCCTTGACTGCCAAGTCGTTCGTACCCTCAACCACACCCAGACCTGCCCCGATGCGTTTCAGATCCTCGGCCGTGAGGACCTGGGCGCCTGCCTTTTCGATGCCGTCTTTGATCTTGTCGGCATATTGCGGGTCTACGAACAGACCAATAGCCACTGAGCCGGGATTTAGAGCATGACCCAGATGAGTCACCTGTACATTCAGCTCAGTCGGACTGCCTACCGGCTTACTAGCAACGGTGATTATGTCTTCTGCGATACGTTCAGCCAGCGCGGCTATATTCATTCTAGAAGTCGAACCGATATCAATGATGTTGATGTCGACTTTGCCCTTATCATCCTTAGCGAGAACCAGGATATTGCTGGCGTTTACCTTCTGAAGCTGGGGACCAAGACTCTTAATCTTCTCCATAGCAGCGTCTGAAGCTGCCTTGCTGGCGAAGATTCCTGCCACCAGTTGTCGCTTCTCGATTAGCGGCTTCACCGACTTTTCAGCGATTGTAGTCAGGCCTGCTGCAATACGCTCAGCCAGCGCGGCTATATCCCTTCCTGAAGTCGAAAAGATTCCAATGATGTTGATATTGGCTTTGTCCTTATCGTCTCCGGTTAGGATCAGGACGTTACTGGCATTCATCTTCTGGGGATGAAGTTCCTTGATCTTCTCCATAACGGCGTCGGTGACCTCTTTGCTGGCGAAGATGCTCGCTACCAGTTGCAGCTTCTCAGATAGAGACATATCAGCCTTTGTGTCAGCTTTTAAGACTTGAGTTTCTGGATATTCTACCATTCACATACCCCATATATTTCCCTAGTAATAATAATCCCTCACCACAAATATGTAGATGGCATTATTTAAAGCGAATCGAAAATTTAACATACTTGATCGAAATTTTGCAGGAGAAGTTATAAAACTACTTGTTTACCTCCAATTTCCCTAAGTTTGGCATTCAAACCAAATATTTTTCTGCCAGAACTTTAACAAGTCAAAAAAGAGAGAAAAGATAAAAGTAAAAGGTGAAAATAAAAGGTGAAAATAAAAGGTGAAAATAAAAGGTGAAGATAAAAAGTGAAGATGAAGAAGCAAGCAAGAAATAAAGCTCTTTTAAAACAAAGCCTTTTTAAAAGTCCCCGATAATCTGCAGCACGATTTTTCTTACCTTTTCAATCCTGTCAAAATTTATGTATACAATCTGCTGCCAGGTTCCAAGTGTCAATTCTTTTTCAATAAAAGGAACAGTAAGGCTCGGGCCGACGAGGAATGATCTTAAATGAGAGCCGCCGTTGTAATCGCCCCAGGTCTTGTGGTGATGATAGTCCTTATTCAGAGGGATCAGTTCTTCCAGCATTTCTGAAATGTCTTTTGAAAGGTTTGACTCGAATTCCATTGTGCTTATTGCTCCGGTTGACCCAATGCAGAAGACCGTAACTGTCCCGTTTCTTATTTTTGAATTTTTGACTTCCTCTGATACCATTTCAGTGATATCAACAATTCCGCAGTCTTCTTTTCCAGTAACTGTAATTACTCTTGTTTCTACAGGCATAAAACGATATTAGCAGGCCAGATTAATATATCCTTGCAATCCCTGAAAAGTAGTACCTGTAGACTAACTCATAAACCAGCCCATAGATCAGCCTATGGACCGACAACTCTCAAAAAAGCCATGAGATAATCTGGAAATCAACATCATCTAAATTTTCTTACCTTTTCAATTCGATCGAAGTTTATGTATAAGAACACATTAAAAAAGATTGGAGAAAAGCCCAAAAGAATTGTGTTTCCTTCCCATGTCCCCCGAACACAGGAACTAATATCTTCCAGGCAGTTCTTATTCGCATCATTAACGATTGCTCAATCGTTAGTACTCACCCATTTCTTTCCTAAATTCTATGAAATCTCTCTCAACTTCTTCTAGTTCGTGTTCCATTTCATACCCCCATTTTCGGTTATGATAAGACTTAAGCAGTTGAACTGAGATTATTTCTCTATCTCTTCCAGTTCAAATTATAGTAGTATTATAGTTACTTAAAATTAATTCTACAAAAAATTGTATTGTATCAAAACATCCCTTTGGATCAAAAATTTCAAAGCCGGCATCGGACCATGTATGAGCAGACTACTCGAAAGGAAAAAAATATAATTGTGAGCTTATCTCAAAACTTGATTTAAGCTCGGTGTTGCTGCTAAGATCGCAACTCTCAGGCATGATATTTCTTTAATTTCATGTCCTAGAAATACCTATTTTTCATGATTCTATCCAGCTAGAGAGTCTGTCTGCTCCGCTTTTCTTTTTGAATTCGTCCAAAAACGAATTAAAATCAGATGCTAAAGAAAAAATGGAAATGAATTGAATAGTTTTTTCAGAACTACACCAATTCAAAAACGCAGCAAAATAAAGTTAAAAACAAATCTTACATTGCGAACAATCGTCGCAACTTGTTGTTTCCGTATAGTCTCCACCTGTTATTTTGAACGTAGTATCAGAGATCCTGTATTCGTTTGTTTGCTTGCCGTCATCGATGGTTACGGAATCTTCTCCAAAGCGCAGTTTTATCGGCACTTTTTCATAGTCATCCGTCAGGCCCGGCTTCAGTTTCGGGAAGGTGACTCTCTTTTCACCGCTGCCTGTTTTGACTGAGATGATATCGAAAGTAGAAAGGGCGGTTAACCTGCCGTTTCGGTCAAAACCCAGGGAATTTGTATCAGCATCGATACCCAGTGCAGTTGCATCATACGCATTGATCAGACCGATAGGAGTTTCTACGGGAATCGGTTTTGCCGGTTCTACGGATTCTATTCTGCCGTCTTCATACATCTTGAACCCTGTTCGGATGGGAATTTTTCCTGCCGGGGTGTCTATTGTGATTCTTTCGGTAGGCCACAGGATCAGGCTTCTGACTTTTCCGTCCGGATAAAAACGCAGACCAATTATTTTTGTACTGAAACTCCCGAACGGGAAGGTAAAATCATATTTCTGTGCCAGGACACCCTCCTCTTCTTCCGACCAAAAACCGCTTATCTGCCCGTTTAAGGGGAACAGACTATTGAGAGAGCCGCTTTCAAAAAAAGTGACCAGTTCTGCAGGGAATGTGCCTATTGATGTGTTTATTTCAGTTTGCTGCTCCAGAGAAACGTTTTTGATTTTCCCGCTTTTGTAGAAAGACATAGCTTTTAGCTGCTTTCGCCTTATCCCGGGGTCGCCGTACTGCGGGACAAGGTCACCGTATTTTGTGCGGATCAAATTATACTCATTAAGCTTGCACTCATGCAGTTCACCATTATCATAAGTGGTAAAGCTCGTTATCCCTTTGAGTCCGCTTGTTTCAACAGTAAACATCATGTATCTCCCTTACTGAAAACTGAGTCCAGTCCTTTTCTTTAACTCGTATACTGAAAGCAACACTGAATATTAATAAATTTAATTGCATATTAATATTCTACATATTCTACCATAAATTGTACAATAAGTAAATATGAGATTCTTCGAATAACAGGCACAAACAAATGAAAAATCCCGGAAACATTTTCATGCTAAACTCTGCCGTGCCCTATGCTAAAGATCCTTTCCCTGGCTTACATTAAACTCCATGTATATTGAAATTAAATCTGCCGCGATATCTCTCGTTTTTAAGCTTATGTTTTTTTAAACTTTTTTTATGAAGATATATGCGGATCGTTTTGCCGGTGTAACTACTGCATTAACTTGAATTCGCATTCAATTGACACCTTTGAATAACTCTAAGGTCTGCTTTGGATTTCAGGATCAAATGGAACAGGAATTCTGAACCCATTGAAGGTACTCCTTTATGGGAGGAAAGAAGATTTTATTCATTTTGATACCACTTTAGCTTCCAGGTGATGTACCAGAAATTCAAACTATTTAAAGGAGATCCGCGAAACCGAACGCAAGGGATTTCATTAAAAATATTTTTTACAAATTTTTACTTTTTTTTCAGTTGTGAGAGGGTTTGAGTTTTCAGAAATCTATTTCAGGTAGACGTCGCAATAAGTAAAATAGATATATCAATAGATCGATAACTTATTAATTAAATTAAATCAGTCCACAAAATCACACTGAATCTTGTGTCCAGATTTATAAATTTGTGGAAATATACAATGGATCAGTTGATTAAATCGGGACTCAGGGAGGAAAATTGATGACCAGAAAAACAGATGAAGTTGTCTGTCCAAACCCAGAATGTAAATATTATCTCAAGGAGGAAGGAAAAGCCATAATAAAACGTGGCAAATATAGGACCGGCCACCAGAGATACTATTGCAAGCATTGCGAAAAATTTTTCATGGATACGATTGGTACAGCTGTTTACCGCAAACATCTGCCAAGTGATAAAATCGCGCTGATATATCGGCTTTTCCTTGAAAAAAATGGGATACGAAGTATTGAGAGGATAACCGGGCACCACAGGGATACCGTAAGTAATCTGCTAAAAGATACGGTAAAAAATGAAAAAACAGAAGAGTATCTGGTCAATCAGATAGGGCTTACAGATGTTGAATGTGAAAAGTTATGGGTGCTTTTAGAAAAGAAAAAAAATGCTTCCCGAAAGTCACTTCGAAGCGGGTAACAGTACCTCAAAGTGAATCGACGCTCTCTTCACTGATATACCTGAATATTATATGTGAATACTTATGTGAAGCAATTTATCCCGGGCAGATATTCTCAGAAGACCCCATTAAAATGATGTAAAGAATAAGTACAAATCCGGGGATCAATAATTCAAGGATCGAGGTTCAAGGTCAATAGTGTAAAAACAAGTATCTTATACAATAACACAACTTTAGCATCCTTACAGGGCTAAAATCTGTTGGAAATCTATTGGAAATCTATTGGAAATCTATTGGAAATCTGATACTCACTTTTTTTGGATCTCTTCACCAGTCTTAATGAAAAAATCTCATAGTTTAATCCAGCCAAAAATCCTTTTACATACTTTAATTTTAAAATTTTTCCGATTAAGCCACAAAGATTTGTCAAAGTAGCAAGTATTTTATATGCGGGCACACATCAATTATAGAACTTACGCACTTTGAAAAATCAAAAAATACCTGAAAACCGGATACAGAGAGTCTTCTGCAAGGGCTAACGGCTCGGTTCGGCTAAAGTGGAAAAACAGTCTTTCCATGCCGGTCAGGCAGGTTAGGGTGCCATTTCCGCTGCCGCCTGCAGCTGCAAAAGGCCTGGAACAGCCTGCCAATCAGATAAAAAGCCTTTACACAGCGACAATACAATTAAAGAGGCAAATATTGAAGTAAATAACCCCAGAACCGAGAGAATGCTTTTTCTCATCCGGGAGACGGTTTTCAATTCACAGGGAAACATAAACGCCACCGTCAGCTTGTCTGCAAGATTGCCCTCCTGCGTTTAAAACTCTCCTGCCTGAAGTTCTCCAATATACATCTCATAGAGGGTTGTTGAATTGCCCGAAATACGTGCGCTATAATAGTCTGCAGCAATCGAAGCCTGTTGTTCGCGGTTATAGTCACAGAAATGAGGCTTTTCCCCTGGAGTGTATCCATATCCTTCTGTTGCCTGGGCATAAAATGCTTCGATCAGATATTTAGAACCGATATGTTCCATCTGTGAAACGTGGGCTAATTCATGAATAAGCCACTTCATGTCCGAATTGACTGCAGCAGTTTTAATCTTTTTATTGAAATTGATTGTATGAAAAGTGGCAACCCCCATACCCGAACTATTTTTTATCTTTGCCCCGGTCCAGGCAATTAGAGAATGTTCATCGATGCGCACCTGCCGGTAATTGATGCTGTCTCCAAATACGATTCGGGCTTCCTGCTCCTCAAGTGTAGTTAACTTTCTTGTGCCGGGTTTTATTGTCTGCCAGAAGAGGTCCATAAGCTTCGGAAGAAAGCAGATGTCAAGCATTTTTGCGAGAATCCTGCCTGTCCGGAGAGCAAAGGAAAGCAAGCCGTTCAGTATCCATTTAGAAAATCCGATATTTTTGAGTTAATAACCCCCCTTTTTAAATCATATTGACCGGATATTCAAAGAACTTTCTCTTCGTTCCGTGAATTACCTCGATTTTTGAAAGTTCTTTGTCTATCAGTCCCTTTTCTGAGAAAGCCATATGAAACATGCAGTTATACATTGAATAGGAGAAATTAAACTCTGTAAAGGGGAAATCAAACTCTGTAATTTAGTCAGAGGGTTAAACATGATATTTGAGCGGATTAAGTCTGAGGGGCTGGCTCATCTTTCCTACCTCATCGGTTCGGGAGATGAAGCCATTGTTATCGATCCTCGAAGGGACTGTCAGGTTTATTTCGATCTTGCCAGAAGCAAGGGAATGAAAATAAAATACATCTTTGAGACCCATCGGAACGAAGACTATATAATAGGCTCTCTTGAACTGGAAAAACTCACGGATGCAGGGATTTATCACGGTTCTGGAGTAGATTTCAAATACGGAAACATTCTAAAAAAAGATAGGCAAGAATTCATTTTTGGGGCATTGAAACTGACCGCTTTGCATACTCCTGGACATACCGACGAAAGCATGTCCTATGTTCTCACAGATCCTGATGCCGGCAAAGAACCGATAATGGTTTTTACAGGCGATGCTCTGTTTGTTGGAGATGTGGGAAGGACCGATCTTTATGGCCCGGAAGAAGTTCCCAGGCTGGCAGCAAACCTTTACGATAGCATTTTTAACAAAATACTCCCACTTGGAGACGGAGTAATACTCTGCCCTGCACATGGAGCGGGTTCACTTTGCGGAGGCGCGATCTCCAATAGGGAATATAGTACACTGGGGCTGGAAAAAGTCCAGAACCCTGTTTTAAAGAAGACTGAAAAAGAAGAGTTTGTAAAGTTCAAGCTTGAAGAAAAGCTTGAATTTCCGCCATACTTTAAGAAAATGGAGCAGTATAATCTGCAGGGCCCTCCTCTCTTGCAGAGCCTGCCAATTCCGAAGCTGCTTTCTCCGGATGAGTTTAAAGCCGAGATGGAGAAAGGAGCAGTGGTTGTAGATACCCGAATGCCCCACTCGTTTGGCGGGGCGCTTATTAAGGGTTCTTACAGCATCTGGCTGGAAGGCCTGCCCTCTTTTGCCGGCTGGATGCTCCCCTATGATAAACCCATACTTCTTGTATTGGAGGAAAAAGAGCAGCTGGAAACTGCTGTCAGGTACCTGGTCCGACTGGGTTACGACAATATGAGAGGTTTTCTGAACGGCGGAATTGCAGCCTGGTATATGGAAGCCCTGCAAATTGACGGTTTTAATCTCCTGTCCGTCCATGACCTGAAATCCAAACTTGAAAAAGACGAGGAAATTGTAATTCTGGATGTAAGGAGCAACGAGGAGTGGGAAGAAGGACACATAGAAGGAGCCAGACACATATATGTAGGACATGTGGAAGAGAACCTGGACGAAATTCCAAAAGATTGTCCGATAGTTGTCTATTGCGGCAGTGCCCGGCGTTCCAATATAGCGGCTTCGGTTTTGAAAAAGCACGGTTACAGGAAAATATACAATGTCCTTGGAAGCATGGTTGCGTGGAAGAACGCAGGGTATGAAGTCGTAAAATAAGGAAATGCTCTTTTCATTCCTATTTTCGTTTTTGGTTGAGGAGTAATGAGAATCTTTTGTTTTTTCCGGGGCAATTTGAGTAGAAAATCCATCATATTTCACAGCCTTCACGCCATCTGAACCCGTCCGTGTGCGGCAAATGGAAACAGAAACACTAGCTATACCCGGGATTTGAGTCAGGACTCTCTACTTAGAGCATCTGCCCGGAGAAGTTTTCAGATAAAGAGTTTAGAAATCTTTATATCTCCTCTCTATTTTTTTATTAACCATGATATTGCACGTTCCTCACATTCTTCTTCCAGAGGCTAACTGGAAAGAATGGGCAGTGATTGCCTGTGACCAGCATACTCAGGATATGGAGTACTGGACAAGAGTAGAAGAATTTGTTGGAGATACCCCTTCCACTCTCAATTTGATTTATCCTGAAATCTATCTCCCTTTAGATGAAAATAGAGTAAATAAGATTCATGAAGCGATGCGCAATTACAGGACTTTTCTTGTTGATCACGGTCCCTGCTTTATTCTTGTAAAGCGTGCTGTCCCGGGGAGCGAAAGGACAGGGCTTGTTGTCGCAATCGATCTGGAAGGATATGAGTATGACGGATCCGAATCCTTCGTCAGGCCAACTGAAAAAACAATCAAAGAAAGGCTTCCTGCAAGGGTTCTGATAAGAGAAAATGCCGAACTCGAACTTACACACGTCCTTGTTTTATATGATGACCCGGACTTTTCCGTTCTTCCCGGAAGTACAGCTAATCCGGTTTATGAGGAAAATAAAGTTTATGATTTTGACCTGATGGAAGATGGCGGTCATATCAGAGGCTTTAAGATCAGCGACAAAAAGACAATTGAGAGGATTTCCGAGAGAATTCAGGCGCTTGGAACTCTCCTTGTCGGGGACGGAAACCACAGCCTTGCTGCAGCAAAGAGTTTCTGGGAGAAAATTAAGGGAACGGTACCGGATAACTACCCGGCCAGATATGCCCTTGTCGAGCTTGTAAACCTCCATGACCCGGGACTTACCTTTGAGCCTATTCACAGGCTTGTACGAGGGGTCGATCCTGAAGAACTGCTACAAAAGTTCAATGCAAGGATTGTAGAATCTTCAGCCCGGGATTCAATCTGGCCTTCAGATACTAACCACTCAATTGGCTTTATAACAAAAGATAGGCGGGGCTTTCTGATATTTGATAACCCGAAACACGACCTGGAGGTCGAGACTCTTGACGAGGTTATTGACGCTTATCCTGTCGAATATGAACACGACCCAGAGGTAGTTGAGAAACTCGGTAAAGAGCCCGAAAGTGTTGGCTTTTTCCTCCCGGCCTTAAAGAGAAGCGAATTCTTTGCTCTCATAAAAAAGAAGGGAATTCTCCCGAGAAAATCCTTTTCCCTTGGAAAGGAAAACGAGAAAAGGTACTATATTGAAGCCAGAAGGATTACGCAGTAATTCTTCCGGCAGCTTTTTCATCCATTTTTCTCTTTTTTCAGTCACTTGCGAAGTTCAACTGCTCTTAAGAAATGTCCGAACTGCGGAACAAAGTATCCATTGTTACCAGGTTCTGCGGAGAACGCGGAATAATGTAAAAGTGATATCTCTTAATTCGAAGAATAGTTTTGAAATTAGAGAAACATATCTACGAAAATTGACTGATTTTTCAATTTTTTCTTGCTAACTAATTTACCCGGATCTGGCTTACAAAGGCAAACAGTTACAAATTGTTTTCTATTAAAATCCGCGGACATTTGAAAAATTATCAGCATTAAAAACTATCAGAGCGTGATACTGTCAGAGTCCAGTATAGTCAAAGTCCGGTATTGTTAAGCTATATAATCAGGGGTGAATAACTTTTTTTTACTGACATTGAACAGGGATTAATTATTTTTTATGTTAATACCGTAAATTTATTCCAAAAAAGGAATAAAAATGAACAAAAATATTCCAGCTTATTTAAAAGTCATTTAATTCGACTGTTAAATTATAAATACCTCTAATCTAAATATAAATTTAGTGGTTAAACAACCAGAGGGGGAATAAAATATACCAGATTTGATTGGACTTGCAATAGTATTTTTAATCCTGGCGCTGATTGCATATATTTTTGGTGCAAGGGGGATTGCTGGCTTATCCATGAATATCGCAAAGTGGCTTGTTATAATCTTTATTGTACTTGCGATAATTTCGCTATTCTTGTGACGGCATCCCATATCGCTGCAGAGTTAAGATAATTTACGGGAACGGCTTTAAGCTCTTCCCGGCTGTCAACTAAGAGATGGACATAAACGGTTTTGTGTCCACCTTTCTTTTTTATCATCAGAATGGGAGATGAAGAAATTAAATCGTAGCTTTACTTAGTCTAAAAAGCCTGAAAATACTGTATGAATAAATTAACTTTTATGACTGCACAGAAGCGGGCATGCAACTGAAAAAAACATTGAAAACCCTGTAATCGACTTCAAGGTTGAAAAGCCTGGATGCAGGAAAAAGGAATAGGCAGTCCTTCCATAGCCCTGAACAGGTTCGACGATGAAGCCTGGGAACAGCTACCAATTAAATTATTAGGAGACGATGATGAATTTATGTATTTCACATCCGAAACTCCAGTTTTTTCCTTCTTTGCAATGCCCGGCAATGTGAGTAGCTCTGCCTAAAATGTAATCGAACTGGGCGGACCGGAAACACATTCGGTGAACCTTCAGGATGCGGAGGGCGCAGGCACGGCGGCTGAACGGATTTCCGGGCAGGGAAAAAGTACAGGCGGAAATGGCTCTACAATTCTCTCTAAAATGGCCAACCTGCTTGGAAAATGAATTAAGTCCGCATTGGCCTGGAAGAATGATAATGGCCTAAAGAATAGCTGATAGCCTGAAAGAATGGTGACGACTAAGAAATGGCTGATAACCTGAAAGAATGGCTGAAACTTTCTTCCAGCTTTTACATTTTCGGGCATTTTCCTGCCTGAAAATCCTTTTTTGCACTCTTTTTTATATTAGCTGAGAAAGGAAATACTGTCTGGTAAATTTTAGTATAAGGTTAAAAGAATAATTATAATGATAAATTATGATATTTTTACGGTTTTACTGCTCAAATTTACCCTCAAAAAGAAGCCTCTTTCATCCGTATGTAAATTGAAAGAGCTACAAAAAAATGCCTCTTGTATACGAAAGCTCCTTACATAACGAACAAGTTTAGAGATGTCCGAAAAAGGCAAATCTGATTTTCTGGTTTTGAACCAGGGTTTTTGTGGCTTATTTCCATAAACAAGACCATGATATTGCTCCAAAATACATCTTAAAATCCCGGGCTTATACCTTTAGAACCAGCCCTCTGCCAGACCTTTCGAGAAGGACATTATAAATGAGTTTTTCTTCAGGCAGCAGTTTAACCCGATAATGATAATTAAACAATCAACCCAAAACGTTTATATATTTAGTCAAGAAGGTACACCTAATAAAATTTGGAGAAACATTCAATGAAATTTAATGAGTTGAGATTTCTCCGGTTTTAAGAAAAAATATATCAAAATTATAAAAAATATCCTGCTGCCTTTCATAAGCCATTCGCCATCTAACAGATTGCGAATGCCTTGTTGGAAATGCATTGTTCAGAATGCCTTGTTCCGATGATTTGAGAATTTCCTGAACAACCATTGTGCGAAAATATGCAGCAGTCCTCAAAAACCCAACCCTAAAAGATTCGGAATCGGCAGAGAATCTGACAGAACCCTATAGAATCTTGTCAGAATCCTACCATAAATTTGGTTCAGAGTCAAAAACCATCCCGGTTTACTTTAACAAATCGGGACCCTATCACGATCCAGCCTACGGGACAGTACCCGAGAAAAATCCAACCCACAATTCCCCGGGTACTGCCAGAAAGTCCAGCTTCCACCGGGTACTCAGACACTCATTCCCTGCAAAATTCAAAGGGGAACACAAACCTCGATTCGATCATACCCTACCTGGACTTCATCCCCGGATACAATCGAAGACCAAAATCAATCCAACTCAGAAGGTCGTAGAAACCCATGTCGATTGTTAAAGAGAAAACCTATTTAGACCCTGTCTCGAAAATTCAGCGTAGAACAGGCGGACAGGGAATCAAGCAAAAAGACAGACACCACGGCGTGTTTAGGATTTGCAGCTGTTTAAAGGAGTTTAAAACAGCAAACTTTGAAACCCTGATCCCTGAAATGAAACTTTCCATCCAGTCCAAACCTTCGGTCACCAAACCTCCGATCCAACCCAATACGTATCTTCCTATCAATAATCTCCCTGCTGTTCATCTCACTCCGCCAAATCTCAACTCCATATCCTGGAAGAAATCCTGGAAGACATGCAGGGTTGAAGAATCGGGCTTTAATTTCCTGCAGCCTGCAGAAAGAAGCCCTTTTTACTTAGTTCGGTCGACCGAAAGTCCTTCAATCGTAACTGGCAGGGCAACAGCTCTCTGTGCTTTCCCAAAAGCCCCCGAAGTTAGATATTAAGGGACGGGAATTCTCATGTCAGTTAACGAATCAGTCAACCGGATAGTGGCAGGTTCCGGAGTTATCCTGACAGGCACACTTATTGGAATGCTGCTTGACATCATAATTAAAGGAGTGCTCACTTCATATCTCTCACCAGCGGATTTCGGCACCTATTCTCTTGCCCTTACAGTGATCTCCATCACAGGCGCCGTGGCAACGCTTGGACTCCATGAAGGGGTGCCAAGGTACATTGCCTACTTCAGAGGCAGGCAAGAGGAGCACAATATTCCCGAATTGATTATCTCGGCTATATTGATGGGACTTATTGCCGGGATGCTTGCCATGCTGGTCTCACCCCTACTGTTCGAACGGCTGGCCGGAGAAGGGTTTGACATACAGGGCAAAATCTTATCCGTTGTCAGGATAATGATTTTTGCTATCCCGTTCACCATACTCCTGAACCTATCAGTGGCGATCTACAGAGGCTTTGACCGCACAAGTGTCAACATGTACTTCTATAACATCGTAAGGCCGGTATCCCTGCTCGGGTTTGCTTCAGCTGCCGTGTTCCTCGGGGTATCTCTGAAAGGAGTCGTGCTTGCAGACCTGCTTTCAATGGTCTTTACCTTCGGCGTGATGTCAGTTTACTTCATAAAGAGGCCTCCGATCAAGCCGGAATGGAAACTCAAATTCAGCGAGCCCACAAAAAAGCTGATCCGGTACTCATTTCCTCTGTTAATAAGCGCGACCCTGCTCAACCTAATGACCTGGACCGACACCATAATGCTCGGTTATTTCAAATCCGCCGAAGTCGTTGGAGTTTACAGTGCAGTATATCCTCTTGTCGGATTTCTGACCCTGATAATCAGCTCCATGGGCTTCGTTTACATCCCCGTAACCTCAAAGCTCTGGGGAGAAAACCGGACCGAGCCCCTTGGTTCGATTTACGCGATAATGACGAAGTGGTGCTTCCTGCTCACTTTCCCGGTCTTTGCCCTGATGTTCGCATATCCGGATTTTATCCTGACAAAAATCTATGGAGCAGACTATGCAGGCGGGGCCACAGTCCTGCGCATCCTTGCCCTGGGGTTTGTGACAAACTCGTATTTCGGGTTTAACTACCACACCATAATGGCATCCGGAGACTCCGATTTCCTGATGAAGTGTTCGGTTGCAAGTGCCGGGATCAATGCCGTACTTAACTTCATACTCATACCCCAGTACGGGATGATAGGGGCAGCAGCAGCATCTTCCGTATCCTTTTCATCCATAGAGGTCTTAATGACCCTGAGAGCCTGGAGGTCGCAGCACATGCACCCGTTTACTCCGATGTACAGAAGGTTAACCCTTATAGGGACCTTACTGGTTGTGGGTATGCTTGCAGCAAGAGAAATGCTTCCGCTGTCAGGGGCAAGCTGGGAATATGCAGCCTTTATGGTTGTGTACTTCGCTGCCATTCGGTATGCAAAAGTACTCGATGAGACTGAAATGGATATGGTAAACGGCATCAAAAAAACAATTGTGCAGAATATGAGTACGCTTCTCTCGCAGGCCCTCAAAACTCCTGGTCTTAAACTGTAAGTCTTAAACTATAAGTCTTAAAATGTAAAGAAGAGCTTTTCCCGAAGTTTCAAGAGAACCGGCTATCTCTTCTTTTCTTTATTTTGAACTTATTAATTTTTTTGCCACGAAAGCTTAGTTTATGTTATTTGTTAACGTACTACAAATTATCAAGGATTACGAATTGATCCATTGATCCACCCGGAGATAAAAAATGCTTGGAATTAATGATCCCAGATCTGGATTGCATATATCCTGTGTTTTTGTTAGCGCTTTCGGATGCATTGTCTATGGCATACTGAAATGGAACGTCGGGGCTAAAGAAGAGGTCTGAAATAATGGTTATAAGCCCTCATGTCATCAGAATGGTGTCTCTGGTCTATTTGATGGTTATATCTTCCGTGGGATGGGCGGGATACAAAAAACGAAAGACATAGACGACTATATGATTAGCCGGCAAAACGATTTCCATAACAAAGCTGGGAATTGGAGTAACAATCCTTACAAGCGTGATTCTTGCCTATATCCTCCTAATAAGTATCATCGCAAGTACCACAGCGATTTTCTTCGGACTGTGCGCCGGAGGAATTAAAAGTTTCTATGGGCAGAATTTACAGATATTCAGCCCAGAAAACTATTTTTGAGAGTTTTTCAGGCAATGTTTTCAGGCAATTTATTTCAGGCAATGTCTCCTTGCTTTTCTCCGAAACTTTCTAGCTTCTACACAAACTACCCCCGTTCTTTTACTTTGATCTCAGAGAAAAAAACTTCAGGAAACCTTACAGCAGTCCGGATTAAAAAATCAATAGTAAAATAATAAAACAGTTGCTTTCAAAGTCAAATCTGTCGAAAAATCAAAAAAGATATATGTAGTGAGAGAGTATATATCAGTAGTAAAAAATTTACAAAATTATCAGGTAGAAAAATAAGAGAGTAAAGAAGAGTGGGGACTCATGATAGGAAATGTTTTTCATAGAAATAGAAGAAAAAAAGTGAGGCGTGTAACCTGTATGAGGGTAATACGTATCTCAAGAAGACACTCTTTTCCGGAAATGAGCCCGAAAAGACCGTCTTTGGAGAGAAAAAAGGCAGCATTTACTGAAAATAACACTTCTGAAACCGAGACCTGCCAAAATAAAAATTATGATTCTGTAATGCATCAACCTGTAAACTTTTATTTACCTCTATTAATAAGAATAAAGGCGACTGATAGAGAAGGAAACTCAATTGAAGTCACATATTGATCGAAGAAAAGCCAAACCGATGCCGTGAAGCGAAAGAAAGGTAAAATCGGAACTTCATGGGTTTTCATCTATTTTCCTGTTTTTATAGAACTTAGGCTTATCGAGCCAATAACACGCAGTTGCTGTTTTCGAGTAAAGAATTAAATGTTCATTTCGCTCCGTTCAGGAGGACAAATTTATAGATTTCTTTCAACCCATACGATGTCGTTCGTTCTATAATGTTTTTCTTTCCCGCTCGACGCAGGAGAGCAGCTTGCCCAAAGCGACAAAAAAGAGGAGAAAGAAAGGAAAGGCCAGCAGGCAGAAAAGACTAACTACACTGTAAGTAACTAACCTGTAATAGTCAACAGAAAAAAGTTGACTTGCTGCTTCGTTTACTCTATTTCTGCTTTTTTTACAGGGCCGCCAGACATGCTGGCGGAGATATCCGATATCATCGTAAATTAAAATTCAGTTTTCGGGGTTAAGGAAAGTATTTTTCACAAAAACAGGGATGTAGCTTTAGTACTTTTTTACCTGGAAACAGGCCGATTAGAGTCCTGCAAGCTATGGAGAAAACAGGAAATATGACTTTCAGCGGGCTGGAGAACAAGATCTTATCTATCGGTGACCAGGCAGAAATGGATTTGTGGAAAAAAAGATTTAAAACAAATTTACATCACCTGAAACCCCTCTATAGAGCTAAAGCAATAAGAAATGTAATAAGAAATAGGTACTTTAAAGACAGATGATTCCTTTAAAACATGTTATGGAGCAAACAAAATGACACTGGTTATTGCTTTTATCGGAAAGAACGGTGCAGTCATGGCCGGAGACATGAGGGAAATAACTTTCGAAGGGGAAAAGCCCGACAGGGAAAAACTTGAAAAAGAGCTATACAACGGTGCAATAGTTACGGACGAGGAACTGGCAAGAAAGGCAGAGGAGGCAGGGGTCAAAATAACGGTCACGGACTGCAAGAACAAAGTCTCGGAGAGAAACGGCATCCTGGTAGGAGAAGTTTCCTCGGTTGAAAGAGGGATCGTTAAAAAAAGGAGGCTGTACGCATCAGCAGGCAGCTATGCAATTGCCGAACTCAGGGACTCAGAACTTACGCTTACCTCACAGGGGAAGGGCAGCAATTTCATAGCTTTCGGAAATGAGTTTACAAAGCAGGTCGCTAACAAGTGTTTCAAGGATAACTGGACGAAAAAGAGCAAACTTCAGGACGCAGTGAAGGTCCTCATGCTCTGTATGGAGACCGCAGCAAAGAAAACAGCGTCCGTGAGCAAGCAGTTTGTTATCGTCCAAACCTCATCGAATGTTGATGTTTTAAAACTTGTGGAAAAGGACGGAGGAACCTGAAAAAATATCGGGAAAAAAGAAAAAGTATAATCGTATTTCTAATTATTATAGCTTGCGTTGTTCCATAACTTAGAGTTATCCAAAAAATATTATGACCGAATGCAGTTTTTACAATAGGCATGCGCACAGGGATGTACACATGGAATAGATATTGTAGTCTTACAGCGTGTCATTATTGACTTTTAGGATAAGTTCTGAATGCATAGAACATAGCAGTAAAACTAAAATCATAGATCAACTGCATTACGAACTATAGTCAGACTTATGGGAATGATCAGACAGAAATAGATTCCATTTAATATTTGACCGGATTGGAACCATATCTTGAACCAGTTCTTTCTTCTCCTTCTCCTCGTTCTTCTTTTTCTTCGACTTTTATTTTGTGCCAACCAGAACGCTGTATCTTTTTCTCCCTGATCTGTTTCACAGCATAAGCAAGTCCTGCTATTGCTAAAAGTAAACCCGCTACTTTAATGCTTTTAGACATAATAATTCACTCCAATTTATTATTGCACCTCATCATTTATTAATATAATCAAACAGTCAATAGAAAAATCAGTTTAATATTAAAACGATGATTAGATAAAAATCAAAAAAGTGCAGAGGAAATCTCTACTGACTGTTTTTTTGTCTTATTCCTCTGCAAAAAGCTCGACAAATTCGAATTTTGTCACATCAAACAGTCCTTTGTCTCCAAGTTTAAGCTCGGGAATTACCAGAAGCGACATAAACGCAAGGGTCATAAAAGGCGACTCAAGCGAAGTTCCGAGTTTCCTGGCTTCTTCGTTCAGCAGCCGATACCTGGAAGCGACCTCGACCCCATCAAGGGTGCTCATAAGGCCTGCAACCTCAAGCGGAAGATCAAGAAGGTTTTCTGCGGTGCCTACAACGATTCCTCCTTTATTTTCCACTAGCCGGTTGACAGCTTCAACTATATCTTTATCAGTGGCTCCAACTGCAATAATGTTGTGGCTGTCGTGGGCAATGCTGCTTGCAATAGCTCCTTCCTTCAGGCCTATGTTCTTTATGAAACCGATCTGGACAGGGTCATCTGCGTACCTGCTCAGGACAACCATTTTCAGGATATCCTTCTCCGGATCCGAAACCATGTTACCGTTTTCTACTTTTGGAAAAGCCAGCTCCTGGCCTGTAACCAGTTCTCCGTCCCGGGCAACTATCACCCTGATTTTTCGCATTCCTTCCTTTCTGTCCCCGGTTTCCTCTGCCGGCACAGCCAGTTTTGCAGCATCGATTGAAATTTTATTTCGGTTGAACACGTTTTTTGCAGGAACTTTTTTCATAGGGAAAAGAACCTTTCCGTTCTCGTAAACACATTCTCCGTCGATGAAGGTACTCAGCACGTTGAAGGACTTCAGGTCGTCCACGGTGATGAAATCCGCAGGGTCACCTTCACGCAGCAGCCCGACATTGAGCCCGTAATGCTCTACCGGGTTGATCACCGCTGCCCTGATAAGGTTAAAGATATCAAGTCCCTTTTCCTGCCCGCGCCGGATCAGCTTGTCGATATGCCCCTCATAGATCAGGGTATCGGGGTGAGAGTCGTCGGTGCAGAGCATGACCGCTTCGGGATATTCATCTATCAGGCTGTACAGGGTTTCGAAATTTCGGGCTGAACTCCCTTCCCGGATAAGGATTTTCATCCCGAGTTTTATTTTTTCAACTGCTTCTTCGTAAGTAAAAGATTCATGGTCTGTGGAAATCCCTACCCCGATGTATGTCTCGAGGTCGGCTCCCCTTAGGCCAGGCGCGTGTCCATCGATCACTTTGCCACACTTTTTTGCGGACTCCAGTTTTGCCATTACATCGGGGAATCCCAGAACCACACCAGGGAAATTCATCATCTCGGAAAGGTAATACAGGTCCTCTCTTGCCAGCAGGCGGTCAACAGCCTCCGCATCAAGGACTGATCCTGCGGATTCGAATGGAGTTGCCGGCACACAGGAGGGTACCCCAAAAAAGACTTTCAGAGGGGATCTTTTCGAATCCCCAAGCATGAAATCAATACCCTCTTCCCCCATAACGTTTGCAATCTCATGAGGATCGCTGACCACGGCAACCGTCCCTTTTGCAACAGCCATCCGGGCAAAAACCGAGGGCACGGTCATGGAACTCTCTATATGCACATGGGCGTCAACAAGCCCGGGCAGGATGTACCGCTCATGATCGTGTTCCTTTTCTTCAACACGCAGGATCTTTCCGTTTTCAACGGTAATCTCGCCTTTGAACTGCCGCCTGGAAACGGCATCGACAATAATCCCCAGGTACTTTTTCATGCGGATTTATTTTACTCTCAGATGTATAAATATTTCCAAAAAGCCAGAATATAGAATATTACTCAGAAATAAAGGTGTTATCTCTTGTTTTGCTTCAATATCAAATACTTTGCTGTATGTAAAATTTAGACATATTTATAAGATATCTTCGAGTTTTTTACATAGAGGCGCGAGGTGGAAAATTTATGCCTGAACAGGATGTTCCCCGAGTAAGGCTTTTTGGAGCTCATGAGCTAAAAATTAGCGATATTTTTGACGAGAAAAAAGACATTTATTATGTTCCAATTTTTCAGGGAAAAGATGATGTGAATAAACTCCATCAGTCAGCTTATACGGGTAAAAACACAAAATGTGCTATCCTGGACAGTGGGGTTCTCACTGATCACCCATATTTAAAAGACCGGATGGATGCAATCGAAGATTTTACAGGTCACGGGTTTCAGGACAGAGAAGGACATGGCACTGCAGTTGCTTTGAATCTTGCAATGACTGCTCCTGATGCATCAATTTTGATTGGTAAGGTCTATGAAAATGATGATGTGCCTTTATCCGAATATATAAATAGAATTGCACGGGGCGTAAACTGGGCAATAGACAGCGGGGCAAGAATAATTAATCTCTCGGTTGGTATGGAAAAAAGAAAAGAAGACATCAGCAACTACCCTGGATGTTCGGAAGCCGTAAAAAATGTATGCAAAGCTATCACTCAGGCGATTGAAAATGGAATCTCAGTCCTTGTTGCAGCCGGAGCAAATTTTCCGGCAGATTGTCATGAATCAATAATAGTAGTCGGACTGCCCGGAAATCCAGTATACCCAAAAGATGTTCATCCTACTGTTTATTCTCCTTTTAGCCCGATTCTTGTTCCAACTTTTTTGTTTGAAGGTTATGCTCATCTTAAAATGGGTATGTATGAGCAGGCTCTGGCTTTATTTAAGCAGGCGGCTGACCTGCATCCTGAGGATCACCAGCTCTGGAAATATCAAGCTCTCTGCCGGTACGGCTTAAAAAAATATAACGATGCCATACTGTCCTTTGATAAAGCCCTGGCAATCAAACAATCTGATGTAAAGACGTGGTACTTGAAGGGAATTACCCTATTGGCCCTTACTCAAAATGATAAAGCGATCGAGTGTTTTGATGAAGTCCTGAAGCTTGTGAATAATGCTGGTTTGACAGGAATGAAACTAACCGAATTTTCAAATTCAATATCTGATGACTGGTATAACATGGGTGTCTACTACGAGCAGGCCAGTAGATATGACGAAGCTGCAAACTGCTATGATAAAGCCATCAGGATTGACCCTCTCAACGCCAAAGCCTGGAACAACAGAGGCGTAATTTTGGCAATAGAGGAAAAATATGAAGATTCGATAAAATATTTTGAGGTAGCAACAGAACTCAAACCCTCAATGGTTGATGCCTGGTTCAATAAAGGGCTGGCACTTTCCAGGATTGGCAAATATGAGGAATCAATAGAATTTTTCGATAAAGCAATAGCAATCGATCCTGCCAGCAACAAAGCATTAAAAGAAAGAATCCGGGTGTCAGGAAAACTGAAGAGCAAAGAAGAGTAGAGTAAAGCAGAGTAGATAAGAGCAAAGAAGAGGTGTGATAGTGTCTGAAAATGTTGGGATTCAAATCGACAAAATAATATCTAAAGTGAAAAAAGCAATCCGTGAAGTAGAACAGCAATCTTATAGATCCGAGCTGGGAGTTAAAGTTGAAAAGCTGGATTTGAAGCTAAAAACTTTCAATAGTAAAGAAGGCGGCCTGGAGCTGAAAGTACCGGTTGTGGATCTGGATCTTGGGCTTGGAGGAAGCATCTCAAAAGAAGAAACCCATACGATAGAACTTACCCTGATTCCTGTTGATGATACCCGGCTTTTCGGTGTGGAAGATATCGAAGATAATTTAGTAGAATTAATTATGGGAATAGAACAGGGGATAAAAAACGCACTTGTAGATGCTCCCAGGTTTAAACTTCAGAAAGCTTCCGTTGAACTCAATTTTGTAGTTAACGCTGGCGGTGAAATCTCAATAGTTGCTAAAGGAGAGAAGGAAATTGAGACGACAAACAATTTGAAGCTATATCTAACCAGCGCTGAATCTGTTCAGTTTGATTCACCTACAAATTATGGAACAAATTTGAGATAACAAAAGTAAAGATGAAAAATCAAACAATATTATTTTCCAAGAAGTAAATCAGGAACCTGAGGCATTGCAAGCCATTGGGCAAGTGTGACATAAGTTCTGCCAATCTTTTGTGCTTGTTCTATGCCTTTTTGAGTTCCTCTTATTGCCTTGATATAGTCAGAATCAGAGCTTAACTCATCCAAACAAATGAAAGAAAAATTAAAAGAAAATATTACCCAATTGTAGAATTAAAATTGGTTTTGATATAGCTTGCTGATTTGAATTCTGGATCAGATCCACCCCGGGCGTCCATGGAAGCAGTTTTTTTGGGGAAATACTGTCAATAAGGTATTCTCCTTTATCAGGAGTTAGGAAATGTCTTTTTATTGTTTTCATCATAAAAGATCAGGTTCAAAATGGAAAAAAGTAAATGAAGGGGCCCTCAAACCCTTTCATTCCCTGTTCTCCTTCAGTTTTTTTTCAACAGGCAGAACCCAACGCTTTTTCCGCTGTAATGTCCGATGGGGCCGCTGTTGACGATGGTCCTGTCAGACCCGTGCAACCTCATTATGTAACCGCAAGGGTCCATCTCTTCGGTCTTCAGTGACCATATACCTTCTTCTCCGGTGGTGGAGACGACCGGGGACGGATAAGCCCGGGTTACCGAGGGAGGCAGGCTCCAGCCCGAACTTGCCGTACAGGGGGTAGTGCCTGGTTGGACACACAACTCGCCGCCATCCGCCGGGCCCAAAGGTTCGGCCCTGAGGTAGAAGCTGCGGATATAGTTGTTTTTCATACTGTAGCTGCCGTGGATGATATCCCCCTGTCTGAACGCTCCGCATCCCTCTGCAGGGTTTGTAACTCCGTCCCTGGTGTACCCGGTAATGTTCAGGTCAGGTGTCGGCCATGTGTTATCGATCATAACCCTTATGATCTGGTCAGTCCCATCCGCATTCAGCGCCGGATATGTTGTCAGTGTCACGGGGTCGAAGGCTTCCATACAAATCTCCCACAACCCGTCCATGGGGGCACTCGTAATCCACTTTGCCAGTACAAAGCCTTCCACAAAACGCCTTTCGTTTCCTTCCAGGTCCTCAAGATATGTGTAGTACCCATCGGAATCAAGCTTCTGTGTGTGGTTATAGGGGCCGGTGAAACTGGAACCCACCTGGTCTACGAGTTTGACGTTGAAGGAATTGGTCAGCTGTTGCCAGGGTTCGCCCGGAAGGCTGCGGCGTACGAACACCCTGTACTTGAGGGGTATTGCGCTCATCCCGCTTCCCGTGAAGGTATTTGGCGGGAATGCAATATGCCCGCAGATGGTCACCACCCCACCGAACGGGCTTTCGTTTGCGGTGAAAGCAGCCATTAACCCGGTACCGGTAGCAAGCCCTGTTGAGCTGTCAATGTCATCGATCCCCATATTGCCGACAACCGAGATGTAAGGCGTGTGGTCCCCTTCCTCGACGGTCGGGCCTGGGGGTATATGTATAAGCGTATCCCTGCGGTTGCCCCATCTGGGGATATAGTTCGGGTCCCATGCAGGTGGTGCCACTTCCCAGGAAAGGATCGCCCGGATCTTAACGATTTTTGCTCCCTCACTGCAGGGTTTGCGGCGGCCTGTGAGGTTCACGGGCAAAAATACGGAGTACTGCAGTCCCCCCGAAGGGGTATTTTTGATGTCGTGAACGTTCACCACTGAGGTTCCCACATATGTCCAGCCGGCTCCGTCTCCCCAGTCTGCCCAGAAAGCCACATACTCCTCACTTCCGGCAGTGCACAGGCCTCCGGAATAGCCGCCTGACTTCTTGAGTTCGATTACACCGGCCAGCTCGTCCAGGTTCGTGTTCAGGCCGATGCATTTCAGCTCCTCGTATGTCGTGTCCCCTGAGGATATCGGAACGAGTCCCTCAATGATGCCAGGTACTACAGAAAGCTCAAACCCTGCATCTATCAGGGTATCGTGCAGGGATACGGCACTGGCAGCAATGATATTTTTGCCGGATTTTTCCGCAACCTTTTGCCCGAGAGAAAGCGTATCCTTGCCGAGCAGGTTCTTGATCTGTGAAAATCCGAACCTGTGTCCGGGTACTTCTTTGTCTTTGTATAGCTGGAGAAGTTTTGGCAGACTCAACTTTTCGGGTTCCTTGAGGGTAATTTCTTTCTCAAGGTCCACCAGCTCAAGGATATTCTCCGGAATGCTGACCGCTTCCAGTTCAAGAATATCTTTTGTGAGAACAAACTTGAGAGCATCTATCTGGATATATGCATCGAGTGAGTTTCCCCATACCGGTACAAAATCCGGGGTGTCAGCAGGAGGAGCGGTGCTCCAGGACAGGATTGCCCGTACTTTCGGAAGGTTTTCTTTTATGCACCACTTCTTCTTCGCATCAAGAGGGATGCTTACAGCATATTCCAGGGGTTTGTCGCCGGATATATTGTAAGCCTTGAAGCTGACCTCCCCTAAGTCTTCCCATGTGTCCGTATCGTCCCAGTCCACATAGAAGCGGATATATTCGGGGGTTCCGCCGGAGCAGAGATTTCCGCCATAACCGGAAGATTTTTTGATATGTATTACGGCCTCCACCCGTTCGAACCTGGGGTTAAAACCTACACATTTCAGTTCTTCGTAGGTGGTCTTATTTGCCATCACCTTTACAGCTTTAAATGAACTTTCTTTCAGGTTCCCGAAATAATTGGGGTTTATCGCGGTCAGGTACTTAAAGTAAGTCCTCTCCGTCTCAGCGACCTCATATTTGCCTGAAACGGCGGATACCAGCTCAGTAAATCTCTTTGGACCCACTCCCTTAACATTCATAACTTCTTTGAGATTACTGAAACTTCCGATCTTATTTTTTTTTGCAAGTATTTTCTCAGCAACTTTTATCCCGATATCGGGTTCATCAGGAAATTCTACGGTCTTTGCAATCTCCTCTGCGGTCTCAACGGTATTCAAAAACTCAAGGATCTTTTTTTCGTCCGCAGGATCCACATCTTCAAGTGCGATTAAGGGCTTTTCTATTGATACTGTTCTTTTAGCTGTCAAAGAATCACTTCCGACACTACTAACTATTCATATATACTGCTTTTTTTGCAGCCCTGCCTACTAAATCAATATCCACAGCCATCAATGCTTGCTAAACGTTTTTTGGTGGAACCTCCAAGAAAACAAGGTTATCACTGAGAAAATCATTTCATACCGTTTTGCTTTCTTTTCCCACTTTCCGGACTCCACACCGCCAGTATTTTTATATATAGTATTCCAAATTATTAAAGTTTTTCAGCAGGTATATTTGAAAGATTCGGGCAAAAAAAGATTAAAAAAGATTAAGTACTACGCGATATGCTTAAGAAATTTTAATGTGAACAGCGGTAAAAATGACTCCGAGTCCGAAGGGATTAAGCTTCTGTTTCCTTCAATTCCTTTCAAATTTTTCTTCTCAGTACCCGTTCGGATATCCGGCCAATCTCCGGCGGTGGTGAGAAGAAGGGTTTTTTTATCGAAAAACGGGGCAGGTGAAAGATATAAGACAATTGGGTTAAAAATCAGACAATTATTTTCCAAGAAATAAGTCTGGAACCTGAGGCATTGAAAGCCATTGGGCAAATTTGTTATAGGTTCTGTCAAGCTTTTGTGTATATTCTATGCCTTTTTGAGTCCCTTTAATAATCTTGCTAAAATTAGAATTAGGATCATCCAATTCTTTAAGGAAACGGCCTAACTTATTTAGAGGTTTATTCAGTTTTTCTTTTTCACTATTTGAACTCACCTCATCCAAATTGTCCTGAACATTATCCATTTATTCTTTAAGTTTTGGATCTAAGTCTTCAATTTCCCTTCTTAAATCATCAAATTCGGCCTGTATTTTAGGGTTTAGAGAATTTTTAACCAGAGGATTGAAATCAGTCAAAAATGAGTTTAATTTAGTGTATACTGCAGTTAACCCAAAGAAAATATGGATTTGCTTAAATAAAAACGAGATCATTGGATGGGAAAATGGAAATAAATGGAACTTTTCACTTTAAGATTTGAGTAATAGGGAATAGAAAACAAATCTCATCAAAAAGTTCCAATCTACAAGAGACGATTTTATTTCATTACTAACAGTAATTGTCGGACAGCCTGTGAAGGGCGGGGTATTCGTGCCCCTCCGCGCTCCCATTGTAATAAATAAAAGGTACACTGTTAAGTCTTCGGGGATGGCTATAATTACATGTTCGCCTGTAACTGGAAAACTTCGTCTTCCCCGAAAACATAACAGTACCAAAAGAGGAAAAGATAAAATGAAACCAACACGAGTTCCTAAAAATCCTTGTTTTTCTTCTGGACCCTGTGCCAAACATCCAGGGTATTCTGTTGAAGAGCTGAAGGATACACCTTTTGGCCGGTCACACCGGAGCAAACCTGGCAAGGAAAAATTAGCTGAAGCAATTAAAAGAACAAGAGATATGCTTGGACTTCCTGATGATTATTTCGTAGGTATTGTACCGGCTTCCGATACAGGCGCTTTTGAAATGTGCTTGTGGTCTATGCTGGGGTGCCGCGGGGTCGATGTTCTGGTTTGGGAATCTTTCAGTAAAGGATGGGCAACCGACATCACTAAACAGTTAAAATTAAAAGATACCCGAGTTTTTGAGGCAGAATACGGGAAATTACCAGATTTAAAGAAGGTCGATTTCAAGAATGATGTCGTCTTTGTCTGGAATGGGACTACCAGCGGAGTCAAAGTACCCAACGCCGACTGGATTCCCGATGACCGGGAAGGGGTCACGCTTTGCGATGCCACCTCTGCTATATTTGCTATGGATATACCCTACCATAAACTGGATGTCATTACCTTCTCCTGGCAGAAGGTTTTAGGTGGGGAAGGTGCACACGGGATGCTGATTCTATCTCCGCGGGCTGTTCAGCGCTTAGAAAGCTATACTCCTGCCTGGCCATTGCCCAAGATTTTCCGACTGACCAAAGGTGGCAAACTGAATAAGGATATTTTTGCAGGCTCTACTATTAACACCCCCTCCATGCTGGCTAATGAAGATTGGCTGGCAACACTAAAATGGGCAGAGTCTGTCGGAGGGCTCAAACAACTTATCCGGAGGACAAATGAAAATCTGGCGGTCTTCGAGGCATTTGTTGCTAAAAACAACTGGATACATTTCCTAGCGGAAACAAAAGAGATAAGGTCCAGTACCAGTGTCTGCTTTAAAGTTGATTTATCCGACGAAAAGCTTAAAGAACTGATTAAAACGCTTGAGAAAGAAAAAGTTGCTTATGACATCGGTTCTTACCGGGATGCCCCTTCAGGCTTGCGCATCTGGTGCGGTGCTACCGTCGAGAAAGAGGATTTAGAATGCCTCTGTGAATGGATCGAATGGGCTTACAATTTGGTTAAATAATAAAATCCTTTCTGTTATCAAATCCTTTGTGTTATCAGCAAAGAAGAATTCGTGAGAGATCGATAATCTTTTTTGCTGATAGCAAAAGGATGTTTTATTCCTGAATAATTTCATTCATTAGTGTTTGTCTGAGGCTCGGTTTTCTCACAAACAAGTACTGAACGTCTCAATGGATTCTTTGTCTCACGCGGACAGATTTTAAAAATCCCTTCAAAAGAGCTTGTGTCCCATAACCAGGAATAATTACCCTCTGAAGGAATTGTTATGTCGGCTTCGGATTTTATCTGATGAAAAATGCCTTTTTTATCCATTATTTCGCAGACAACTGAATCAACTTTGAAATTAATGGCTGTATCAGCCAGGTTTGTGATCGTAATTCTTACTTTTTCTCCCTGGTTACATGAAAAGTTATCAATTATCCAGTCTTCTTTTCCGCGCGGAAATTTTAGAGCCAAACTTTTTGAGAAGTAATTGATGATACAGATTCCTGAAGCTCCGGCTGCAAGCAGAAAAAGAATATAGATTATCAAAGAAGTTATGGAAGTGCCCGAAATTACTGATGTAGTGGTAAAAGTGTTTGAATTTCCGGAAGTGCTTGAGAGGGTACTCGAATTTGCTGAAGTAGCTGATAGGGTACTCGAATTTACTAAATTAGTTGACTGAGTGCTCAAATTTACCAGGGTACTTGATGAAGTGCTTTGATCTGCGAAAATAACGACGGCACCAATTATCATTGCTATTATAATGAAGCCGATATATATATTTTTGATATGACTCTGCAACTTCTCTTCCTGGAATTTATCCGAAATAATATCATTTAACTCGATATCCAGTAATACCACAGTTTCGAGAATTCTTGCTCTAATTGAGGCTGCCTCAATTATTCTTCGATAGTATGTGTCCAGAAGGTAGAGACCAACGACAAATATGATAATAATTACAGACAAAAAGAGTACAGTAAAATTATTGAAATTGAAATAGATCTGAATAGAATTCGCGGCTAACAACGTAGCGATGAAGACAAAACCATACCTTCGCAATCCATCCAGATATCCATCAAATCTGGAAATAACTGACCTGGCTTCTTTCCATTCTTCAAAAGCACGTGCATAAGCTGACTGATCCTCCGCCATTACACACCTCCAATGCACAAATTATAGTTTTATACACCCCTGAGATAGTGTAATGCTCGCTTCTTCTGTGAAACTTACTGGCAGATTTCAGGATAGTTTTTCATCCAATTAAGGATAATTTCCAGTAAAGCTTTTATCAGAAGCCGCTTTGATAAGCTGCATTACCCTATCATTTTTTACCGATCTTCCTTTTTTACACACTGAATTTATCAGAGAAATTTTCAATTCTCTTGCTTTTTCTTCACACTTTAACTCCAAAAGCTTTTTCATTTTATTCGAGTCCCTCTACAAGGATACAATTATCTCGAAATAATTTTTAAAAACGAGTCTGTTACTATTAAAAATCAAGCAAAAGCCACAACGAATAATCCAAATTTGATACGTTGAAATTATGAAATAAATGTGAAACAACTAAGGTAAGGATGAGAAATCAAACAAAATCATTTTCCAAGAAATGGTCTGGAACCTGGGGCATTGCAAGCCATTGGGCAAATTTATTATAGGTTCTGCCAAGCTTTTGGGCGCATTCTATGTCTTTGGTTAAAACATACCTGTCACAAACACTGCAATTTTCGTCGCAACTTTAACAGCTAAAGGTGCAATATTCTCTACTGCTTTTGCTGTTTCTTTGAGATCCTCAGTTATAGACAAAAGATGTGATTTGTTTGGCTTTTCTCGTGAAATTTCTTTGGCAACTCTTTCAGCATCTTCAATTACCCTATCAGTATCATCAGATTTTGCATTTGCAGCAGGTTCGAGAGCTTCTTTGAGTTCTTCAATAAGAGAAGAAAGTTCCTTTTTCTTCCCATCCTCAACAGCAGGTGCACTCATTACCATTTGTTCGACGTGATCCAGTCGTGCTTTTACATTCACTGGTCCGACTATATCATGTATGTGAATGTTATCATTAGAAATACTAATCTCTCCATAATTTATGGTAGTTCTGCTGTGTATTTCATTGAATTTCTTAACTCTTTCCTCTCTTCTCTTGTAACCATCTAATAACAGTGAAATTGCTATATGTTCGTAGCTCTCATGGCATTGGATGGTTTCTTCTCTTTTCATTTCAGCTTTTAACAACTTTTCATATGAGTATCTTTCAGGACAATTTTCTGAACAGTTACAAGGAATTAGTTTACTGATACTTATCTTTTTTATAGAAGCGTTTATTTGATTAAGTTCATTACAAATTGCGCCGAGTGCCCCTCTTTTATTGTCACCTTTTATTATGATTTCGATTTGTTTTTCATCAGGTTTAATCTTTACAAGAGCACGCGAATTTTGGAGTTTCAACACTGCTCCTTCTCTCCAGCAGAGAGGCATACCATTTTCTTTTTTCTCAATGGATTCATGCATGCGTACGGGTAATTATGCCTGAAGGCAGAAATGAGTCGTAAGAATAGTAGAAGTACAAATTTTCTTCATCGTCCCAATCATAATCTGGTTCATTTTTGGGTAATAGTTCGGGAATGAGATATCTTTTCTTGTCAGGAAGTTCATATGCAAGTTCGAATTTATTCATTAACTCCATTAGTTGCGAGTGAACTGCTGATGGATATGTTTCTTTGTCCCAGATCCGGTCTAATTCATTTTGTAATAACACGCCTTCATTATGGAGAACAGATTTTGCAGACAATATTTTGTAAAATGCTCCAGTCGCCCACTCCGGTTTCAAAATTACTATATTTTTTAGCCCTATTCTATCTTTAAAGTGGAGAATTATCCCAAGATCATGCAAATATCCATCTAATATATCGATATTTTCGGCATCCAAACCTCTAGATCTACATATTTCGCAGAATTCATCGTACAAAATTAGATTATCTCCAATCCCTTCCAGTTCATTTCTTACTTCATACCATGAGTCCACCCATTTCACTCTCATTAGAGGAAGGTTCCAGACAGTTTCACAGATAATTTCTTTTAAATTGCTGATCCCTTTTCCATCTTTGCTGTCAATCTTTACGTAACCGGCAATTTGAAGGAACTTGCTTTTCAAATCTTTCAAGTTCAGGTCATCATCACTTTCGTTCATCTTGCTCATTACAAGGATTATAGGACTGTCCTCTCCAAAAGCCTCGAGAGTGTGCAACCAGTAATAAATATTGGTGTAGTCTTTTGTGATCCTAGCATTCCATACAAGGAGATAGACCGAGCGATTTGTCAGAAAAAACTGGTGAGTTGAATGATAGATTTCTTGTCCTCCAAAATCCCAGATATTTAACTTGATTTTACGGTTTTCTGAATAAGGAGCAGGAATTTCCCATTTTGATATATTTATTCCTTCGGTGATCTGAACATCTTCCAAAAATTCATCGTTAATTAATCTGTAAGCGAGACATGTTTTTCCAACTTTCCCATCACCAACCACTATTAGCTTAGCTTCATTGTTTTCAGTAGTTTTTGATTGTTTTAGGTAAGTGAAAATTGCTTTCACTCCCTGTGAAACGATTTCTGGAGGAAGTGAAATTAAAGGGTTCTCAAATAAGTCAAGTGTTGTAAGGTTTTTAAGTTCTGCAATTTCAGGTGGCAATTGTGCCAGCTGGTTCCTGGATAAGTCGAGTGTTGTAAGGTTTTTAAGTTCTGCAATTTCAGGTGGCAATTGTGCCAGCTGGTTCCTAGATAAGTCAAGTTTTTTAAGATTTTTAAGTTCTGTAATTTTGGATGGTAGTTGTATCAGCTGGTTTCTATATACGTTAAGTGTTGTAAGGTTTTTGAGTTCTGTAATTTCGAGTGGTAGTCGTATCATTAAGTTAGAAGATAAGTAAAGTTCTGTAAGGTTTTTAAGTTTTGTAATTTCAAGTGGCAGTTGTGTCAGCTGGTTCGAAGATGAATACAATGTTTTAAGGTTGTTAAGTTCTCCAATTTCGGGTGGCAATTGTGTCAACTTGTTCAAAGATAAGTCAAGTGTTGTAAGGTTTTTAAGTTCTGTAATTTCGGGTAACAATTGTATCAGTTGGTTTCGATATACATTCAATATGGTAAGGTTTTTAAGTTCCCCAATTTCTGGTGGTAGTTGTGTCAGCTGGTTTACTGATAAGTCAAATGATGTAAGGCTTTTAAGTTCTCCAATTTCCGATGGCAGTTGTGTCAGCTGGTTTCCTGATAAGTTAAGTGTTGTAAGGTTTTTAAGTTCTGTAATTTCGGATGGCAGTTGTGTCAGCTGGTTCTCTGATAAGTCAAGTGTCGTAAGGTTCTTTTCGTAAGCTTCTCTAATAAGCTGCATCACCCTTTCATTTGTCATTTGTCCACCTCATTTGCATACTTGACTTAGCTTATAGAAATTTTTACTTTTTTCTTTCCTTTGCACTTTAACGCTAAAACCTTTTTCTTTTTATTCAAGCCTCTCTATATGGATACAATTATCTCTATGTGATTTTGAAAAAAGAATCTATTATTTTCTGAAAACCAAGCTAAAACCTGAAACTCCTGATTAAAAATTAATACCACCTCTACAATTATTCTCTACATGTCCCCCAAAGCCCGCTGGCAGTTCTGGATAGACCGCGGAGGCACATTTACTGATATCGTAGCCCGCAGCCCTGATGGAAAACTGATAACACACAAACTTCTTTCCGAAGACCCTGCTCATTATAAAGATGCAGCCATGCAAGGGATACGCCAGATCCTCGGGCTTCCAAAAGATGCACCTCTGCCTGCAGAACTGATCGAAGCCGTAAAGATGGGCACAACCGTTGGCACAAATGCCCTCCTTGAACGGAAAGGGGAACGGACTGTTCTTGCTATAACGCAGGGGTTTGGAGATGCTTTAAGGATAGGGTACCAGAACCGCCCGGATATTTTTGCTCAGAAAATCGAACTCCCTGACCAGCTTTATGAAAGGGTCGTCGAGGTTTCCGGAAGGTTCGGAGCAGATGGAAAAGAGCTTGTGTCTCTGGACCTCGAAAGTGCAAAAAAAGAGCTTGAAGCAGCTTACAAATCCGGGATTCGCTCAGTTGCAATTGTCCTTATGCATGCCTACAGGTATCCCGAACATGAACTCAAACTCGGCAGGCTTGCACGGGAAATAGGTTTTACGCAGGTCTCCCTTTCCCATCAGGCGAGCCCGTTAATAAAACTCGTGAGCCGGGGGGAAACGACTGTTGTGGACGCCTATCTTTCTCCGATCCTCCGCAGGTACGTTGATATGGTCCAGGAAACTCTGGAAGAAAGAGGGGCAGAAATAGAAGGAAAAGAAGGCGAAAAGGAAGGAATCCCGGAAGAAGAAAGTCCTGAAGAAGAAAACAGGGGAAAAAATAGTCCAAGACTCATGTTTATGCAGTCCAGCGGTGGGCTTATAGATGCAGACGCTTTTCAGGGCAAGGACTGCATCCTCTCCGGGCCGGCAGGCGGAATTGTAGGTGCGGTTGCTACTTCTCTCCTGGCAGGGGCAAAAAAGGTCATCACTTTCGATATGGGGGGGACTTCCACGGATGTGGCTCAGTACAGCGGGGAATATGAGCGCAGCCTTGAAACCGAGATTGCAGGTGTTCGTCTGCGTTCTCCTATGATGCGCATCCATACCGTGGCTGCAGGCGGGGGTTCCATCCTTCACTACGAAGGAGGCAGGTTCAGGGTAGGCCCGGATTCGGCTGGATCGGACCCTGGACCGGCTTCGTACCGAAAAGGGGGACCTCTTACGGTTACCGACTGCAACGTCATGCTCGGGAAATTGCAGCCTGAATTTTTCCCGAGCCTTTTTGGACCCGATGGAGACCAGCCCCTTGACTCCGAACTTGTGCGCAGGAAATTTGCAGAGATTGCAAAAGAGGTCTCTGACAAGGAAGTATCTGACAAGGAAGTCTCCAAAAATAAAGTTTCTGGAAAGGATCTCCCCGAAAAAGAAGTCGCTGAAAAGGATGGCTCTAAAAAAGAAATTTCAAGAGGAGGCAGTGTTCGGACCCCTGAGCAGGTAGCAGAAGGTTTTCTTTCGGTTGCAGTCGAGAATATGGCAAACGCTATAAAGAGAATCTCGGTCCAGCGGGGGTACAACATAAAAGAATATACTCTCTGCTGCTTTGGAGGAGCCGGCGCCCAGCACGCCTGCAGGGTTGCAGACAGCCTAGGGGTAAAAAGGATCTTCATCCACCCTTATGCAGGCGTACTTTCGGCATACGGGATGGGGCTTGCAGACCAGAGGCTGATAAAAGAGAGTTACGTAGGAGCCGAACTTTCCGACGGGCTGATAGATAAATTAAAGACGGTATTTGCCAGGCTTGAAAAAGAAGGCCTCCTTATGATGTTTGAACAGGAAGTGCGGAAGGAGTGCATTACTGCCCTCTTTAAGGCCCATATGCGTTATGCGGGATCGGATACTCAGTTAGTTGTGGATTTTGCGGATAAGGACGCACTCAGGAGAGGGTTTGAAGAAGCCCACAAAAAACGTTTCGGCTTTGTGATAGAGGGAAAATCCATTGTCGTTGAAGCCGTTTCCGTGGAGACCATAGGGATTACTGAAAGGGTCTCTGATCCTGTACTGGAAACCGAAGCAAACCCTGCCTTTTCT
This sequence comes from Methanosarcina acetivorans C2A, assembly GCF_000007345.1. Classification (NCBI taxonomy): domain Archaea; kingdom Methanobacteriati; phylum Methanobacteriota; class Methanomicrobia; order Methanosarcinales; family Methanosarcinaceae; genus Methanosarcina; species Methanosarcina acetivorans. Next base: position 2,829,083 of record NC_003552.1, on the reverse strand, counting down.
CCGATCTCGGCAGTTCAAATGTACAGCTATGGGGAATTTCATGAGACTCCCGTTTTCCGAAGAGAAGAACTCAAACCGGGGGCCTGCATAAGCGGGCCTGCGATTTTAATTGAGAAAAATACGACCATTATTATCGAACCCGGCTGGGAAGGAGAGATTACGGAACGAGACCATCTCCTCCTGCACCGGAAAATTCCTCTCCCGACCCATACCGCCATAGGGACGGAAGTTGACCCTGTAATGCTCGAGATTTTCAATAACAGGTTCATGTCCGTTGCCGAGCAGATGGGCTACACTCTGCAGAACACAGCCTACTCGGTAAACATAAAAGAGAGACTGGACTTCTCCTGTGCGATTTTCGACAGGCACGGCAACCTTATAGCAAATGCCCCTCACATCCCCGTGCACCTGGGTTCCATGGGGGAGTGCGTAAAAGCCCTTATCCTGACACAATTTCAGGAAATGCAGGCAGGAGACGTCTACCTGATAAACTCCCCGTACAACGGGGGTACCCATCTCCCGGACATTACGGTTGTTACTCCAATGTTTGGCAATTCCGGAAAGATTCTGTTTTATCTGGCTTCCCGGGGCCACCATGCCGATGTGGGAGGAATAAGCCCGGGCTCCGTACCTCCGGGCAGCAGGACCATTGAGGAAGAAGGAGTGCTGAGCGAGGGCATGAAAATAGTCAAACAGGGTCTTTTCTGCGAAGAAAAGCTGAAAGCCTGGTTGAACTCGGGAAAATACCCTGCAAGAAACCCGGAACAGAATATGGCTGACCTCCGGGCACAGGTAGCCGCAAATGAAAAAGGGCTCCAGGAACTGCGCAGGATGGTTGAAGAATTCTCCCTTGAAACCGTTGAAGCTTACATGAACCATGTGCAGGATAACGCCGAGGAAGCCGTAAGAAGAGTTATTGACAGGCTTTCCGATGGAGGATTCACCTATACTCTCGATGATGGGAGTGAAATTAAAGTGAAGGTCACAATTGACCGCAAGAACCGGGGTGCAAAAATTGACTTTACCGGGACCTCCCCCCAGCTTTCAAACAACTTCAATGCCCCTGCCTCGGTCTGCCTGGCTGCCGTTCTCTACGCTTTCCGGACCCTTGTAAAAAGTGACATCCCCCTTAATGCGGGTTGTCTAAGGCCACTTGAAATTATCATCCCCGAAGGTTCCATGCTCAGGCCGGAATATCCTGCAGCAGTTGTTGCAGGCAATGTTGAGACCTCGCAGTACATTGTTGATGCCCTGTTCGGAGCCCTTGGCACGCTGGCGGCTTCCCAGGGAACCATGAACAATTTCACTTTCGGAAATTCGGACTTCCAGTACTATGAAACCATCTGTGGAGGAGCAGGGGCAGGTCCCGGTTTTTCAGGGACTGATGCTGTCCATACTCACATGACCAATTCGAGAATCACCGACCCTGAAATCCTTGAAACAAGGTTCCCGGTTTTGTTAGAGGAATTTTCCATCCGGCAGGGAAGCGGAGGAGAAGGTAAATTCAGAGGCGGAAATGGGGTTGTCCGAAAACTCAGGTTCCTTAAGGATATGCATGCCGCCATTCTTTCAAGCCACAGGAAACTCCCTCCCTTCGGGTTAAATGGGGGCAGTCCCGGGGAGTGCGGGAAGAACACGCTTATTTGCAGGGATGGAACAATTATCGAGATTGGAGGACAGGCTGAATTAAAGTTAGAAAGCAGAGATGTATTCGTTATCGAGACGCCGGGAGGTGGGGGGTATGGTGACAAAAAAGCCGGGGAAGCCAGAAAAATAGTGATCAACAGTAAAAAGTGTTGGGTCAAAAAAGAAAAATAATCGAATCAAACAGATAAGAAAAAGGATATGAAGGTAAAAAAGAAATCAAAAAAGAAATCAAAAAAGAAATCAAAAAAGAAATCAAAAAAGAAATCAAAAAAGAAATCAAAAAAGAAATCAAAAAAGAAAAAGGATTAAAAAACAGGGGTTGTTCGGAAAGCAGGTTTTCACTTTATGAGTCTGTAAGTAAAGACAAAATCTCCTCCGGCTTTTCCGTCGTCATCGCCGTCCAGAGCAATTCCCCTTTCATCCATTATAAACCCGGACCCGGTTTCGCTTCCAAGCAAGGTAATTGTTATTTCAGCCCCGGTTTCGTCCATAGGATAATCCACATACGGGCGGAACATCATGATTCTTGACCCCGAATCCAGTAATCCCTCAACAGGCTCTTCTGATGCGGAACTTTTGACTATTACAGTCTCTTTCGTAATACTTGCACTATTCATGGGCATATCGAATTCGATCCAGATCGGGGAATCATGCCTGAAAGCAAATGTCTGCCTGTCAGGATAAATTGACTTTACCTTAGGAGGAACCTGGCCCTGTTTGAAGTTAAAGGGTAGAGATTTGAAAGCCTCTGGAAGGGATCTGTTACACAGACATTTTTTAGCAGCATATACAATTGCCGCCCCTGCAACTACCCCCAGCAGAAATTTGCTCCAACCGTTTATTTTATGCAAAATCGTTCCCCTCCCCCCTTCTCACTGGACTTTGATTTTATGTCCATTCTTTTTAGCAGAGTATTTTTTAAGAGCGTAAATAGCCACAGCTCCAATCAGTACGCCCATAACTATTTTACCGAGTTTCATCTTTGAAGACCCCCTACCCGTTTCATCCAATTTTACTTCTTTCACTTCTGTTTTCGGTACCGCTTCTTTTTTAGAGGTATCTGCCTTGAGTTTTTCAAGCAGATATGCCCCGAGAACTAATTTTCCATATTTACTTAGCCCTTTACTCTTTTGAGATCCCCCGGGCTTAAGTTTCTTCATGATGTATGCGCTAAGCAATAGCTCACCATATCTTTTCATATTTATCAATCCTGAACCCCCTTTATTTATATTCCTTACCGGAGAGCCTCTTATTTTAATATCTTCCGGAAAAGAGAGGAATTGAACTTAAAATCCCTTTATTTATCCTATATCGCACCTAATATATAACGCCAACTATGAGACATATTAAAAATTTTATAATAATTCTGGATGTATAGTGATTTATTTTTTCCCGGAGTAATGGAAAAATCAGAAATAAGTAAAAAAACTAAAAAAAAATGAAGAAAGAAATAAAAAAAATGAAAAAAATTTTAAAAAAAATCAGAGAAAGCTCTGTTACTTAAAGTTCTATTACTTAAGTATATTGAACTTGTATTCGAAATCTCCCCCGGCTTGTCCATCCTTATCTCCGTCAAGAGACACACCTTTTACGTCAGTGATGGCTCCTGCCCCGGTATCGGTTCCTATTAAAGTAATGGAAACTTTGGCTTTGCCATTTTCTGCAGGATATTTTCCATGAGGCCGGAACATAAGAATCCTCCCTCCCGCATCAAGAAAACCATCCAGAGGCTCATCAGATACCGAACTTTTGACTATTACCGTATCTTTCGTAACTGTGGAACTGTCTATAGGTGCATCGAATTCGACCCAGATAGGGGATTTCATGTTATGGGAAAAAGTCTGGTGATCCGGATAAACAGCCCTCACCGTAACAGGAGCCGGGCCGCGTCTAAACACCTTCCTGGGAAGGGATTTGATTTTTTTGTGCATTTGCTGTTCCTGAATATATTTATCATAAGTGTACTTCAGCGTAATTCCGGCAACCAGACCTCCGACAATTCCAGCGGCTGTCCCCGCGACTGACCCCATTACCAGTCCACCAAGTATATGTTTCTTTGTCAGTTCTATACCCCCTTATATTTTCAGATTTACCCTCAATCTGATAGTAATCTAATTTTATTTTGTTTTGAGAACTATTTGTAACTGTATTTCCTGATTGAAAAGTCAATGTTTATAGAAGAATCAGTGTTACCAACTTTCAGTAAGATAGAAAATTCCCGGTTTACTTTGAATTTAAACAGAATGGTTCTGCTAGTTTGTTTGTTTCAGGCGCATATGTCTTCGGTCATATTATGAGGCATTTACGTCTTTTAAGATTTTTCATGGAAATTGACTTCATGGAAATTGACTCGAGTTTTTTGTGTATTTGCTTCTCATGAATGAGTTTGTCATAACCATACTTCAGTGTAATTCCTGCAATCAGACCTGCAATAACTCCACTGGCGGACCCCACTAAAAGACCCCCAAATAGATGCTTTGTTGTCAGTTTCATACCCCCCAAGTTCTTTTATTAATTCAACAAAATGGCCTGTTTTTACAGCTACTTATCCCAGTTTATATTATCAGCATTATATATAAACAATAACAAAATAAACTATTTAAACAAACAGATTTCTGCTTTTGATTATTATCGATAAAAAGTAAATAGAAAAATAACCTGTAAAAAATCAAATCGAAAATCTCCATTCTGGCTCGAAAAAGCTTTTTGTATTATCGAAAAGAAGATTAAACCATGAAACAATCTATCGGAGCAAAGCCCCTTTCATTTCCGACGCCTGCCTGGGTTGTCGGCACCTACGACATGAATGGAAAGCCAAATGCTATGACTGTAGCCTGGGGAGGGATCTGCTGTTCGAATCCGCCATGCATCAGCGTGTCCTTAAGAAAAGCTACTTACAGTTATGCCGGGATCATGGAAAATAAGGCATTTACTGTAAACATCCCTTCCGAAGCATATGTGAAAGAAACCGATTATTTCGGCATTGCAAGCGGAAAGGAAGAGGACAAGTTTGAGGCAACCTGTCTTACCCCGGTAAGAAGCGAACTTGTGCCTGCTCCTTATGTTGCAGAGTTTCCGGTTGTCCTTGAGTGTAAGCTTCTCCACAGCCTTGAGATAGGGCTTCATACCCTGTTTGTAGGAGAGATCATGGACATAAAAGCCGAAGAAGCCGTGCTCGATGAAAAAGGAAATCCTGACATTGAGAAAGTCCGTCCTGTGGTATACGGGACAGGAAATCGGAGCTACTACGGTATCGGGTGTAACCTGGGAAAAGCCTTTTCGATAGGAAAGAAGCCCTGAGAAAAACCATCCATTACCTAATTCGCAGGGTTGAGGGGTATGGTGAGGCTGAGGGGTATGGTGAGGCTGAGGGGTATGGTGAGGCTGAGGGGTATGGTGAAAATGAATTTGCTGCCTTCCCCAAACTCGCTTTCAACCCAGATTTTTCCTGTGTGCATTTCCACAAATTTCTTGACAAGAGAAAGGCCGAGGCCTGTTCCTTTCTGTTTTCCGTATTCGGAGTTCTCAAGCTGGGTAAACGGCTGAAAGATTTTTTTAACTCCGGCTTTGGAGATTCCGATCCCTGTATCTTTGACCATAATTTTTGCTTGATCTCCCTCAACTCTGGCGTCAACAATAACGAATCCGTCTTCGTGAGTAAACTTAATAGCATTATCCACCAGATTGTATAAAATCTGCTTGAACTTTGTTCTATCCGCCCTTATGGTTGTCAGCTCCTTATCGACCACGCTCAGGATCTGAATATCTTTCTTTGATGCCAGAGGGGTCAATAAAACCTTAACTTCAGAGATCGAATCGAGCACGGAAAACTCTTCTACCTTAAGTTCCATCTTCCCTGCTTCAACCTTGGAGAGATCCAGAATACCGTTTATCAGCTTCAGGAGATGATTTCCGCTCACAGAGATATTGTTGACGTATCTCAGCTGCTTTTTATTAAGCGGGCCAAAATTCTGGGTGAGCAGCATGTCCGAAAAACCTATAATCGAATTCAAGGGTGTCCTCAGTTCATGGCTCATGCTTGCCAGAAATTCACTTTTTGCTTTACTGGCAATTTCAGCTTCCATTTTAGCTCTCACAAGCTCACTTTGCATTTTTCTATTATCAGTTATATCCGAAACAATTGCATACAGGAGTTTTTTCCCACCCATCAAAATAGGATAACTGTATCTTTCAACATCTCGGAGCACTCCGTTTGATAAGCGGTGAGTAAAATAGAAGTGGTTTATATCCCTTGACTTTTCCTGTTCCAGTTCTTCCAGGATCTGCTCTTTTGGAAGGATATTAATGTCGGCAATGTTCAGACCGAGCATTTTCTCTCTGGGGTATCCGTAGAAAGCACAGGCAGCCGAATTTGCATCAAGTATATTTCCGGTATCAGGATCAAGCAGCAACATTACTGCACGGTTATTTTGAAACAGGGAACGATACCGGCTTTCATTCTCCTTTACCAGCTTTTCTGCTTTTTTGCGTTCAGTAATGTCTTCCACTATGTAAATTGTCTGGACATGGAACCCGTTTTCGTCCTTTAAACCCGAAGAGTTGACGTTGACATCCACGGTTTTCCCGTCTTTCCGAACCATCCTGTACTCTTTGTTAAAGGAAAAACCCCTGTTTTCGACCTCTTCTGAAGACTTTTTAATTTTTTCAAGGCAATCCGGAAAAATGAGGTTTCTTATGGGTTGCCCTAAGAGTTCGAACCGCCTGTAGCCCAAGAGCTCACCTACGCGGGAATTGCAGTCAACAATATTTCCGTTTTTTTCAACCAGAAGAATCAGGTTGGCAGCATTCTTAAACATGGACCTGTAGATTTCTTCCCCTTCGTGTATTGCTTTTTCAGTCCTCTTGCGCTGTATTCCCATCCCTATCAGGTTTACAGCTATTCGGAGTATGGACACGTCATCTTTCTCCCAAGTCCCGGTATTGACCACATTGTCCAGTCCCATGAAGCCTGCAAGCTTTCCACTTACATACAGAGGTAACACAATCAGAGATTTGATCCCCTGCTTTCCGAGCACCTCTTTCTCTACTGCTGCTTCCGGAGGCAGAGCCAGAACATCAGGGATGTGGATTATTTCATAATTGAGGTTCTGCCAAAATTGATAAAAATGCTTTAAAATAAAAAAAATAGGTCAAAATCACGTATTTTGACAAAAAATTACCTTTAAAACCTCTAAAATAATACTTCAAAATGCCTTTGAATACGAATTAAGCTCAAAAACTGATATAGTATTACATTTACTTTAAAAATTAGAATTTATTGCAACTTATTTCAATAAATCACATAAAAACATAAATATTTATTATATTTTGAAAGTTCAAAAGAAGTTTATTTCCAAATTAATGAGTTATTTCTTACTCCAATATTAATTATAGATAAAAATAACGAATTAAATAGATTTTAAGTTGTTATGAGGTAAATTTTTCACGAAATAAGCTACGCTGTTAAGTATTAGCGGAAATAAAGGGATTATGTGAAAAATGGCAAAACCTCAATTGGAAAGTTTTTCCATCCACCAGGGGCATTCATCGCAGGAAACATTTTGAAGGTTATTTTTCTGAGGCTCCACCCCTTCAGCACACCATTCATGTGTGTTGTCGAAGACGGTTCCGTTTTCTCGAAGCAGGAAAATGTAACTCCTGCCAGCCCCACAGAGCATACAAATCTTTTCAAGGGTAACGTTGATGTCCCTCTCAAGGATGGCAGGATCTGTGAACATGTTGGAAATTTCAAGCAATACTTATTCAATTTCCAGTTTGTGCCTTATTGCGTTTTTTGAATTTATTCTGCTATTAACATCAAAAACTTCACCTGAATAACTCATAATACCCCCTCATTATCAGGCAGTACCGGAATTCTCTTTTTAATCCAGCGGATGTTTCCGGACTTTTTTTAGCATCCCGTACTCAGAAACAAGATTTTTATCTCCTTTTTTAAAAATTGGTAAAATTCAGATTATTTAATTCCTGACTACTCTTTACAAACAAGTTTGTTTTGTGAGTTTTCTCCACTTTCCTATATAATATATATGAAATTTAAAGGATAAAATTATATCTATAGATACATTTACTGTGTATTTTATCAGCATCGAGCAACTATTATTAAAATTCAAAACTGATATATTACACACAGCAGAATTTAAAACAGAAAATAACCGGGTGTTAAGGTAACTTAAACAAAAAAATCTTTGGGTTTCAAAATCCAATTCAAGTAATTCAGGCAGAAAAAAGGTCGTCAACGGAAAAATAATTAGCGAGAAATCATCAGTAGAGATTAGTAGAGAAATCATTAGTAGAGAAATCATTAGTAGAGAAATCATTAGTAGAGAAAAATTCTCAGATCAGGAGATTATGGTTACGCCCCTGATCTTTACTCCTTCCTAAAAGCCTTTTTTGCCATGACTCTCCAGCCCTTGAAGTCTTTTCCTTCAAATTTCTTTTCAACGGCTTCAAGCAGGGCTGGTATATCCAGATGCTGCGGGCACTTTTCAACACATTCCCCGCATTGTACGCACTGGGAGGCATAACCCGGGACATCCCCTCTTATTATCCCTCCGGGTTTTGCCGCATACATGAGTTTTGCTTCTTTTTCATTCCCTGAAAGGCAGAAGTTATCGTAGATTTCAAAACAGCTCGGGATGTCCACTCCCGAAGAGCAGGGGATGCAGTACCTGCAGCCTGTACAGCCTGTTTTCATAAGTCCTCTGTACTTCTGTTCCACTTTCGATACTAGCTGCAGTTCAGCTTCGGTCAGGGAATTCGGATAGGCTTCCCCAGCAATTTTCAGGTTCTCTTCGATATGCAACTCTTCGTTCATGCCTGAAAGCACAACCGTAACCTCTGGATGGTTCCAGATCCAGCGAAGAGACCATTCTGCAGGCGTTCGCTTTACCGGAGCTTCGTCCCAGATCTCCTGAACTGCAGGCGGGATAGGATATGTCAGCTTCCCCCCACGCAGAGGTTCCATTATAATTACGCCCAGCCCCTTTGAAGCTGCATATTTCAGCCCTTCGGTTCCTGCCTGGTTCTTTTCATCCAGGAAATTGTATTGGATCTGGCAGAAAGTCCAGGGATAGGCGTCCACAATCCTTTTGAAATCCTCAACTGACCCGTGGAAAGAGAAACCCGCATTTACAATGAGTCCGTCAGCTTTAGCTTTATCAAGAAAACTCAAAACTTCGAGCTTTTCCATTTTGTCCCACAGAGCTCCCACAAGCCCGTGCACAAGGTAATAATCTATATGGTCCGTCCTGAGCCTCTCAAGCTGAACATTCAGAATCCTGTCCATATCTTCCCTACTTTTCACGGTCCAGGAGGGAAGCTTTGTTGCGAGCTTAACCTTTTCCCGGTAACCGTCAGCAAGAGCTCTCCCCACGAAAGGCTCACTTTCTCCCATATGGTATGGCCAGGCTGTGTCGACGTAATTTACCCCGTGACCGATTGCATAGCGCAGCTGCTCTCTGGCCCTTTCTTCATCTATTTTTCCTTCTTTAAGAGGAAGCCGCATGCATCCGAACCCAAGTATCGAAAGCTCGTCTCCGTTTTCTGGTATTTTTCTGTACAGCATTTCCAGTACCTTCGGTTTTAACTTGTTTCCTTTGATTTTTAAGGGTTTCCACTCTGGATTCCCGAAAAAATAAGGAATGGGTGATTTCGGATTAATGGATTAATATTACTCAAAAGATCCGAAGCTAAAATTTTTTGTTTTTCTGTTCTATTCATTGCAAGGATTAAGTTCCCGCCTTCAATGAAGAAAGTGACAGGAGAATTTATACTGTCAATAAGAGGAACTGAATTCAGAAACGTTTTCCATTCAAAGAATCATTCATTGGACACATTGGACCCGAGAATCTCATTTGAATTTTTAGATAATCTAAGCGCCTCCGCCAGCTTGTCTGGCGGCCCTTCCCAAAAGGAAATAGCAGATGAAACAAAGATAAAGATCTAAATTACTTCTTCTTGTCTGTTTTTTCTCATCCTTATTCAAGAACGACTCAGTAGTAAATTTGGTTTTACGGGCAAGAAAAATCGAATGATCCCACTCGAGTAAAACTTGCAACTCTAACCGATTAGCGGATCTGGAGGGTAGCTATTCTGCATCAATTGTCCTGTCTTCTTTGGCATGAAAGTCATTTCATTTACTTTCATTATTTGTGCCTGTTATTCGAAGAATATCATCTGTGTTTTTAGGAAGATGCATGTATTCGAAGCCTGTATTGAAAACTCATCTCCATTCCCTGGCATCTTCCTTACAGCATTCCGTTTCCTCCCCTTTTCAAAGTATTGATTTTCCCACAGTTAACCTTCGCAGTCAGTCTCTCTTAAAGAGTTTTTTAGCCATAGCTATCCTCTGCTCCAGGTCAGGCCCTTCCAACTCCTCCGCCACTGCTTTGAGCAGCTCAGGGATTTTTAGCCCCTGAGGACATTTTTCCATACATTGACCACACTCAGTGCACTGGGAAGCAAATCCCCCGGGATCGGAATTGGTAAATACCCCGCTCATATTAACCGCATACTTGAATCTGGCCCCCTCCACATTCCCGAACATATGCAGATCATTGTAAATTCTAAAGCATTCCGGGATGTAAACTCCTGAAGGGCAGGGCATGCAGTACTCACAGCCGGTACAGCCGACTTTCATGAGTTCATGGTATTTTTTCTCAACTCTGCTGATAAGCTGAAGCTCGTCTTCGGTCAAGGAATTCGGATAGGCTTCCCCGGCAATTTTCAGGTTTTCCTCGACCTGGGACTCCTCATTCATGCCTGAGAGTGCAACCGTGACTTCAGGGTGGTTCCACACCCAGCGAAGAGCCCATTCAGGAGGGGTCCTTTTTACCGGCGATTCGGCCCAGATCTCTTTTACTTCATCAGGTACTTGACCAGCCAGATTCCCGCCGAGAAGAGGTTCCATAACAATAATCCCCAGGCCTTTTGAAGCTGCATATTTCAGTCCTTCGGTTCCTGCCTGGTGCTTTTCATCCATGAAATTGTACTGGATCTGGCAGAAAGTCCAGGGATAAGCGTCAACAATCCTTTTGAAATCCTCAACTGGCCCGTGGAACGAGAAACCTGCATTTACAATACGGCCGTCAGCTTTTGCCTTATTGAGGAAATCGGTCGCATCAAGAGCCTCCAGTTTGTCCCATAGTTTTCCTGCAAGACCGTGGATCAGATAATAATCAATATGATCCGTTTTGAGTCTCTCCAGCTGGGCATTCAGGAATTTATCCATGTCTTCCCGGCTCTCCACAAGCCAGGATGGGAGTTTTGTTGCAAGTTTGACTTTTTCCCGATAGCCGTCAGCAAGAGTGCGTCCTAAAAACGGCTCGCTCTCTCCCATATGATAGGGCCAGGCTGTGTCAACATAGTTTATCCCCTGGTCAATTGCATACCTCACCAGGCTTCTGGCCCTTTGCTCATCTATTGTGCCATCCTCTTTAAGGGGGAGGCGCATACACCCAAAACCCAGTATTGAAAGCTCGTCCCCATTCTCTGGCATTTTCCTGTACAGCATTCTTTTTCCTCCTATGAGTTTCCTCTATGCTCTTATCCCATGAATATCCGTAAGTCCTATTCTCATCTGGTTGACCACTCACTCTTCTTTGAGGAGTTGTTATTATTGTTAAGTTGTTTGACTGCTGAATATGATCAATTAATCACTCAATGGCCGGTGAAGCCGTTGAAAAAAATACCTTAAATCATTTTTTAGCCAGCCCGCTTCAGATAATCTGAAACCCCTGTTCGGTGAGTTCATTCATGTCCAGAACCACCTGAGTCCAGAAACAAACTCACAACAGCCTTTGTGCCCTGAAAAAACAGTTTCATGATCAATTTCGGAGGGTAATCCCTGAGAACCCCGTTGCTGACCCCTTCCTAGACAAGCTCATGAAGGAAAATATATTCTTTCATCATTCTTTCCTGATGACTTTCATGATGTAAGGGGACGAACGGAACTGCTCGACAAAAAGGTATTCTTCGGGATTGTTCACGCCCTACATAATGAAGTTTGGCCACACCCTTCTGATCCTGCACCGGATAGAAACTTCCTCACCTATGCCTGCTTTGATACTGCGGCTCAACCTGCCTTTGACCTCAAAATAAAGGCTGTTTATGAGGGCTTCCTTGGTTGGGAAGTAGTTAAAAAGATCCCTGTAGCCACACCGACATCTTTTGAGATCTGGGCTGTGGAAGTGCCGTGGAAGCATCTTCCCGTAAAAAGTTTCAGGGCTGTTCCCATTATAGCTGCTTTTTTGTCGCTGACCTTCTTTTCTATATTTAAGCTCGTAAATATTTAAACTTGTAATATTGACTGATCAGTCAATTCGAGGTTCTAGTATTTATAGCTATCGCTGAAACATAAAATTCGCAGATTTCTCGTTTAAAAAAAGCGAATGAAAAGCTTGAGTCGATGCCTTCGGCTTTTTGAAAAAAGAGAGAGTTTGGGGATAATAGGGCATCTGGCTTTTTTTGGTTGGGAATGGGTGGAATACGTTTTCTGGAGAAACACAGAGGAAAGATTCTTCAGATGCCCCTATAACATAATAATACTCTATAAGATATAAAATTATGTTACTCTCGAAGAATTTCTATGATTTTTGGCAGTACTGTAAATAAACAGATATCTATGCCAATAATATAGCCAGATTATGGAAGAACATAACCCGTTTATATGAAGAAGCATAAAAGCCCTGAGTCTTTAAGCTCAGGGGGATATAAGCGTCAACTTCTCAACATTCTCCTGATATTGCTTCTGCAAATAAGTTTGTTTTATTAACTATATTATAATATTTAATACTGTCACCACAACCAAAATGCGAAAACCAAGCTGAGGAGTTGGATAACAGGGTATCCTCATACCTGAAAGGATCGGGAACGTCAAGCCGGAGAAAACCGGAAGCTGGAAAGCATCTCAAGTATAATCTCACGTTCGTATTCTGTTTCACCTTTGGAACGAGGGGCAGAGCCTGTACGACTCGCCAACATTGGCTGGGAGGAGGATTCAGGAAGCCGCTAAATCTTTAGTTTAGCGGTAGTTCACGACAGTAACATAGCGAGGTTACGGCAGATTGTAACCGGAATACCGACCTTAATATAGCCGGATATTTTATGAAAATCAGCTACTCAACTCAGTTAACAGAGCTTGAAGAAAAGGAGAAAAATGTATGATTATATATAATTGAAATCAGAGTTTTGGACCACGAACTTTACGCCGGGTATGTCGAAAAAGTTCCCGAAATCATAAAAAAGCACGGCGGCAGGTATCTGATTCGAGGAGGAGAAGTGATATCTATGTTTGGGAACTGGGACCCCGAGAGAATAATCCTGATCGAGTTCGAAACCCTGGAAAAGTTAAGAAATTGTTTCAATTCTGAGAAATACCTTGAGATTGCGCCCTCTCGAGAGAATTCAACCATTACAGAATCGATAGTAGTGAATGGATATCTCCCCCCTGAATAACTGTAACCGATAGGGTTTACCAATCGGGAAGCATAAGCTCAGGGAGTATTCTCTACCTGAGCTCTGTCCGAAAATAGAATTTTATAAGACGTCTGTCAGGGCTTTTGCAGCCGTGTAAACACTTCCAACTCCGAAAATATACTGGGCTATCCTTATCGTTTCCATAACCTCATCTTTTGTAGCTCCGGCTTCCATTGCCTGGATTGCAAGGACCTTTACTCCGTCAACTGCACCGTTAGCTGCATCCAGAGCCATTGCAATAAGGAATTTGTACTTAAGAGGAATTCCGCCTTCTGCAAAAGAAAGTTCTCGCATGTTTTCAAGCAGGGAAAATAATTCCGGGTCTTTATCCATTATAACTTTGAGAGGATGTTCTGGCATGTTATAATCTCCATTTCACTTATGTTTTCAAGAATTTTAACTTAACAGGACTTTAACTTAATAGAACTTTAACTTAATAGAACTTTAACTTAACAGGACTTTAACTTAACAAGACCTAACTTAACGGAACTTAACGTAACAGAACTTAACAGGACTTTTACGCTTAAAAGATCTCACGTATAAAAACTCACTTAGGAAATCCTCATGAAGTGACTCTGATTAAGAGATCCTGGATTAAGAGGTATTACCTGTTAGATCTTATTTTGATGCTTATTTTGTTTTGGTACTGATTAATTTTAAAACATTCGACGTTAAAGCCAGAAAGCCTCCTGTTTTGGACTTATCTGATTGCCGTATCTCTCTCATTATTCACATTAATTTATATTACTGCCTATAAAAAACTTTATTTATTATTAGCTAGTACATAGGATTCCGGTGTATTACTGAATATATTAGGCATTTATGTTCAAACTAAAGCAGGAAATTACGGTAATGCATCTCCGGTAAGACATCTGAAAGGTGAATAGAAATGAACAAAACATGGGAAAAAGTTTTTGAATATGCATCATCCCCTCTGGAAGGAACGATGTCAAGAAAGCTCAGAGAAGGAGTCAGTATTCAGATCAACGAAGGAAAGATCTACAAGAAGGCTGTGCTTTTCCTGGGGGAAGAATTCGTACGCATAACAGAAGAAGAGGAAGGACAAAAAATCAATACTTATTATGATTGGACTTCAATCAGTTCGATCAGGACATACAGTAAGACTAAATGATAATAGTTCTCGATGTTTGTATTCGGTTAAAGTTGAAGAGGTAAAGTTTGCGCCATTGTTACCCTTCATTCAAAGACAGATTTACAAAAGTGTGTTTTATACATGAGAATAAGCAGTGAATCCTGCAAAATTAACCGAATACAAACGAATACAAATACAATAAACAGTAGAATTACACTAAGTTCCAGAATTCAAATAAGTTCCAGAATTCAGATACAACAAGAGACTTAGTTCAACGAATTCCGGAAATAACTTTTTACCCGATCAAAACTTATCCTCAGATGGAAAAAAACAGAATAGATAAGGTCTCTGGCTTCCCTGTAAACGGAAAGCTTGAGGTAATATTTGAAGGAGTAGGGCATCTGTTTTTCGGTGAGGTGGGAATTGGGGAATGGGAAAGTGGGGGGTTTGAAAAAAGTTTTTCAGATGCCCATATGTATAAAATACCTGAAAATATATAAAATTGAGTTTATACTGCTATTTTTTGGCCTTTTCTGGAAGTACTCAAATTATTTCAATAACTTAATCTTAAAAGATCAAAAACATCCGTTTTCTCTCCAAAGCTCATAAGTTATTATTCCCTCTTCGGACACGGCTCCTTTAAAAGAAATCTGTTCTTTTCCAGCACACGGATCGAAGCCTTCATGTGTGGACACGTATAAGCTATGATGAAGTCCCCTTTGAGGCTGGAAAAAACCCGCTGCAACATTGATTTAACAGCCTTGGTCGCATATCCTGGTGCCAGAAAGTAATGAGTACCCTGGCTAAGAGTTCTTTTCTCATAGGCAAGAAATCTCCCGCTTCCTATCAGGAACGATAGTTCCGACCCTTTCTGATACAGGAGCCAGTAGGAGATCCTGATTTCGATCTTTTGCCTGCGTCCTCCCTATAAATCTTCAATGACCTCAGGAGTGATCTGCTCAAGGAACCATTCCTGTGGGACATGTGCTTTGAGGGTAGAAGAAAAAAGCCAGGCAGGTCATGCATTTCCTGAAGATATAGCTTTACAGTCGCAGGGACCAGAGTCATTCTATCGATATCAATAGGAAAGAGAAAATAGGAAAAAGAATTAGGAGCATGAAGGGGATTTGTGTCTTTTGGAGATAATCTTTTGGGAAGTTACCTCAAGGGTTTGGAAGTAAGAAAAGAATGGGGGATGGGCATCTGAGAGTTTGGGGGGTTTGGGAGTGGGGGGTGTAAAAGCTGTTGAGTGTATGAAAAAAGTATTTGTCAGATGCCCTATATACATATTAATTACTGATATTATATAAAATTATGCATATTTTGGTTTCCCCCTTAAGCTCCCTGTAATTACGGGGAATCTGTCCTAGGAAATCTTCCAGTCAGGTGAAACTTCATAATGCTCTCCGGCCGGACAGAGGCATAATATTCAAAGACAAACCTGATTTTTGCAAAAATCAACATAAAGCCACAGCGTTAGTTTTATGCCCTTTTCCTGCAATCTCTGTTATGGGGGTATAGATTATATGAGTAAGGATAGGGATAAGGAAAATCTTCCACCGGGTTTTTCAGATATACTTGATTTCAAGTTCACGGACGCACTTTTCGGAAGAAGAGCACGCCGTTTCTTTCTGGGGGCTTCTATTCCGGATGGGTATTTTAAGTACACATCAAAGCATGCTCCTCTGCCTCTTACAGAATGGGAGCAGATGTTAGTCCTTTCGGCAGCTTCAGGAAACACGGGCTGGCACAACCTAATAATGCGCGGAGAAAGGTATGCGCCTGCTCTCTCCAACTATGCCTGCAGTGCCGGAGGACGCACTTTTCCCTCAGCAGCTGGCTTTCATACAAGTGAGCTCTTTTTTACCGATGATACGGGTGTTTACTTTTTCGAGACCCGAGACGCGCCTGAACTGGCAACCCGTTCGGAAAGCGGGACTTTTGATGCCGAAGAGCTGATTAAAGCCCACAGGGCAAGAGTCAGTAAAATCTCAGAGGGCAGGATGAAACTCCCTCCTGAGACACCGTATATTGAAGCCCATAATACCTGGGTAGTCAATCATCCCGGAACAACCCTGATCATTCCCGTAGCAGACCTTGCCCAGCATGTGCTTGCCGGGATTTGCTACTATACACAGAACGGGATCTGTTTTTATGACGACGTACATGGGAAAAAGATAGAAGGCCTTGAGCAGTTCAGCAAGCTTGTTGATACGGAAAATCCTTTGCCCGTAAGTTTTCTGGAGATGTGGTCTTTATCCGAAGCGACTGCAGAGCTGTCTATTACCTGCTATGCCGGGATGCTCATGTTGCAGGCAATGGGGCTTGGCGGCTGGATGTTCAACGGAATCGACCCCTTTGCAGCCCTGGGGGCAAGTGGAAATCCTGACGTTCCCGGGCTTGGTTTTCGGTATGATACGGACGAGCGCTGGGCTCTTCCAAACCCCACCGGGCTTCCGGGAGTTTTTGAAGGCCATACTCCTCCCCACTACAGGGACATGCGCCATGCAGTTGATGTACTTACCGAAAGAAAGTTCGGAAAAGGGGGACCTTTCAATCCCGATACCCCGGGTTACTACAGGGATGCGAAGGCAGTCCGTAGCAACGCCATACCCCATAACGAGGAGTTCAGGGAGTGTGTCGCTCTTCAGGCTCAGTATATTTACGACAATTTTGGGAAGTTTCCGGGTACAGTTCCAAGCATTTTTGTCATGCCTTACCTTCAGGCCCAGCACATAGACCTCGAGTTCTATGACCACTTTTACGAAAAAGGAGCCTATCTGAAAACCCATGAAAAGCATATGGAACGCTGGCATCCCGGAGAGTGAAAACTTCCGGGAAGCCCTTAACGCATGAGAATCCATCAAGTCAAAAAGTGAAATTGAAACTGGCAGTGTGCAGCGCAAGCAGGCTGCAGCAACTCTGGTTTCAACTCTTTTTTAAGATCCAGTTTTCAGATTCAGCCTGTCCTTTCCTTTATAAGCCTACCGGAGTATTTTCTGTAGGTCCATTCGGCAGCAAAGCAACAAAAAACCGTAAATCCAAGTAGTCCGAGAGTTGTCTTCGAATGCATGAATTCGTAGTACAAAAGCACGCAAAAGAAGGTCAGGCTGCTTAAAAGTGAAGCCCAGATAATATAGGATTTTGCCCCGGTTTCCTTTAACAGGCGAAGGTGGGAAATATTAACTGCCACGTAAACCATGAGAAGGCAAGTACTGGCAAGCATACCTATTCCTTCAAGCTGGAGAAAGTTTGCGCAGAGAATAACCAGGCTTGAGGTGATAAAGAGCCCTTCGGGACTTCGGTGCCAGACTTTCCTCTCAAAAATTTCGGGCAATTCTCCATCTTTTGCCAGAATGTAGCTTACATTTGCACCTCCGTAAAGGGAGGCATTGATTGCGGAAGAGGTCGAAAAAAGGGCAGCAAAAGCCATTATTTTAAAACCTATATCCCCGAGGAAAGGCTTTGCAGCAGCCGCAAGGGCATAGTCCTGTGCATTTTGGATCTCAGGGACGGAAAGGTTTCCTATCACAGCAAGGCTGACGGATACATAGATGATGATGACGAGCACGACACTCAGATAAAGGGCTCTTGGAAGGTTTTTTTCCGGGTTTTTCATGTCTTCTGCAGCATTGGTTATCAGTCCGAAGCCCTGGTATGCGAGAAAAACCATTCCGGCCCCGAAAAAGAGATTTTTGGGAGCCGGCCAGGCTGAAATTGAAAGGTTTCCTGGAGTAACATAAAACATCCCTGCAGCAGCAAAAAGCAGGAGGATCCCAACTTTTATGGAAACAATAAAGAGCTCCGATTTCCCCACGGTTTTTGCCCCTCTGAAATTGATGGCTGTAAAGGCAAGGATGATAGCCGTGGCAAAGAAACTGGTCCACACAGGAGCCGAACCTGCAGGGAGAAAGGTTATCGCATAGTAAGAAAAACCTTTTGCATAGAGGGCGAGCCCGAAAACATAACCCACCCAGAGCAGGAGGTTCAGTCCCCCGCTTAAAATTCCATCTCCAAACCCTTTAAGCATGAACTCTACGGGGCCGCCTGCCGAAGGGTACCTGACCCCCATCTTTGCATAGGAATAGGTGTTTAAAAGTGCGATCATCCCTGCAATAATAAAAGAAACGTAGACCGCGTTTCCGGAAATCTGGGCAGCCGTTCCGAAGATTGAAAAGATTCCGGCTCCAACCATTGCTCCAACTCCTATGGAAGCTGAAGCCCATAACCCCATTGATTTTGTCTCTGCCATCGAAAATCACAATTTTTATTTTTCTCGTCTCTCTTCTTTTTCTCCCTTCTCTCTTAATAATTAAACGGAAAGAAGGCAGTAAAGTCAGTTTCACAGTCTCTCTTATCCTGAAATAATTTTTCTTAAAGAATCTCAGGAAATACTTTTTTCCCTGAAACCAGACAGATTTTTCTAACCTTTTGTTCTGATTTTAACCGTGATTTTAGCTTTATTTCTGGTTTCTAAATCTGCTCCTGATCTTCAACTTTTTGTTCTGATCAATGTTTCACATTTTGTTAAGAACCCATCCCGATAATTAATATTATTTCATTTATACGGAGGGAAAATATGGGACTTTTTAGTGAATTCAAGGAATTCCTTTACGAATACAAGGTGATTCCCCTGGCAATTGCCTTTATCATGGGTATCGCATCCACGGCTCTAATAAAGTCATTTGTGGACAACATTATCATGCCGATTATCACACCTTTTGTTCCCGGAGGGGGCTGGGAGACGGCAACGGTTGAACTGGGGCCAATAGTAATAAGCTGGGGAGCTTTTCTCGGGGAGTTGGTAAACTTCATTATAATTGCATTCGCAGTTTTTATCATTGCAAAAAAAGTGCTGCAGGAAGAAAAGGTTGAAAAGAAATAATTCCCGGAAAGTATTCGGTAAAATAGGGGGTAAAAAATGACCAGCGTAAATTTCGAAAATCAACCCTGAAGAAAAGAAGTTCCAGATCGGATTCGTGGAAGAACTTTCCCTCCGCCCCGAGGACTTCATAGTTATAAAATGTAACGCTATTAACGGCTTTTCCGATACCGCTCTGGACAAAGTTTTGAAGAGACTCAAGCGGAACACGCTTATCCTTGCAGAAGCTTTTGACAGGGGATACAACATCATAGTGCTCAGCAACTGCACGGCCTCTATCAATGCGAAGCTTCAAGGGTTTTCCATCGAAGCAATCTTTCCGATGCTGGGGGGAAGTCAGTACAGTCGATGAACTGGGATTGTTTCCTGAAACTTCTCCATAGTCTTAAGGAAGATCCAGAAAAAAGATCCAATAACTTTCCTGAATCTTCCTCTTTAATGAGCCACGCCGAAATTTAGATTTACTGCTTTGAAACCCTTGTTCTCCATTCTTTTTCTTTACCTTCTTTTGTACAGAAATACTGTTAGCAGGCAAGCGACACTGAAAGCTACTTCAAATCCAGGCATGCCTGTACTTTCTTCCTGTTCGGTTTGCTGTTCTGATTCCATCCCTTCACTCCCGGTCTCATTTCCATTGATCGATCTACCCTCGGATTCAAGCTTTGTACCTGTCTCATTTTCTTCCCTGGAGCTCTTTGACTCCCCTGTTATTGCAAATGGAGAGAAACCAGGAACCCCGGCTGTGAAGTACATGTAAGTATCATCTTCACCGGAAAGGTTTGCCGGCAACTGTTCCCACTTTTCATCACTATACCTGTTAAGCGCAATTGAAGCCTGGTCAATGTTTTTGTCCTGCAGCCAGGCCTTTTCAACCTTAAAGCAAATAACAGGGTTTTCGATATTCTCGGAAGTTGCGTATCCAGAATTTCCAACCCAGACATTAAAGGACTTGTAGACATCACCGGAAGGAAGTTCGGAAACAAGTGAAGATTTACCCTTTAATTCCTCAACAATGGTTGTGGTCTTGCCTGCGGTCTTTTTTGCATCAAAACCCACATATACAACACAGGTTGCGTTCTTCACGAAATCAAACTTTACAGCCTTGTCGTTTGTAATGAACACCTGGGAAAGTTCCTTGACTTCAACGTTTTTTGCAGGTTCGGGGGAACCTCCTCCACCGCCACTACCGCTGCTTCCTCCGCTGCTCTTCCTCTCCACAGTTATTGTGGTAGTTTTTGAATCCGTGCCGTTTGCATTGTTTACTGTTAGTTTTACTGTGTAAATTCCCGGATCTGAGAACACATATACCGGAGCTATTTCAGAGGAGTCAGAAATTCCGTCATTGTTAAAATCCCAGCTCCTTCCTGTAGCGTATTGAGAGAGATCGGTAAACAGGACGGAAAGAGGCGCATTCCCGCTGGAAACGTTGCTGGTGAACTCTGCAGCCGGGGACTCAGAATCATTGCCACCAGAATCTGGTACCTCGGCCGAAGCGAGGGTAAACATGTAGATATCAGCATTTCCATTCCGATTATCATCCCACACAATTCTGTCTCCATAGATAGCAGGCAAAGCCACATATATCACGGACTGATATGGTTCATTACTGGTAATCTTAGATTCAGTAGAAGTGGAAAGGTTCCACATATAGATCTCGGGATTTCCGTTGAACCTTCGGTTCTCATCCCACACTATCCTGTCATCATAGATAGCAAGATTAGATGCCGATACGCTGGTGGTTATTCGAGTTTCAGTTGCAGTAGAGAGGTCGTACATGTAGATATCCTTCCCTCCAGTGCGGCGGGTGTCTATCCACACTATCCTGTCCTCGTAGATAGCAGCAGGCGAGTATGCTGATCCGCTGGTGCTAATCTGAGTTTCCTTAGAAGAAAAGAGATCGTACATGTAAATATTCCAGTTTGGATTGTAATCATCTCCATTCCTCGAATCATACCATACTATCCTGTCACCATAGATAGCAGGCGAGTATGCTGATCCACTGGTGCTAATCTGAGTTTCTTTGTGAGTTGAAAGGTCATACATGTAAATATCGTAATTCGTGTAACTTCCATTGTCATTGCGGTAATCCATCCAGACTATCCTGTCTCCGTAGATAGCAGGCGAGTATGCTGATCCACTGGTGCTAATCTGAGTTTCCGTAGAAGAAAAGAGATCGTACATGTAAATATCGGAAATCATGTAACTTCCATTGTCATTGCGGTAATCCGCCCAGACTATCCTGTCTCCGTAGATAGCAGGGCGGGACTGAGATGATTCGTTGGAAGTAATCCGGGTTTCTGTAGAAGTGGAGATATCATACATGTAGATATCCCCATTTAGGAAGTCATGCCGGTTTCCATTGCGCCAATCGGTCCAGACTATCCTGTCCCCGTAGATAGCAGGCCGTTCCTGCTCTCCTTCATTGGTGGTAATCTGTGTTTCAGTACCCTGTGCCATTTGTTCTTCTTTAGCTGTAGTAATCCGGGTTTCTGTGGAAGTTGAGAGGTCGTACATATAGATGTCCGACAAGTCATCATAACTAACTGCGTTCCTCGCATCTGTCCAGACTATCCTGTCTCCGTAAATTGCAGGATCCCCCTGGAGCGAGTTGTTGGTGGTGATACGAGTTACCGTAAAAGTGGAAAGATTATACATGTGGATATCATGGTTCTCGTCACCAGTTAAAGGAGTGCCACCAGGAATGTTTTCCCATACTATCTTATCACCATAAATTGCAGGGTAGTATGCTTCATCCACCAAACCGATGGTCTGTTCAGTGGAATTAGAGAGGTCGTACATCTTAATAAGGTAGTTTCCTGTTTCGGTTTCAGCCTCATACACGATCCTATTTCCATAGATAAAAGGAGCCCTAGCGAAATCATTATGATATTCCTCATCCCATCCTTCCCAGCCCCACCAATGAGGGGTGACCTGGGTTTCTGTTGAAGTGGAGATGTTATACATGTAGATAGCCCCTTCTTCAGTCCACACTATCCTGTCTCCGTAAATATCAGGCGATGACTGATCTGATGTGTTATTTGTGATCCGAGTTTCTTTGGAAGTGGAGATATCGTACATGTAAATATCCCGGTTTCCATTACGGTCATCTTCCCACACGATCTTATCGCCATAGATAGCAGGCTTACCCTGATATGATTCACTGGTAGTGATCTGGACTTCTCTGGAAATAGAGATATCATACATGAAGACATCCTGGTTCCCATTGCGGGAATCCTGCCACACTATTCTGTCCCCATAGATATCAGGGTTCTGCTGGTCTGCTTCATTGTTGGTGATCTGAGTTTTAGTAGAATCATAAATATCATACATTTGAATATCCCAGCTTCCGTTGCTATCATCCTGCCACACTATCCTGTCTTCGTAGATGGCAGAGTTCTGTTCCGAACCTGCAGCCGCGTTCCCTACGGTCATCAGAAATAAAACAAAAAAAATCCCAAAACAAATTACCGTTCTTTTTTTAATTTTCATCTGATTACACCCCTGATTCAAGATGTGATTCTTTTAACCCTGTTCTGGTTGTTTCAAAATCCAGTAATCTCCTGCTTATATCAAACACCAAACTTTCTTGAATTAGTTACAGTTATCTCATCATAAAAGAATAAATATACTCCTCTTTAAAAAGAAATAGAATAATTTATTAAATAGTATGACTGCAAATTGGCAAAAACCTGGATTAGATTACATTTTTTGCAGTAATTATCACCAGATGTCGACATATCATATCAACTTCAGAGCAAAATATGCCAATATCTGGGTTTTTGATTTTCCACAGTTACGATATAGGAGCCCGGATTCCGTCCCAATAGCTTAGATCGCTCAGGCAGAACAATTTATTGACAGCTAACGTTACTTTTTTCTGTCTAATGAGAACAAAATTATGAATTCTCTTGTCTGTGCAACCTTATTTGACATACCGTGTTTTTTCCATTCCGCTCGACGCAGGGGAACGATCTTCCAAAAAAAATGGCCAAAAATAAGAGCAAGGAAGTAAACATGTCACAAAAAGAGCAAAATAAAAACGATAATGACAAAGCACATCTTTAACTATCTGGACAAAATGGGATACCTGTCAGTGGATTAATATAAACTGTGAAATATATAAATAAGACGAGGTAATAAAAAGAGGAAAAACTGGGCTATAGTGATTATGAACCATTTCCTGTCAGAAAATTTCCTGCAGGCGGACTTTCAGAACTTTGCTGAATTATTCAGCAAAAAGATTTTCGAAATTGTTTTTTGTTTCCAGAGCTAGGTTTCAAATTTGGGGAAAAAGTTAAGCAGACCGTGGCATGAAGCCCTTCATCAATTCCTGGAGAGAAGGCAGGGATAGTCAATCGTGATCCGGAGAAAAATTAGTCCATAGATATAAATCACGGTAAACAGGAGGGGATAGAAATGACCAGTGTAAAGAAAGAAGGTACAGCTCTTATCGCCGTAGACGTACAAAATTATGTTCTCCATGAAAATAGGTTCGGTGCGGACTGGGGATCCTTAAGCATGCAAAAGAGAAAAATATGATTGAAAATACGAAGAAAGCCATAGAAAAAGCAAGAGCTGCAGGGATTCCTGTTATTCATACTATAATGAACATCAGGCTTGAGGTTTTACCGGATATGGGGTTATGGAAGACTGCTAAGCATATGGAATTCGCAACAACGAAGCCCGAGAAAAGGGAATTCGAATTCGGGATTGTGGAAGAATTTACTCCTCAGCCGGAAGACATCGTAGTCATCAAATACAATACCCTGGACGCCTTTCATAATACTGATCTGGATCAAATCCTGAAAGGTTTAAAGTGTGACACTCTCCTTTTAACAGGGGTTGCAACAAACCTTTGCTTCGAAATCACTTTTAGAAGTGCATTTAACAGAGGTTACAAATGCGTGGTATTAAGCGACTGCACTGCCTCTATAAATGAAGAGTTTCAAAAGTTTGCCGTAGAAGGAATCTTCCCGATGTTCGGGGAAGTCTGTACAGTTGATGAACTGGAGATTGTTTCCTGAAACCTTCGGTTTTTCCAAAAACTCAATATTTTCTTTTTGACCTTTAACAATATGTCCAGAATGCCACTGTTGTATTCAAATTTCAGAATGCAACTACTTCACTCCTTTTTCAGAAAGAAACTACTTTACCCGGATTTCAGAATGCTACAACTATATTCGTTTTTCAAAACGCCACTACTTTACTCATGTCCATTTTGACCAGACACAAATCCCCGGTATTCAGGTTCAGGGCATCTGCAAATTGTGCAGGTACCTCGGCATTCAGGGATTTTTCATGCCTGGCAAGTTTAAGTACAATTCTTTTCTTTGGTCCCTTGCCGGTGATGCTGTGGACGTATGCGGAATAGACATTTTCGTCCTTATCCTCGGAGCCGGAGTTCGGCAGGAGAAGCGTTATGTTCTCCGGATGGATCCCCCAGGAAACTTTATCCCCTTCTTTAAGGTTCAGGGGGTTTACCGCAATCCGCATTTCCCCGCTCTTTAAAACTGTGCGTTTTGGGCCTGCATTATTCCCCTCAACCAGTTTCTCAACCTGTTCCTCAACCCGTGCATCATCAAAAATATTTGACAAACCTGCGAGCTCTGCGACATGCAGGTTTCTGGGATGATAGAAGATCTCTTCAGGGGCTCCGAACTGCTGGACTTCCCCACGATATAAAATGAGGATCCTGTCAGCTAAAACGAAAGCTTCGTCCAGGCTGTGCGTGATAAACGCGAGGGGAATTCCGATTCTTTTTTGCAGTTTCTTTAGTTTTTCTGCAAGTTCGATCCTTAGTACCCTGTCAAGTGCGGAAAAAGGTTCATCAAGCAGCAGCAGTTCGGGTTTCGGAGCAAGGGCTCTTGCCAGGGCGACTCTCTGTTTCTGCCCGCCTGAAAGCTGAGATGGATAATGGGTTTCCAGCTCCTCAATATGGAGCAGGTTCAGCATTTCCATGACCCTTACTTCCCTGTCCTCTTTTTCCCATTTTTTGAGGCCGCATTCTATGTTTTTTCTCACGTTCATGTGGGGAAAGAGGGTATAGTTCTGAAAAACATAGCCAAGATTACGTTTCTGGATTGGCAGGTTAATTTTTTTGTCTTTGTCGTAGTATATTTTACTCCCTACAGTTATCTTTCCGTTATCCGGCTGTGTGATTCCCGAAATGCATTTAAACAACGTGGTCTTTCCGGACCCTGAAGGCCCGAAAAGCACCACAAGTTCGTTATCCATTTCAAAGCTGACATCTAACGTAAAAGCTTTTCCAGTGCTTCTTTTCCTATTGATTTCAGCTTCAGTATAATGTTTTTTAATATCAACTTTAACGCCCAATCTCATACCTCTAATTTTCCTGCGAATCTTCCGGTCAATGCAATGGTCAGCAGGGACATAAAGACCAGGATTAAGACCAGCACCTGGGCAAGTTTGTTATTTCCCGCCTGAAAGGCGCTATATATCGAGATCGACATTGTGTTCGTTTTTCCCGGGATATTTCCTGCCAGCATAAGAGTTGCTCCGAATTCTCCCATAGCCCTGGCAAAACTGAGTATCAGCCCTGCCAGTATTCCTTTTTTTGCAATTGGTAGGGTTATTTGCAGAGCGGTCTCAAGTTCACTTTTTCCAAGGATATAGGCAGCATATTCTATTTCCCTATCCACTGCTTCAATGGCTGCTTTTGCGGTATATACCATCAGGGGAAGGGAAACCGTATATGCCGCAATAACTGCTGCCTGCCAGGTGAACATGATCCCTGTCCCCAGAAAATTGAGAATCATCTGCCCTAAAAATCCATTTCTTCCCACCAGGACAACAAGAAGGTAACCAATTACGGTAGGGGGAAGGACAAGGGGAAGAGTTAGTAGTAGTTCCGCAAGTCCTTTCCCCCTGAAATCCCGCCTTGCAAACACATAAGCTATGGCTACGCCACTGGATAGTACGAAAAAAGACGATATAGCTGCTATCCAGAGCGTGAGTGATAAAGGAAACCAGATATTGTCCAGCATAGGTATCATTTCTTACGTTTTGGTCTTACGTTTTCTAGTTTCTGTTTTTAGCTTATGCCTTTAGCTTCTGTTTTTAGCTTCTGCTTTAGCTTCTTTCCTTAGCTTCTGCTTTAGCTTCTTTCCTTAGCTTCTGCCTTAGCTTCTTTCCTTAGCTTCTGTTTTTAGCTTACGCTGTTATTCTTATTCGGGAGTGAACCCGTATTCCTCAAGTATTTCCTGGCCTTCCTGTCCTGTTACGAAATCGATGAATTCCTGTGCTTCTTCTTTGTTTTCAGATGCCGAAACCACAGCTATGGGGTAGCTAATAGGGGTAGTTACAGGCACTGTTGCAACGATTTCGATGGTTCCGGGCTCTGCGGTCTTTGCGTCGGTCATGTATACAAAACCTGCATCCACCTCTCCTCTTTCAACATATACAAGGACCTGTTTTACATCTTCGGCGAGTACTGTCTTTCCTTCCAGCTGGTCCCAGATTCCTGCTTCGGTCAGAGACTGGGTTGTATATTTGCCTACAGGAGCTGTTTCAGGATTTCCGATTGCGATCCTCTCAACTTCGGGGGAGGTCAGGTCTTCTATTCCGCTTATGTTGAGGGTGCTGCTTGATGGGACTATGAGCACGAGGGAGTTCTGGGCGAAGTCTTCTCTTGAGCTGTTCTCAATTAACCCCTCTCCGGCAAGTATGTCCATGTGGCTCTGGGAAGCCGAAGCAAAAACATCAACCGGAGCTCCTCCCTCTATTTGCGTACGCAGGCTTCCGGACCCTGCAAAGTTGAAATTAACGTCTACATCAGGGTTTTCGGTTTCAAACTGGGATTCCATATCCGTAAAGACTTCGGTTAGGCTGGCAGCTGCAGAAACTAAAATAGTTTCGGACTCCTGCTCGGGTACCGCTGTTTCTGCTGTGGGGGTGCCCGTTTCATTTACAGCTTCGCTTCCGTTTTCAGCACATCCTATTGCAAGGAATACACCTAATAACACTAACAGAACGATCAGTTCTTTCCTCATGATTTCGCCTACTAAAAATATTTTTTTATAATTACGTACTTACGCAATTGAACTAAGGATCGAAAGCAATGGACCTCTGGAAGTATGAATCATGCCTTTGACATCAATGCCCATAATAATTGATTTTGTGCCTCAGTTGCGCAAGTGTTACTATTTATTTTTTCTTACTATTTGACACAATTTTATGACAAGTAGTTATGTATACCTAAACATAACGATTATTCTGTATTTTAATAGTATATGAAAGTTCCCGGCGTTGTTCGGAGAAAGCCTTACAACCCTTAAAAATCTTTAACTTCAGCGGCAGTCCGTGATTCCGAATAGACCTTGGTAAATTCCGCACCAATTGTAATCATAATTGAGATGTAATAGATCAGAAGAAACACCCCCACGACTGATCCGATCGCTCCATAAACGCTAACAGGGTTGCTGTATGCGAAATAAAACCCAATAGCATATTTGCCTATGTTTATGAGAATTACCGTTACCAGTGACCCCACAAAAACAGGTTTAAGGTCCAGTTTCGTATCGGGCAAAACCCTGTAGACAAGCATGAAAAACAGGACAAGGATCAGAAAGCTGGCTATGGAACCGGCGTATCGGGCAAGAATCGGAGGAAAGGGGCAACACTCCTGGAACACTTTTGAAACTGCATAAAGCACCCCTTCGACAATTATGCTGAGCGCAAGAAGCCCTCCAAAAACAATGACCACGAAAAAAGAGACGATTGAACCTTTAATAAAGTCTTTAACCGTACTTGACCCGGCAGGTTCAATATCCCAGGCTACCTCAAGGAATTTCTTCATTTGCCTGAAAACATTACTTGCACTCCAGAGGAGGATCACAAAACCGATCAATGCACCTACTGAAAGGGAATTTACTTCTGGAATGTATTTGAAGAGAGAATTAATCATATCAATTACACTCTGATCAACGAATCCTTGAAGATTACTGATTATGGCATCCTGAATCTGTTTTGACCTCAAAAAAAGACTCCCTACGGATACCGAAAACAGCAGAAGGGCAGGCAGGCTTAACACAAAATAATACGCAAGGGCAGCACTGTAAGTCTTTGAATTATCTTCCATCCATTCCTTTATCGTTCCGGTGATCAGCTTTTCTATATACCCCAAACTCATATTTTCCCATAATTCATAATATATGACTTTTTATTAAACATCTCTTATCAAAATTTTGCATAATCTTTTTTCTGCAAGTAAACAGGGGCAAGTAAACCGATACAAGTAAACGGAAACAAGTAAACAGAAAGAAACTCAGGATTCAAATGAGAAAGCCTAAGGGCTGTTCCACTTCTCGAGGGTGGAACGAATTTTCTTAACATCTCTGTCATCTAACTGTCTTAACTTCGACCTCACTTTAAGCAAGTTGTCCAGATCCCCGGTCTCAAGAAAAACTTTCAGATCCGGACTTATTCCCTTCGAAAAGATTCCCATTACACCGTCCCCCGAAGTTTTGCACCTTTGCCCTGAAAGGTAACGTTTAATGAAAAAACTGTACTGTTACCAACAGGGCTGCAGAATATGAATAGACACTGAATAGATACAGGCTCGAGGGTTAATTTATAGGCTTATATCTAACCATGCTTAACTTTATTTTTTATACTCATTATCGAATATCGTGTTTTGATTCACTAATCTTACATCGTAACAGGTCAAAATATAAATTGGCTTATATAAAAGTTCATACTAAATATTACAGGCTAAAACACATTTTTACAGAAAACGCACATGAAATTCCTGAATAACAGGCACAAAAAATGAAAGTATGCATGGACTTTCATGCCAAATCAGATTTATCAACTTTAGCCTTTATTTTTATTGGGGAGGTAATATAATGGCAAATCTTAGACGAGTAAGAAAAGTAATGAGAAGCATGCCAACAATTGAGGGGGCAGGAGTACACTTAAAGAGGGTTTTCGGCTTCCAGAATGTACCTGAGCTTGACCCTTTTTTGTTGCTTGATGACTTTCATTCTGAAAAACCGGAGGAATACATTATGGGATTTCCCTGGCATCCGCACAGGGGGATAGAGACTATCACTTATGTCCTGCAGGGGGAGGTTCGGCATGAGGACAGCCTGGGAAATAAAGGTGCGATCCGACCTGGAGAGCTGCAGTGGATGACTGCCGGAAGCGGAATTATCCATCAGGAAATGCCAGAAGGGGATGAAAACGGAATTCTTTGGGGTTTTCAGCTCTGGGCAAACCTTCCGGCTTCGCACAAAATGATGAATCCGCGCTATCAGGAGATCAAAAGTAACGTAGTGCCTGAACTTTTCATGGAAAAAGGACTGAAAGTAAGAATTATTTGCGGGGAAGTAAACGGGATTGAAGGGCCTGTGCGGGAAATAGTAACCAACCCCGAATATCTGGACGTTACAGTCCCTCCGGCGGAGAAATTTTTCCATCTGACAGTTCCCGGATATACCGTCTTTGCGTATGTGATAGAGGGCAGTGGGAATTTTGACAGGGAAAAAGACCCGTGTACCTTTGAAGTCGAAGGAAAAAGATATCTTGACCCTGCAGTGGACTGTATGATAGAGAAAGAGACCCTGGTTCTTTACGGGGACGGAGATTCGATAGAAGTGACTGCAGGCGAGCGAGGGGTAAGGTTCCTGCTTGTGGCGGGAAAACCAATTGGGGAGCCGGTTGCCTGGTATGGACCTATTGTTATGAACACGCAGGCAGAATTGAAAACGGCTTTTGAAGAATACAGAAAAGGCACATTTATCAAACATCCGTGAAACAGCAGATTTCAGGCACAGCAGGTTCCGGTCAATCACCTGGGAAACGCTAAAATAGTTTACCTTAACATTTTTTGTAAGTTATTTCTTGTTTTTATACTGAATCCGAGCCAAGAAAAAAACTGTCTTGAGCAGGAGTTCTTATGAGTTTTCTTGTTCTTATGAGTTTTCTTGTCCTGATAAATTTTCTTATCCTGATGATATTAGTTAGATATAATGCATATTTTGTTGGATTTATCCATCATTATATTGGTTATTTCTAACTTAGACTTTCACTTCGGGCAAAAACTAGAAATAATAGAAGATGTTATTAATATCTAACTTAATGTTGGAAATATCTAATAATATGTTGCGAATAGAGAACAGGTTAAAGAACCGATTTCAACAATCTATAAAAAAATATTGAAAAAGATGTTGGAAAAAGGAGGGTAAAAATGTGGAAAAAATATACAGGTACAAACTGGTCCTTGGAATAATCATTATGCTTTCCGGAATAATTTCGGCAGCTTTTCTTGAAGTTGAGGCATCAATTTCAATTATTCTGATCAGTATGGGACTGGTTATCTTTGTTATGACAGCCCTCAGGCTCTTCAGACGTGGGGAACTTCCTGACAGGGACGAAAGGACAAAGAAACTTGCAGCATACGGAATTACATATTCCTGGCTCCTGACGCTTGTTCTGATCATGGTGCTCTACTGGGTTGAATTCTTCAAACTTGCCGAACTTACGGCTGAAGTAATTCTGGGGATACTTCTTTTCTTTATGATAATCTCAGCAAATGTTTTCAGGTGGTATTTCATGCAGAAGGGTGATATTGAGTAAGGACACCGGAGGATGCAGCATGAAAACAAGGATCAAAGAGTTTCGGGCAAGGCACGATCTGACCCAGGAGGCTCTTGCAAAAATAGTAGGAGTCAGGCGAGAAACTGTCGTTTTCCTTGAAAAGGGAAAATACAATCCTTCTCTCAAGCTGGCTTACAGAATAGCCAGAGCCCTGGACACCACGCTTGATGAACTGTTTATTTTCGAGGACTCGGACTTCGAATGAGGTAGGCAGTTCCTCAATAAACCGCATCAGAAATTATTATATTTATATTTTCTGTGCAAAGTCTCAAACAATCACAGAGAAGGGAAGAGAGCCGACTCGAAAAGAGTGTGAAATAATCAGTTTGAGGATTGGGCCGGGAAAACTCATAAAAGGTTGATAAAAAATAGTCTACTGGTTTTGAATTTATTCAGGGAAATTCTTTTGAATTCTGAGGCATTATAACCTTAGATTCCCCCGATATTTCGAAATTTTGTATTATGAACAAAACTGAATCCGCAAAAAACAAAAAGGAAATTGAACAAACCTTTTAAATCTTACATTATACTTACTAAGTAAGTCCTTCAGGAGAAAACATGGAAAATACACTAATCGCCTTTCAGAATGTCTGGAAAACCTATCAGATGGGGGAATTCCAGGTCAATGCTTTGAAAAATGTGAGTGTGAAACTGGGAAAAGGAGAATTTACCGCTATAATCGGACCCTCAGGAAGCGGGAAGTCCACGATGATGAACCTGGTTGGCTGTCTTGACATTCCTTCGCGGGGCAAAATTTTCCTTAAAGGGAGGGATATATCCCGGCTTCAGGAATCGGATCTTGCAGCCCTCAGAGGCAGAACAATCGGGTTTGTTTTCCAGCAGTACAACCTGATTCCCGGAATGACGGCTCTTGAAAACGTGCTTTTGCCCCTGGAAATTCAGGAAATTGAGGACAGGACTGCGGAAAAAAAGGCAAAGGAACTGCTTGAATTGGTAGGGCTTTCCGATAAGATGCAGAACAAACCTGCCCAGCTTTCAGGGGGACAGCAGCAGAGAGTCTCGATTGCAAGAGCCCTTGCCTGCAACCCGGAAATCGTCCTTGCAGATGAGCCGACAGGAGCCCTTGATAGCATCACCGGGAAAGAAGTTATTTCAATTCTTTACAGACTCTGGAAGGAAAAAGGAAAGACGGTAGTTATGGTCACTCATGATATGCACCTTGCAGGCTTTGCAAGCCGACATATCCGGCTAAAGGACGGGGAAATGATAAGTGACGGGCCGAATAAAGCACAGATCAGTCCTGAAACCTGATCAGAATATCCGGATGGCCTTAAAGAGAAAAATAAGGTTTTTCAGTTGAGATTGAACTGTAAATTGGACAAATTTCATGTTTATTTTCAAATTGGGTTTCTGATAAAAATCTTCTGAAGAAAATAGGCGACAAAATTCAGGAATTAATAAGTGAACAGGTAAATTGAGGTATCCAAAAATGGGGTTTAAAAACTTTGCAAGTTTTATTTTTTTGATTCTGTTATGTCTATCATTATGCAGCGGAACTGCCTTTGCTGCAAGCACTCTTGATTCAAACAGGAGTCTTGATAAAGGTGTAAGTATTGCCCTGCTCAACCAGGACCCTGATCCTGTAAAGCCCGGAGACGTGCTTGAGGTAAGGATCGCTATCGAGAATACAGGGTATAGTGACATAGAGAACTGTTATCTGAAAATCGAGCCTGAGTATCCCTTCCGGGCTCTTTCGGGAGAAAATCTTTTGGAGGATATAGGCACTCTCGGGAAACGCTCCGAAGATGACCGCAGAAGGATCGTCAAGTTTAAAATAGGAGTGGAAAACGACGTCAATGAAGGCAAATATCCCCTCAAAGTCTATCTCTACTCAAGAGATAGCAAAAATAAAGTCTCCCTTAACCGGGAACTCACGATCGATATTGACAGCGAGTCAAACGCCGAAATCGAATATATCAGTGTCGAAAAGCTGATTCCCGGAGAAAAAACCACCCTTCTTTTCGGCATAAAAAATGTAGGGAATTCCCCCCTGAAAAACTCAATGTTTTCCTGGGAATGCACAAGCGATCTTATCCTGCCTGTTGGTTCCAGTAATGTCAAGCATATTAACCTGATTGATGTAGGAGAAACTGCCAATGTCAGCTTTGAGGTTCTGACAAACGTAAACACAAAGCCAGGACTGTACAAGCTGGATATGGTACTTACCTATGACGATATAGAAGAGCTCCAGACAATTACGGAAGCCGGCACCGTAGAAAACCAGAAGCGAAAGACGATCGAAAGCAAAGCAGGGATCTACATCGGAGGGACCACGGATTTCGATATTGCTTTCATGGAAAGGAGCCCTACGGGAGCCTACACGTTTTCGGTTTCCAATATAGGAAATAACGGTGCAAATTCGGTTAAGATCTCTGTTCCCCTGCAGGAAAATTGGACCGTAACGGATGGTAGCAATTCGGTAATCCTTGGAAACCTGCAAAAAGGCGACATCACGATTGCGGATTTCAACCTTGAACCTAAAACCATAGGCCAGGACCTTCCTATTAAATTTGAAATAACTTATACCTCAAGCGACGGGATGAGACAGGTCGAGGAAAACGTGTTCTCCCTTTATGCTTCCCCCGTTACCCTTCCGGTAGGTTCCAAAATGCAGGAGGAAAGTACTGAATCGGGTTTATTCTCTTATAAGCTCGGATTGCTGATCCTTCTCGGCGCTGTAGGCTTTTTTATCTATAAAAAGCACCAGAAAGGGCTGAAAGAAAAGAACGCCGATGGAAACTGGCAAGGCGAAAATTCTCCGGAAGAAAAGAAACCGGAAGAATAAATTAGAAACCTGAGCCCGTGGTTTCCATGAAATTGGCAAAGATTTTGAAAATTGCCCTGAACATGGTCAAAGCCAATAGGCTGAGGAGCTGGCTGACCATTATAGGGATCATCATAGGCATTGCTTCGGTAGTTGCAATTGTTACGACAGGGGAATATTTCCAGGAGCAGGTGACCGAAACCCTGGAAGAGCTGGGAGGCGACACCATTACAATAGTGGCCTCCACTCCTTTTAAAATCTCGTCGGAAGAAGCTGTGGGATACGAAGAAGATACGGTCGAAACCTCGGACGGGAGTTCGGGTACGACTGCAGAAGGCGGAGAGGAAACGGAAACGGAAAACTCCGGGCCCATGATATACGAACCCGTAGAAGAGGCCGAACTCACAAGGATAGACGTGTTTGTCCTCCAGAGAATTCCGGATATAGAGTATGTAAACATCAATGTTGAAGATGGAGCGGAATTAAAATTAGGAAGCGAGACGACCTATGTCCGGGTTAAAGGTGTGGACCCCGGAGTCTGGCCTGAGATCACTAATAAGAATGTGGGAGAAGGCAGAATGCTGGAGCCCGGAGACCGGGCAGTTGTGGTTATTTCAAACGAACTCGCAAAAAATACCTTCGAGAGGGAGATCCGGCTCAACCAGATGATCCTCCTCAACGGCAGATCTTACCGGGTAATCGGGATTCTGGAAAATGGCGGCGGGCTTCTCGGGGGGATGGGAGCGCTTTTCGGAAGCAGCATTTACATGCCCTATCAGGAGGTATACTCCCTCCCGTACAGCGATGAGGATATGCCTGAAAGGGAAAGGGACGTTTACGACAGCATAGAAATAAAGCTCTATAGCGGGGCAGATTATGATTCCGCTCTTGAGGAGATTGAGCGCAAATTGAGGCTTTCGAGAATGGTTACCGAAGATACGCAGGACTTCTATGTGAGCTCCTCAAAAGAGGCTATTGAAAGTACTCAAAAACTGATTAACGGCCTCACATCATTTCTAGCCTTCATCGCAGGCATTTCTCTCCTTGTAGGCTCCACAGGGATCGCAAACACGATGTTTACCTCGGTCCTTGAGAAAACAAAAGAAATAGGGATAATGAAGGCAATAGGGGCAAAGAATAGCGATATCATGCTGATTTTCCTCTGCAACGCCGCAATGATCAGCCTTGTGGGAGGAATAATAGGCATCCTGCTGGGTACGGCTGCAGTGCAGCTGGTTTTGCTCCTGATTTCCGTCAAAATGAACGTACCCTTCGAGTTTGCCCTCAGCCTGAAAGGCACTGTTGTTGCAACTCTTGTCTCCATAATCGTGGGGCTTATAGCAGGGCTTGTACCTGCAAAGAATGCGGCAGAACTGAAGCCTGTGGATGCCCTGAGGTATGAGTGAGGAAGTTTAAAAGAACTTCATACGGACTAAAACTCGTTGAATTCCAATAAAACAAAAGTGGAGAATGGCTCTGCAGGAATCACTACAGAGCCTCCGGAAAAACTGAGGAGCACTTCAGAGCCTTATGTAGTTATTTTCTTTAGCTCTTCATACTTCGATGATATCAATCACATCAAGCCGCATCGTCGGAAAAACCTCTTTTTCCGGCACTCCCACTCTTATGAGCATCTGGATGGTTTCGTCTTCCCCTGCATATGCCTCGTGGATTTCCGTATATATTTCAGCCATTTCGGGATACTCTTCAAGAGCCTGGCTCATGGGCTGCATGGCGTATCCCATATCCGTAGCTGTGAGCAGAAAGCGGCTGTAGAGTATTCCTGCTTCGACCTGTGCCGCACGGCTATTATTCTTCGTAATTATCAAAGCATATGCCGGCGTATTTTCAACTGCAGATTCTGTTTGGCTGAGAAAGGATTTCCCCGATACTTCCGGAGAATTCAAAAAAGGAAAGAGACTGATAAGGCCCTGCATCAGATGTACGTTAAGAGCCGGGAGCCCCTGCCCGTCCAGGCTGAAGCCGTATCTATACTCATTTTTCTTCCATTCATTGGGCCTGAATAGCTCAAAGCCTTCCTGCTGTATCCCATCGTTTCCAGCTTCGACTTCTGCTGCCCTTAGAACAATGTTTCCGAGCGATTCAAGGCTTTCAGGGTCCTGGAAAATAAGGATGGTGACATTTTCTGTGCTAAGGGCTTCAAGGGTTTCAATATCTTCTGCAGAAAGCTGCGTTTCTCTGTAAGGAACCCTGTATGTGTCAGGCACAAACATTGATTTATAGAGAGGAGAAGACTCAGGCTCAGTTTCTCTGCTATTTTCCTTAAGAATCACTCTTGCAACCGGTTTGCTTCCCAGGTTTATGGCAGTGCCCTCCGGTCCGTACTCCCCTCCCGGAAAAAGCTCCATTTCGGCTTCGTACCCCAGATTTCCCGCTGCAACTCTGACATATTCCAGAAAAGTCCCCTGGCTGATTGTAACCTGCCGGCCCGGGGGGTCGGCTTTAGGGCTGAGTCTGCTAGGGTCAACATAGAGGAAGAAACTATCCTCTCCTTCAAGTACCACTTTCCAGGACTGCAGGTTGTGGGAATTCGGAGCAAGCACCCCGTGCGCCAGGACCTGAACTCTCGGGTCTTCGAACTGCGTGTGATAGGTCCCCGACCATGGCTCAAGATATTTCTTCGGAAGAAAGACGCCGTCTACCATAGCAAGTGAAAAAATGCCGATTACGAGAATACCTAAAACTGCAAATGCAATCTTATGAATGGTGATCAAAACCAGAATGTTACCCCCTAATATGAGTTTTCATAAAAATCGATAAACTCCTAATCACAAGATGCTAATTCAAGAGACGTTAGTACATGGGATGTTAATACATAAGATGCCATTATTTTTTAAACCTCCACTTTGGGTAATTACCTACTTATGGAATTACTTGTCTTTCGAGTTTCGTTCTTCTTTTCTTTACCATGATTTAAGTTCCCTGATCTCAATTACTTTCCCTTACCTTAAAATTCTGTATTCTACCTCGAAGGAGCTTGCTTAAGAGAAGCTCTTCAGACTTGAAGTAAAAAAAAGCAGAGATATACTATTTATTTTTAAAAAAACTATATGTAATAATATGAAAAACTATATATAATTGTAAAAATAGGTACGTGATATTTTATATGGAGGGAAAAAAATGGATAGTATAAAGTTATTTAAGCAGGTTACGGATGCTATAACCACAGTCATCCTGTACATACTGCTTCTGGCTTTAATTCTGGGGATGGCAAAAACCTTACTTGAGATCCGCTTCATAATTTTTGAGTCTCTTGAAAGCGGCTTCAACCACATGGTAACAAGTGTGCTGACAGTTTTCATTGTTATAGACCTTTTCAAAGCCTTTGTCGATTACCACGAACACGATAGGATCAAGCTCACGGATATAACGGATGCCACGATCCTGATAGTCCTGCGGGAGATAGCTGTTGGCCTTTATGCCCAGAAGTTCGGGTATGAATTTATCCTGAGCCTTTCCGTGCTGCTACTTGTGCTCGGCATAATAAGAGTACTTGCAGTCAAATATTCCCCTGCAAAAGTCCAGGTACCTTCTACCCCTGTAAAAGAAGAAGTGAAGCCTTCAAAAACAGGCCTTGGTGCCCTGCTTGACCGCTGCAGTTCCGAGCCTGAAGGAAATTAAGCTTTACCCGCAGACAGGCCAATAGATACCGTCCAATATTCTGCAGGCCAACATCAATTCACCTCAATAATTTCTCACCTGCCGCCAGACAGGCAGACTGAGAAACCTTACCTTTTTTCGGATTCAATCTTCCTCATCAAAAGAGTAACGGACTTGACCTCGGGAACCTCATAAAAATTCACCGTTAAACATAAACGCCCCCGCCAGCTTGTCTGACAGCTCTTCACAAAAAGCAGAAAAAAGATAGATTTGAAAGAGAAATGAGACCTGAATATCTGCCCTTTACCCTTGGAATTTTCTCTCAGATCCACAAACGCCTAAAGCAGCTGTAAATTGCTGGCTTTTACTTTATTTATTTTTTCCGGTCTCTTTTTCCTTATTTTCATCCATTTCTCATATCTTTTTGAGAAAGACTGCTTTCTACGTCTCTTTATTTTACCATTGTTTTAGTTAGTCCTCTTGAGCGAGCGAAGCGAGTGAAAAGGACAGCGCACTGCAGAGCCGCAACTCTGCTGGCGCAACTCTGCCAATAGAAGAATTAAAATGGAATTCCCTGATATAGATGTATTGAAATGAAGAAAAGTGTTCAGAATCTCAGTTCAGGAAGAACCTTTAATGAACCTGTTATCCAAACAATTTACGGCTACCTCCTTGACTCATACGGGCTTCAGGGCTGGTGGCCTCTGATAGAACTGCACAACAGTTACGGGACTAATCCCACAAAAACAGGATCCATCCGTGGGTATCATCCCGGGAATTATACCTACCCCCATACCGAAAACCAGCAGTTTGAGATTATCTGCGGAGCCCTGCTTACACAGAATACGAACTGGCAGCAGGTTGAAAAAGCCCTCATCAACCTCAGGCAAATGGATTCCCTTTATCCGGAAAGAATCCTTTCCTGTGACATAGAAACCTTAAAGGAAGCCATAAAGCCTGCAGGGTATTATAATCAGAAAGCAGCACGTCTCAAAATTCTTGCAGAGTGGTTTACGAATTTTAAAAGCCAAACGCCTGAAAGGGAAGAACTGCTCTCGCTAAAAGGGATTGGACCCGAGACTGCCGACTCGATCCTGCTTTATGCCTTTAAGCAACCCTCATTTGTGGTTGATGCGTACACCAGAAGAGTTGTAAGCAACCTTGGCCTGGTTGAGGAGAAAGCGAAGTATTCTGAGATCAAGGCCCTGTTTGAAGAGAATTTGCCGGAAGACCTGGTTATCTATCAGGAATATCATGCCCTTCTTGTGGAACATGCAAAGAGGTATTATCAAAAGAAGATCAGTTATTCAAGATGTCCGCTTCTAAGGCTCGTTTCGGACTGAAAAATCCTTTGGCTTTTCTAAGGTTTTTCTAAGACTTAAAAGATATTAAATGGGAGAAATAGCTACTGACGAAACTTCGGTTGAAGTTTTCGCTGTATTATGTTTCTTTACCCGACTTATAAAACTGGTTAAATGACCAAATTCTCGGAAGGCAGTTTAAAGCCTGCTTGAATTCTTGATCTGATCCAGAGTTTCGTTACGCGTTGATCTGTGTTTCCTTTCTTTTCCCTGATCAATGTTCTTATAAGAGCTTTATCCCGGACCAGTCGGAAATTTCAGCTTCAAGAACCCCTTCATGGACCATCTTCTCGATCTCGTTTTCAACCTGTCCGTAAGTGAACTTATAGTCGTATGAGATCGCGGAGATTACATCAGGGCTATGGCAGAACCTGTCCGGAAATGCCTTATTGAACATTGCCACGTTCTCTATAATTAAGTTCCTGAGTTTTTCCATTTTTACATCACCTTTTTTGTTTTTAATGTATATTTTTCTTAGTTACGTCTAGTTTCTGTTTTCTCTTCGACACAGTATAGTTGTCTGACATCTATAAATAGATTTCCCAAGTAGTAAATATATAGCATAATAATCTATATACTTTTAGATTTCTGGTGAAGTTTTTTACTGATATAAATCACTCACGTTGAATAGTAGTACAGTAAACTGATACAACTTTTGTGTTGAGTAAGGGAAAAAGCATGGGAAAGCACGTAGGAAACAGTTATTAGAGTAAAAGAATATACAACGCAATGGGGATAAGTAACGAATAATACTGTGTTTTTTATATACTGATGCTTACGAGAGCGAATATGCCAGGCTGGAGAAATATAATTTTCAGTTAACCCGGTGGCAATGAATTTTTGGATTTCATAGGCCGACTTTTAGGCTAAGATAATAGGGAGCCTTGAAGGGAAAAGGAGAAAAAATGGATCAGTTAGTATCTAAGAACCCGAATCCTGTGCTTCAGGCAGGGACTGACGGGAGAGTTTTTTACTCAAATAAGGCAGCTGAGCCTTTGCTGTCTATCTGGGATATTGGAGGAGAGGGGAAACTACCTCATTCCGTGGAAACCCTTATTAAAAGAGTTGTTTCCAGGAATGACCCGGAAAAAATGGAAGTTAAGGTGGGCAAAAAATTGTATCTAATAGACTTCCAGCCCGTGCCAGGAAAGGAACTTGTAAACATTTACGGGCTTGATATAAGCGAACAGAAAAAGCTGGGAAAAAAACTCAGTATCAAAAAAAAACAATATGATGCTCTTTATACTCTTGGAAAAATGGCTCTTAAATGCGAAAACCTTCAGGTTTTTATGGATAAAAGTGTAAAACTGATTGTAAAGACCCTGGACCTTGAGTTCTGCAAAATCCTTGAACTTACCCCCGATGGAAATTTCCTGCTCAAAGCAGGCATCGGCTGGAAACCAGGACTTGTGGGAAAAGCCGTTGTGGAAGGAGGAAAATTATCTCAGGCAGGATACACTATTTTTTCAAAGATGCCTGTAATTGTAAGAGACTTTGCAGAAGAAAGCCGCTTTGAAGCCCCGAAAATCTTGAGAGACCACAACATTGTAAGCGGGGTGAGTGTCATTATAGGAGATGTGGAAAAACCCTTCGGAGTACTGGGAGCCCATTCCACAAAGAAAAGAAAGTTTACTGCGGCTGAGACCTACTTTTTAAACTCCGTTGCTTTTGTGATTGCAGAGGTTATCGAGCGCAGGCAAGCTGTAGAAGAATTAAATAAGCACAGAGAACACCTGGAAGAGCTCGTTAAAGAAAGGACTTCTGAGCTTACAAAAACAAATAGACAGCTGTTCAATGAAATCTCGGTCCGCAAGCAGGCGGAAAAAGACCTTCAAAACAACATATACTTCCTTGAAACAATCCTTGACGCTATCCCTTCTCCCATATTTTATAGAAACCTTGCAGGTATCTACCAGGGCTGCAATGAAATGTTTGCACGGCATGTCCTTGGCCTTCCGAAAGAAAAAGTCATAGGGCACTCCATTTACGAATTTACACAAGTGTTCTCAGAAGAAACGCTTAATGATTCCGTTTATTATGACAGGATACTTCTGAAGGAAGGCAAAAGCCTGTCTAATGAACTGAAAATAAAGTGCGCAGACGGAAAGGTACGGGATTTCCTCTCCCACAAAGCTATTTACAGCAATATCTCCGGGGAAGTAATCGGAATTGTGGGTGTAATGCTTGATATTACCGAACGCAAAAAAGCAGAAGAAGCCCTTTTAAAAACGGAGGAAATCAGGAAAAAAGAGATACATCATAGAATTAAAAACAACCTTCAGGTAATCTCATCCCTGCTCAGCCTTCAAGCCGAATATTTCAGTGATCCAAAGGTAAAAGAATCTTTCAAAGACAGCCAGAACCGGGTCATCTCGATGTCCCTTATCCACGAAGAACTTTATAAAACCAGAGAGACTGCGGATATTGAAACCTTTGATTTTAAAGTATATATCCAGAAACTGGCAACTGAACTTTTCAAGTCATACTTGGTAGGAAGTGAAGATATTCGCTTAAAACTGGATGTGGAAAGCGCATTTCTCGGAATGGATACTGGGATCCCCCTGGGGATCATTGTTAATGAACTTGTATCTAACTCTTTAAAGCATGCTTTTCCCGAAGGAAGAAGTGGAGAAATCCAGATCAAACTTCACCGCACAGGCAGCAGTCAGAAGAAGGGTTGTAACAAGCACCCCGGAAACTGTGAAATCTCGGAGTTCTTGCTGACGGTATCGGATAATGGAATCGGCTTTCCTGAGGATCTCGATTTAAAACATACCTCTTCTCTCGGCCTTCAACTTGTAAATATCCTTGTAGAGCAGATTGAAGGCAGTATCGAACTTGAAAGAGGGAAAGGGACAGAATTCAGGCTAAAATTCAGAGAACAGGAGAGCAAAGAAAAGTGTGAAAACCGGGAAAAACGAAAATAACGTATTTTTTAAAGCGGAGCAGTTTGTCTTTGATCCCTTTAACTTTTGATTTGAATCGGCTCTGAATCGGTTAATTGACACAACACCCGAAGCTCGTCCGAAACTTCACAAAACCCGAATTTGGGAAGCTTGATCCGGAACTGCTTACCCGTACGAAACTGCTTACCCGTACGAAACTGCTTACCCATTCGAAACCGCTTACTTAATTAACTTCGCAGCTTCTGCAAGGTCTTCGGCAATCATCATTCTTTTCGATTTCTC
The DNA here is from genome assembly GCF_000007345.1 of Methanosarcina acetivorans C2A. NCBI lineage: Archaea > Methanobacteriati > Methanobacteriota > Methanomicrobia > Methanosarcinales > Methanosarcinaceae > Methanosarcina > Methanosarcina acetivorans. The sequence continues at coordinate 2,787,394 of NC_003552.1, read as the reverse complement.
AATCAGGTAATTCTGCCCGGTCTGCACATACGAAGGAAAAACCCTTTTCCCATTGTAAAAAAACTGTTCCTTCCTGATCTTATACGTAGAACCCGAACGAATCGTGTTTTTTCCGGTGAGCCTCCTGCTGATGTAGTTAAAAGCCTTTATTGCAACGTCTCCCATCAGCATATACACCTCAACATTAGGGAACAGAGAAAGTTCTTTTTCGAGCACCAGAGAGCAATTTTTTACCGTATCTGCCGAAATCACGTACCGGGTTTTTGCACATTTGAGTGCTGTTGTCAGGTAGAACCCGTGATCCAGGATTTCCTGAATACTGTTTACGGGAATTCCTGCATCGTTGAATGCCTGAAGAGTCGTTTTTAGATAAAATGGCTCTCCTGAAGCATAAAAATAGTCCAGGGGATTCTCCGGAGGGGCTTCGGCAATCATAACCACTTTAACTTTTTCGGGGTTGACTTCTACAGCAGGCACAAGATATCCGCCTTTATTGATATCGGAACAGGGAAAGGCTTTACATTTAACGTATTCAACAGGCTTCATTTCCGGTTCACTTCGGGTATATTGATATCACAAGCTTTGCTTTGCAAGAATTGCAGGTTGTCTTTAAGGGACCGTAAAATATAGATTTGCAGCATAGAAAACTATGGCAAGTACCGATATAAAGTTTAAGGACTCCTTGACAAAAAGCAACAGGAAAACTGAGTTCAATAGTTCGCTAATTTTCACTTTCTCACGGTCAACTGATCCTTCGGACGGGATAATATTCAGTAAAACACAGCTTAACAACTCTTTATCTCCGTTTATGAAAAAGTCGTCATCGTTCAATAAAAACACAGATATTTTGGATAAGAAAGCATATGTATTAAAAATGATTAAACAGATTTTTACGATTGCTTGCATTTTTTGTCACAGACAGTAAAATCAAAAACCATTCGGAGCAATCTTATTAGCTTTGGCTGCCAAAACTGGTTTCAATTAAAAAACAAGAACAGGCTGTAGCAGTTAAAATCTGGAGGAAAAATGATTCTTAATAATAAGTACAAACCCGGGGTCTATTTTGCTGCGACCGTTATAGCGACCTATGTTCTCTGGTTTGCAGGGGCGTATTTAAGTTTTCAGGATGATGAAAGCGGGCTGTATATGCTACTTATGCTGCCCGGACTGATGGCACCTTTTCTGATCTCACTTATTATGATCTTTACATCAAAAAACCCAGATTTGAAAAAGGATTTTATTAACCGGCTCACCAACCTCAGGCTGATTCAACCAAATAATACTGCCGGCATTTTTCTTAATAATGCCGTTCTCTGCCCTGGCTTCTATCCTGCTTTCGCTTCCTTTAGGGGGTTCGGTCTCGCAGTTCCAGCTTGCCGAAGGTTTCTCTTTTTCAACAGGCTTTGTCCCTGTACTATTTCTTCTTATGCTTGCTGCAGGTTTTGAAGAACTTGGGTGGAGAGGATATGCCTTTGACAGCCTTCAAAGCCGGTACACCTACTTTACGGCATCTCTTATTTTCAGTATACTCTGGTCGCTCTGGCACTTCCCGCTGATCTTTGTCAATAATTCTTACCAGTATGAGATTTTCCACGAAAACATCTTGTATGGGGTGAATTTTTTTGTAAGCATCATCCCCCTGGGAGTGATTATCAGCTGGATCTGAATAAAAAATGGGAAAAGTGTTATCGCGGCGATCCTCTTTCACTTTATTGTCAATATCTCTCAGAAGATGCTGAATATATCTCAGACGACGAAGTGTATCGAGACCCTGATTTTCGCTGTTGTTGCCGCTGCCATCATTACTTTGGACAACGAGCTGTTTTTTTCGAAAGAATGTCTTGCTGCCGGGGCTAACTAAATGACGGATAAAACCGAAAAAATGAAAGTTGAACTCGAAAAAAAGATAGATGAACCCGAAAACCTTTTTTCCAAATTCCTTTTTATTTGGTTTGGGCAGTTCATCTCAATAATAGGCACCGACCTTACTATTTTTTCTTTAGGAATATATGTATACCAGCAGACCGGTGCGGCTTCAAGCTACGTCTTTATACTGATGTGCGTGTTTTTGCCCCCCTTCCTCCTGAAACCCTATGGGGGAATCCTAGCAGACCGTTACGACAGGCGCCTGATGATGGTCCTCGGGGACCTGGGAGCAACGCTCGGGCTTCTCTTTATATTTTTTATGATGATTAGGGGAAATATCGAACTCTGGCACATTTATCTCGGGATTGCAGCGAGTTCGATTTTTTCAGCTATTCAGGAACCGGCCTATAAGGCTCTAATTACTGACCTCCTGCCCGAAGCCCAATACGACAAAGCAAGCGGGCTGGTGCAGCTGGCAAGTTCAGCTCGATATTTAATCTCCCCTTTTTTAGCCGGAATTTTACTGACACTAATTGACATTGAATTTACTTTTTTAATCGACATCAGCCCCCTCTTAATTTCCAGCTCTATTGTTATATGGGTAAGAAAATTTTTAGGAAAAACGACAATAAAGCATCCGGAACAAAATATCATAGCCGACTTTAAGGAAGACATTGAAGAGTTTTCAAAAAATGGAGGCGTGGTAAACCTAGTTCTCACTACCATGCTCGTACTTTTTTTTGTCGGGCTGCTTCAATCCCTTTTTATTCCGATGCTGCTGGGCCTGACAACAGTAAAAACAGTGGGGATCTCTCAATCAATCTGCGCATCAGGCATACTGATCGGAAGCCTGTTTCTCGGAGTATTCGGCTGCAAAAGCAAACAGGTTAAAACATTAGCTTTCTCGTTATTCCTGGCAGGCATATTTTTTGCCAATCCCGGGCTCTCAACAAATATAATTTTTATTACTCTGGCAGGCTTCATGTTTTTTGGCACCCTGCCCTTTATTAATACCTCCATTGAAGTCCTGATTCGGAAAAATATTGAAAACAGAAAGCAGGGGCGTGTTTGGTCAATTATTTCCATGGTCACTTATCTCGGCTCCATCGCAGCTTTTGCAGTCGCAGGTTTTTTAGCGGATAAAGTTTTCAACCCGCCTCTGGAACTGGACGGTTTCCTGGTTGAAACAGCCGGTTTCATTGTTGGAGTTGGAGAAGGCAGGGTAATTGCCCTGATGTTCATTATTTCCGGATTAATGATTTCCATGATTGCCTTGTTGATCTGGCGAAATAAAAAAATAGAACGATTAGAAGAGGTTGAAGTGCAAGGCAGTAATGTAAACTTGGTTAAAGCAGGGGATTTTTAATGCCTTTCTAACCTGCCTTTTTAGGCGTATAAAACTCTACTGATGTCGAATTATGTGCTTGAACTTAAGCACAATAACTCAGGATTTAATTTTGAAAACCGTAATCAACTGGCAAGATAGATTTACGGAACCTGACATATGCGCTTAAAATATGGGAACTCAGGTTCTAAAGATTGTTCCTACAATATCTATTGTTTCAGAAATTCTTGCGAAATTAAAATTAACGAGTACTGATAGCATAAGTAATCTGAAAACAGAAGGAAACAAAACATGAGGAAACAGAAGTTGAGATGTCAAAAGGGTCTTGATGTGACCCATAAGGTCTGATCCACAATTTAATGTAGTTCTTTACTCAGTTAAGTTATGCCTATTTAAGTTATGCTTATTTAAGTCATTACTCAGTTAAGTTACTACTTAGTCAAGTCATTACCTATTTAAGTTACATACTTTCTTCGTACGTCTTCTTCATAGATCTGGGACTGACCTTATGGATCAATATATGTTATGTTGTTAAAGGTATAAAAGGACAGCGATAAAATATTTCTTTCTTTAACAAGTGAGAATTCAGGATAAATGATTATCCTGGGTTGTACGGTTTCACCGGAAAAGGATTGGCTAACCTGAAGAGGCTAGCCAGGTTTTTTGCGGTGTTAACACATTCCAAGACCCTTAAGGATCTTCTCTATATCTGCCTTTGATTTCTCTACAAAAACTCCCCTTGTACCCGAAATCATAACTATCCAATCGCCGCCGCTGTACATCCAGTTGTTCTGGGGTACCCAGTTCATTTTGTAGAGCTCCGTGTAAGCACTGGCAAGAGCATCGAACATCATGTTCACGGCTCCGCAGAACTTTGCAGTCATCACGGCCATCACTTTTGGCATCTCAGTCTTTGATTTGTACTCCACAAGCTTTCCATCCGGGCTGAAAATCCCGGCTGCCATTACTCCATCAAACTTCAGAAGTTCGTCTAAAGAAAGGTTACATTCCTTTTCGCTCATACATTTACCCCCACTAAATTCGGTATCCCATTAAATCAGGTATTGTACTGGAGATTTACCCGTGAATGAAATCACGTGTATTGTTCAGTACAAAAATGGTTCCCTTGTTCCTGATTTATACATAAATAAACACAAAAAAATTGATGTAATATTATATAAATGTATCAAATTGAAAATGAAAAAAAGAAAGTTAAAAACTTAAATTTCGGTAAAGAAAAGCTTTTCAATCTGACAGATACCACTGTGGAATCGACCTTTATACCCCCGAAAAAGCTGAAGTCTTTTCTATTGAAGGAGGAACCGTTTCGGAGAGTTCTTATGACTTCCCCTGAGATCCTGCCTTACTGGAACCCCACTTATTACGTGATAATCGAAAATACCTCAGACATTTTGCAAGTATGGAAAACTTGCAGAGCATATAGTACAAAAAGGAGAACAGGTAAGTCCAGGACAGCTGATAAGATACGTGGGAATGGTCCTCAACTGTGCGAAAATAGATGAATGCGCTCTTTCCTATATCCTAAAATTGAAGAATAAAAACCCAAGCATGCTGCATTTTGAACTCTGGAAGGATAAGCCCGTCACCTCCCATAGAAAATACCCAGGTGGGAACTGGTTTTCGGAAGAAAAGCCAGAAAATCTCATAGACCCTGCGGAATATCTGGCATCAATAAGAGACTGAATGAAATATCCTGCCTGAAGTTCACGGCTTCTGCTGTGGGTTTTTGTGATGGGCTATACTGTTTTTGTTATATGATAAGGAACGAAACTTAAGAAGATAATAAGTTTCCGGAAGAAAGACTTTCAACGTGAATATAAATAGACAAGTTTGCCATTAATTCATAGTTCTAATTAATATTTTTTTAATGTTGTGCTATGTGTTTTAAACTGTTTACAACACAAAAGTCCTTGCAGAATCACTGCAAAAACCAATAAATAAATATAGTAACATAATAAAAATATAATTATATTAAAGAATACGTTAAACGGATGTTGATACAATAAATACACAGTAGGAAATATATTAGTGTACAATCAGGATTTAAACATTGTAACACAAAATTGAACCTGGTATGGAGGTTCGTTGCTACCCCTTTTATATAAAAGGAAGGCAGATTTGTCCATATGCATGGAGAAGAGGAAAAAGACCTTACAGCTTATTGCGGCCTTTACTGCGCTGATTGTATCCATTTTCAGAATAAACACAGTAAAATCGCGGGGCAACTTAAAGAGGAACTTGAGAATATAGACTTTCAGAGTTATGCCAGTATAAAAAGTCCTTTTGGTTCGGAGTTTCAGCAGTACGATGCGTTTCTTACCGTGCTTGAAGCCCTCATGAACCACTCCTGTTCCGAAGGTTGCAGAACCTCAGGAGGGTGCGGTGCAGCGCCCTGCCAGATAATTCAGTGCTGCATGGAAAAAAGCTACGAGGGATGCTGGGAATGCGGGACTTTTGAAACCTGTGAGAAATTTGAGGCTTTAAAGCCCCGCTGCGAAGCTTCGGTAATGCATAACCTCAAAGAGATAAGGAAAAATGGTCTTGAAGGCTGGAGCAAGCGCCGCAGGCCTATTTATAACTGGCAGCAGGCATGATGAAGAGAGACCTAAGAAGCAGTCAGAAGAAAAAATGAGGATTTAAAATAATCCTCTGAGACGTAACTACACTTAATGGCTCATCGAATTTACTCGATAAACGAATTTGATGTCTGAAGAATATTTTAGAGGGATTCGAATGGCAGCTCAAGCCGATAAAACAGCACCGATTCATCTAGAAATGGAAGCATTCAAAAACCTTCAAGTAATCAAAGACTATTACCTCGTCCTAGGCGGTGGAAAAATCGGCACAGATTTTCTTCGATACGCCCTGAAAAACAGGTTTCCCTTCGTGCTTATTATCGACAGGGACGAAAACGCACCTGCATCAAGAGAATCCCGGGTTCTTAAAACCAGGAGCGAACTTGTAAATCTCCTGAGGGAAAAAGCAAAAATTCCCCCCCGGGAAGAAGTAGCCGAACAACTTCCCGGAACAGAAGACAAAAGTAGAAGCGAAAATAAAAGAGAAAGCAAAAAAGAAAATAAAAGAGAAAATAAGGAGTCCGAAACCTACTTTTACGCGATGGATATGCACAGCATCCCTCTTCTCCTCAGTCTGGGCATCCCTGAAAATATCATCCCTGCCGTGCCTTGCCATGCAGTTGCATATATACTTGCAGACATTTTAAAGTTCCCGGTGCAGCAAACGTGGAATGAGGGGAGCCAGGCAGATCTTCCTGAAAAAGAGATCTCTGAGATAAATCTTTCAGGGGGAAACAGACCTGTAAATGAACTCTTCATCCGACCTAAAGATTCAGAGCTCATGCCCTTTTTCGAAACTCTTGCAGCAGTTTTTCCCGAAGATGTAATCGCAGGCAGTTACCCTGAGTATGGAATGCTGTTTTTTTCATACGCAAGGGAAGGCGAAATATGTCCGGATGGCTGTCCGGGACCGCGAGATCGATGCCCGATCTTCGGGAGAAATAAACCGAAAACCATCACTGAATATTCCAGGGAACTCAATAATACCATATCTGGCTGGGTCTTTGAAAGCCACCAGATGAAGCCGGGAATAGGCGGGCTCAAGGGAGAGGAGTTCAAACAGAATATACTGGAAATCATGGAATTCGTAAGTACACTTCAGGAAGAAAGGAGCTTTAGAAAGTCTGAAAAACCCAAGGAAAAGGCTTTTTTCATAGCCACGACATGCACCTGCCATGGGGTTTTGAATCTCTTCTACATTACCTGAGTTTACTTTTCCGAACCTTCACTCCTTTATAATCCAGAGTCTTCAGAGACAAAAGCTACATCTATCAGCATGCCCGATACCTGTAAGGGGATTATATGGATGCATTTGTGGGTACAAGTGGCTGGTACTATGAGTGGAATAAAAAGAAAAATCTGGACTGGTTTGTGGAAAACTCGGGGCTTAATTCCGTAGAGCTCAACGCAAGTTTTTACAGATTTCCTTCTTCAAACAATATACTGAACTGGAGCACGAAGGGGGCAGAACTCAGGTGGAGCATAAAAGTCCACAGGTCCGTAACCCACTGGCGACAGTTCGGGGAAAGTGCTCTTGAGACCTGGGAAAATTTTCGGGAACTTTTTGAACCCCTGGACCATCGGATCGATTTCTACCTTTTTCAGGCGCCGCCGAAGTTCGATGATGCTGCAAAAGCGCTCGGGTTTGCGGAAGAAACAGGGCTTGGGGAAAGGTTTGCTCTGGAAATAAGGAATAAAGAATTGCTCGGAAACAATGAGCTGTGTGCGGAACTTCTGAAAAAGGTGACCCTGGTATCCGTAGACTCGCCGGATTACAGGAACCGGATATTTCCAGGAAAAATCGTTTATATGCGAATGCACGGAAGAGATGGCTGGTACAGTTACAATTATACGCAGGAAGAAATTAAAGAAATTGCCCGGAAAATCGATGTATTTGAGCCGGAAAAAGTCTACATTTATTTTAATAACAATCATAACATGCTTGAAAACGCAAGAAAGGCGTTAGAAGTCTTTTCCGAAATGTAAACCTGGTAATTTTGTTCCAATTTTCAAAAATTAGCTGTTTTGATGACTATAATTTCACAGCGTGATGGCTACAGTTCTGATTTGTTTGCCGGGCAGGGAAAAAATTGACTCCAATTGTTAACCGGGACCTAATGAATAAATTATTATATAAAGAGATATATTTAAAGTTTTGATCCAGATATCCCATACAGTCAAAAGTCAAAAGGTCTCAAAATAAAATTTTAGCTTTTTCTGAGATTGAAGCTGATGGCAGAAAAGAGAATTACCTGGAACTCCCTATATATAAAACCAAAGTTGAAAAACAAAGTGGAATATATGTTCTGGAGTAAAGATGATATTGTCGAAAGGTTGAGCAAAATACCTAGAACCCTTGAAGACATTTCAATAGAAGTTTTTGAAGGTGTACCCCCGGAAAATAATTTTTTATGCGAAACAAGCCTTTCGAGAGAATATTGCACCGATGCGTCCAACAGCTATGGAAACCCGCAAACAAATATAAGCGTAGCACAGGTGAGTATTGAAAAAGAACTTATGCATCCTTATGTGGATGGTTCTTCTTCGAATGAATTTGCCGTTCATCCCTCGCAGCACCGGTTTCTGCTGCCGTATGAGATCCTGGGCTATGAAATAAGGAAGAAATACAGAATCTTTCAACCGGAAGAGTTGAAAACAAAGTTTCCTGCGGCTTATGAACAGCTAATGGAAGTAAAACAAAAAGCAGGAACCGAAAAGCAGGAACTGGACTCTGTCGAATGTTACCGGCTGGAAAACGAAAGTTTTCTGCAGTATATTAAAACGCCCAAAATAATTATTACTAACCACTGCCAGCTTCATGCTTCCTACGATGCGACCGGAAGCCATGTTTTTGCAGATGGCATAGGAGTTGTGCTTGGGGATATTACACTCTACCATTATGTCACAGCTGTCCTTAACTCTGCTATAGCAAGGGCTCTACCTGAGATATGGCACCGTGAAAAAATGCAGAAAAATAACCATCTGAACGCAAGAATGCTAAAAAGATTCCCGATCGAGTTCCCTAAAAAAGAAATCACTGAGACTCTTGTAAGCACAATCTGCAGGTATCTGATTTATCTCAACAGGCAAAAACAGGTATCAAAGGCTTATCCGAAATCTGAGTACCAGAACCTGATTGATTTTTACAAAAGAATTTCAGATCTTCTGATTCTGGATACCTATATCACAGATGACCTTGATCCGAAACTCCTTGAAATCCTTGCGGAAAACATCACAGCCCCCAGAGAGGAATTTGAATACAGTAACGACATAAATCTTTTGATAGGGCTGCAGGCGATAAAGCAAAATATCCTGGGCTCTGCGGATTTCCGTAAGTGCAGGTTCAACAATGAATTCACCAACATTCTGGCTACCCTGAAAAATAACGGCGTCTGGTAAAAAGAGATAAGGCCTTTTTTCTGGTTCTTAACTTAAAGGATTTTGCTTTTTATTCCTTTTCTTTTTCAAACAATTTTTTCCAGCAGGTTTTTTTTCCAGCGCCTTTAATCCGAAAAATTCTTTTTCAGATCCCCCATCTATCCGGGTCATTTCAGCTATTTGTAATCGATTCAGCCATCCAGACCGTTTAAGCTATTTGGATGGATTCAGCCATTCAGGCCGTTTCAGCTAGGATCGCTTCAACTATTAGGATCAATTCAGCCATTTATTTCTGTCAGGATTATTCTTCAGCTTTGCAGAAACTTCGGTCTTCCCGAGGTGCCGAAAGGATACATGTCCTGCAACCCTCTTCCCTTGATTCAAGGCTCCTGATTAGCTGCATAAGTATTTGTTTATTTAAATCCTCTTTTTGCATCACGACCGAAACATTGCTGTTCAACAACTCCGTTTCTTCGGCACTCAGGTCTCTTGCAGTGCAGACGATGACAGGGATGTCCACGGTCTCAGGGTCTTTCTTCAGGGTCCTTATAACCTCAAAACCCGATACTTCCGGCATCATCAGGTCCAGAATTATAGCATCTGGAAGCTCTGTTAATGCCTTGTCAATTGCTTCCTTTCCTCCATATGCCCTACTGATAATGTAACCTTCTTCTTTAACCAGGGAAACCATAAGTTCAACCATATCCTCCTGGTCATCCGCGATCAGAATTTTCGGAGACCCTTTCTTCGTTTTCTTATTCAAACGCTCCAGAGTTGAAAGCAGGATTGATTTTTCAACCGGCTTGACAAGATGGTCAAATGCACCCCAGACCATGTTGCACTCATCCCGTTCATCGATCGAGAGGAGAAGTATGGGAATTCCGGCAGTTTCACTGTCTTTTTTCAGGTTTTTAAGCACGTCCCATCCATTCATCTCAGGCAGCATGAGGTCCAGAGTGATTACGAAGGGATTTAACTTCTGAGCAAGGGACAGGGCCTGTTTTCCACTTAAAGCCCGGACTACCCTGTAGCCGGCTTCCTTTAACGTGAAGATGAGCAGTTCCCTCGACAATTTATCGTCTTCGACAATCATCACAAGAGGCTCGGAACCGTCTGAGCCTTCAGGCTCAAAAATCTCCACGAAGTCTTTTTCTTCGGATTTTTCTGTCTGACTTCCTATTTCGGAGTTACCTGCTTCTCCTGTTTCGGCAGGGATTTCGAAATTATTTGCTCCATTTATCCCGCAAATTTCAGGGATTTTCATCTTCTCCCCGGAGTTCAGGATTTCTACGGGCACTTCGAAAGTAAAGGTTGAACCTTTCCCGGGTTCGCTCTCAACCCAGATCCTGCCCCCGTGCATCTCTACGAAATTCTTGGATAGCACAAGGCCAAGGCCGGTACTTTCGTATTCACGGCTGAGGGCAAAATTAATCTGTTTGAAGGGCTTGAAAAGATGTTTTATCTCATCCTGTGAAATCCCTATCCCGGTATCGGATACCGTAACCCTGATCCTGTTTTCGGATCTCCTACCCACGACTTCAACCGAGCCTCCTGCGGGAGTGAACTTTATTGCATTGCTTACAAGGTTATACATTATCTGCTTGAAACGAGTCCTGTCGGCATAGATAAGGAAATCTGATTCCACATTGAAATCCATAGAAATATTTTTCTTCAGAGCAAGAGGAGAGCTTATACTCTTTGTATCGGCAAAAATATCGTAAAGGGAGAAAAAGTCAGGTTCAAGGTCCATTTTCCCGGCTTCGATCCTGGAAAGGTCAATGACACTGTTTATGAGCGAAAGCAGATGTTTTCCGCTGTTTGAGATATGCCCAAGAAACTTTCTGTTAAGTTCGTCAAACTCGCCTGTTGCCTCTCCAAGCATTAGCTCTGAAAAACCAATTATGGCAGTGAGAGGGGTACGCAGTTCATGGCTCATGGTCGCAAGGAATTCGCTCATTGCACGGTTTGCTCCTTCGGCTGCGAGTTTTGCCTGCAGAAGCTCTTCTTCAACCTTTTTACGTTCGGAGAGGTCAATGAAACTTTCAACAAAATACCCGTTTCCTCCTATTGAGACGGGCACAACGTTTCTGAGGATAGATATTTTGTCTCCTCCGGCTTTGAAAAGGATACTCTCAGAGAGCTCACCTGCCGGATCCAGCGATGGCACGTTACACCTTTCTTCCCCTGCCTGGCAGATTAACCGGCTGCAGACCATTCCTATAAGTTCCTTTTCGGAATAACCCGTGGTTTTCAGGGCGACCGGATTTGCATCTACAATTTTTCGGGAGGAAGCTTCGATCAGCAGGATACTGCAAAGGGTGTTGTCAAGGACGGTTTTGAACCTTTCCCGATTCTCCTGCTCCAACCTTTCCGCATTTTTCACCCCGGTAATGTCCTGGGCTACAATATGAATTATATTATTATTTCTGTCGATAAGGGACAGGCTGACCTCGATATCAACAATTTCCCCTTCAGCTTTCTGGTACCTCATTTCAAAACAAGAAGAAGCCTGCTTGAAAGTTTCCTTAAGCGCCTGCTGAAGCTCGGAAAGGTACTCAGGTGGAATGAAGGAGATAAGAGAAACATTAAGTGGCCTCTCTTCCCGGAAACCGAAAATTTCACAACCTTTATTATTTATGTCCAGGACCTTTTTTCCGTCCGAAATAATAACAGCATCATTGGACATCTCAAATAGAGCCCGGTACATCTGATCTTTTTCCCTGAGATCTTCTTCTGCTTTCCTGTAAAGTGTGAGGGTATTTTCAAGTTCCATCCATCTCCCGAGAGAAAATATTCCCATTCCAAAAGAAGTATATATCGAAAGAATTAGCAGAAGCCCCAGTCCATCAAGGTTGTACTCCTCAACAAACAATACGACAGATTCAAAAAGATTATAGTTGGAAGCTACCAGTGTAAATATAAAGCCCAGAACCAGAATAAATATTAGTTCATTGGACTTTTTCATAAACGGCGACTTTGAAATATTTTCCATCCCATATCCCCCTTAAAGGACCAGAACCTGTGTAAATTTCACAATACCTGGTAACCACCCGTGCAGGTATCTAAGATTAATTTGAATCTGTCGATATCAATGGGCTTTGAGATATAGCCGTTACATCCTGCTTTTAAGAACCTGTCCTCGTCTCCCTGCATGGCATGAGCCATAAGGGCAATTACAGACGTCTTCCGGATTTCAAAAATCTTTTTGATTTTTTTCAGGACTTCAAGCCCGTCAAATCCCGGTAGCTGTTTGTCAAGAAGTATGAGATCGAACCTATTTTCTTCAGCAATTTTGAGAGCGTCAAACCCGTCCCCGGTTTCTCTGCTCTCATAGCCAGAAGAGGTAAGAAAAAAACTGATGAGTTCCAGAATTACAGGACTATCCTCAACTACAAGTATACTTTTCATTTCCATGACCCCTCAACCTGCATATATTAAGAGACCTGGCAAAATACAGATGCTTCTGGCAAATTGACCCTTTTTTCCGAACCCTGAGATAATATAGCGGGCTTCTACATCTCTATGAGCTTCTATAAGTCCATAAAGTGGATTATACACTCCCAAATCTCCAGAGCGAAAAGCAAAGAGTATCTTTGGCAGACTCCCTTAGATAATTATATAAAGACCCCGTCGTTTTCCCCATTTCCAAAAACTTACCATAACGTAAGTTAACTATCTTATTCTTATTTCCCAGATAAGACAGAATTTATTAAAATTTAAAATTTAAACAGTAATTGAATTCAATACATATAAAAATTTTGTTGCTTGACAAGAAAAAGCCGGATCAGCAGGTAAATGGAACTGGTTTTCTTAAAAAAAGGAAGGGTGATTACCAGAAAACAAAAGAATAACTGGAGAGTACCCGAAGAATAGTTGGAGATCAACAGGAGAGCAGTCAGAGAGGGAAATCCATGCATGATTTGAAAAATAAGGATGGAAAGCAATTGGAATATTAAACCTGTTATAAAGAATGGGAACAATCCGAAGAATATGGGAATAAAAATTAGAAAGTGAAAAAAGAAAAAGTAGGAGAAAGTGAAAAAAGAAAAGTAGAGAAAAGAAAGGAAACAATGAAGAAAAATTAAAAGGCAAATAAAGAGCCTTCAGCATTCAGGTCCCCCGTGATTATGAAGTCGGCCTCACCCGGAAAAGCTACACTGGTATAGTCAAAGGATGAGGGCAGGGAATTAAGTTATTTGATCGCTATACTGCGTCGAGTATAAAAAGAAGGACGTGGTATAGCGAATAAAGTTGTATGGTAAGAATGTACCTTAATCTCTGTGATACACTAATATAGCTTGGGGTAGCCTATATATGGATCAATCCGGAATATTTCCAGTTAGAAGTTCCATTAAAGATCTTAATTATTCTGCTTTTCATTCAGGAGGGGTGATTTACGGCTAATTCCAGGGAAGGTTCGGCAAAAGCGGAAATTTTTACTGAAAGCGGTTTTATTGAGAATGAGGAAAGAGACGTGAAAAAGGAAGAAGAAAAGAAAGAGTTAAAGAAAGAGTCAAAGGGAGAAAACCACAGGATCCTGTTTGAAGGATATAATCAGAGGTTAAAGGATCTGGATCCTGAACTGCTCACACCGGAAGATGAAATCAGCTTAAAGGAAGCTTTCAGGCATGCAAAAGAGGTGCTGGGGCCTGAGGAACTTATAAGCTGGTTTATAGGTGCAGCCGAGCCGTTCTACAGGTCTGCAACCTGGGAAGTGCTTTTACCCATATACGAAGAGCTGCTTGATAGTGCGAAAAGGGAACTCGGCCCGGAATCTCCGGGAACTGCAGCTGTATTGAACGGGCTTGGCGGAATTTACCGGTACATGGGAAAGCTCGAAGAAGCCCTGAAGTTGTATTTAAAAGCCCTCAGAATCCGGGAAAAAACTTTAGGGCAGGACAGACCTGAGACCGGAGACACGCTCAGTGAACTTGGAATCCTCTACAATGTGATGGACAGGCCCGAAGAAGCCCTTCTGTATTATAACCGGGCTCTTGAAATTCAGGAAAAGTTTCTGAGTCCTGAGAACCTGGGAACTGTCAGGACGCTTAATAGAATGGCTTTTTACTATCAGGGAATGGAAAAGCCCGAAAAAGCCGAAGAGCATTTCATCCGCGCCCTCGGGTTGCTCGAAAAACTCAAAGAAAAGGAGCCGGAGAATAGAAAAGTCCTGGCTTATACTGCGGGCACCCTGAACAATCTGGGAGTGCTTCTCTCGGAAATGGGCAAACTTGAGGAAGCCGAGGAAAGATACGGTCAGGCCCTGAAACTCCAGGAAAAGATATACGGAAATGAACACCCCCAGATAGCCCAGACTTTGACCAACCTTGCCCTGCTTTATTTCCAGACAACACGGTATGAAAAAGCCATGATTCTCTATACACGCTCCCTTGAGATCATGGAAAAACTGGGGAAAACCGAACATGCAGGCTTTGCCACAACCCTTAACAACCTCGCAGGCGTTTATGTCCAGAAAAACCGCTACGAAAAAGCCCTTGAACTTTACACGCGAGCCCTCGAAATCCGTGAAAGGATCCTGGGCCCGGATAATCCCGAAGTTGCCAAGACTTTAAACAACCTTGGAGAACTGTACAGAATCCTCGGCCAGCACAAAAAAGCTCTTCCTCTCTACTCTCGCGCCCTCAAAATCTATGAAAACACGCTGGGCCCCACCCACCCCGATGTCGGCACAACCCTGAACAACCTCGCAGGCCTCCATGAAAGCATGGGAGAATACGAAACCGCAATCGACCTCTACGAAAAAGCCCTGGACATAATCGAAAAAGAATACGGGCCCGACCACCCATATTTCAAGGTCACACGAAATAATTTACTTGGACTGTACGAGAAAATGGAGAGGAGCTGGCGGGAATAAAAAGTATTCAACCTAAAGATATTTGATGATTAAAGATGTTTGATGCTATGAAAATTCGATACTTGCAGGTAATTCGATGCTTACAGGTAGGCTCTCCTTTTCCTCAACTGATTGATCTTACAGAGAAGACGTAAATGAATATTTCATTTTTTTCTCCCCGGCTTTTAAACCGGACCTTTCCCTCTGCCCGGGTACAACGTTTACATATTTCAGTATATATAAATGACGATTAATGCAACTTAAAGTAACCAAAAATGAGTTCGAAAAACGGTAGTCTACACTTAAGGGGGATTAGAAGTGTCAGTAAATGACAGGATGAATACTACCAAAGAGCTTCGGGACATGGGTAGGGTTCTCAAAGAGCAGGTGCCCCGCAGCAGTCACGGGACCTGGATACCCAATCCTTCCAGACCTAATTGACCTGCTTCAGGAACAGGACAGGACCCGTCTTGAACACCTTTTGCCTATCAAATACGGCCGCATGCTGGCATCACCCTTTGTCTTCATGCGAGGTTCGGCTGCTGTGATGGCATCCGACCTTGCTACAACTCCGGTGACCGGGCTCCAGGTGCAGCTCTGCGTGGATGCACACCTTTTAAACTTCGGCATTTTTGCAACCCCTGAACGCAAACTGGTTTTCGACATTAACGATTTTGATGAGACTTAATCCCGGTCCCTGGGAATGGGATCTCAAGCGCCTTGCAGCCAGCTCGGTGATTGCAGGAAGGGAGAACGGGTTTGGAGATTCGGTAAACCGAAAACTGGCTAATGTTGTCGGTAAATATTACGGCAGAGCCATAGAACGTCTTTCCCAGACTGCCTTCCTGGATTGTGGTATTACCGTGGAGGTGGATAAGGTCCTCGAGGTCTTTGAGCAGGCCTCAAAAAGAGCCGGGAAAAATGCCCGGAAGGCGGGTAGGAAGGCACGCGAGAGTACGCAGGAGCATACGATGGTGAAGCTCACCAAGGTTGTCAACAATAGAAGGCAAATTCGCAACAATTCACCCCCTGCTTGCACGTCTGAGTGAGATACTGCCCGAAGAAAAAAAAGCCGGAATAACAGAACAGTACGTTGAAAACCTGTACCGGGATTTCATAAACACCCTGCCCGCGGAAAGGCATCGGCTAGTCTCACACTTTAGGATCTCGGACGGAGCTTTGCGAGTAGGAGGCATTGGGAGCATTGGAACGCGCTGTATTATAATTATATTTCATCTCGAAGGCGCGAATAAAGATGAAGCTCTGATACTGCAGCTGAAAGAAGCCGGACAGTCGGTCCTGGAACCCTATGTCGAGAAAAAAGATTACGCCGGCAACGCACGACGCGTGGTTGTAGGACAGAAGCTTATGCAGGCAGCCAGTGATATCTTTCTGGGATGGATCGAAGATCCAAAAACCGGAATCCAGTACTACTGGCGCCAATTGAAAGACATGAAGAGCTCTTTTGACCTGAATTCCCTTCAAGAACCCGGCCTGGAAACATACCTCAAGGTGTGCAGTGTCTGCCTTGCCCGAGCCCACGCCAGAACGGGGGATGCAGCCTGCATTTCAGGATACATCGGCAAAAGTGACGCTTTTTGTGAGGCGATAACCGATTTTGCCGTAGCCTAGCCGACCAGACAAAACGCGATTATCAGGCACTGAAGGAGGCGGTAAAATCGGGCCGCATTAAAGCTGAGAAAGGCACATAGAAATCACAAGAAAATTTTAAAAATAACTCTCACGGTTACGAACACCGAGTTGCTATTCGGTAGCCACCAATCCTTTTCGCCACGTTTTTCCCCTCTCAAGAGGACTAAATTACAATATCTTTGACCCACTCAACCATATTCGCTATCTTGAACCTTTCTTATCCCGCTCGATGCAGGAGAGCGGCCTTTTCCAAAAAGACGGAAAAGAATAAAGGGACAGAGGGAGTGTAAAAACTTCTGTGAAAGCTTGCAAGTTTGAAAGAGAATCCTAAGGTCAAAGAGATGATATTCCGGTCTTATTTCTCTTTCAAATCTGTTTTTCTTCTTTATGGTAAGGGCCGCCAGATAAGCTGGCGGAGGCGTTTATTTCCATGTAAACTAAAAGAGGCTCCAGGAGTCAAGATTACTCCTTATCTCAGAAGGAACCTTTTTCAACAAACTTACCTGCCCCGTACAGTATCGGCTAATTACAAAATCAGCCATTATAAAACCAGCTGCATTTTAGGAGCACTTTTATTACATTTATGTTAAGTGCTTCTATTACTACTGATTTCCTGCAATAAACTCTTCAATCATAAGGTATGCCTCATCATCCGGATACTGCTTTGGAGGGTGTTTCATGAAATATGCGGACGGCTGATAAAGAATTCCGCCTTTCCCCCTATCCAGTGCAAGTTTGCAGCACCTGATAGCGTCAATTACGACCCCGGCAGAGTTTGGAGAGTCTTCTACCGATAGCCTTAATTCAAGGTTCATGGGCACATCTCCGAAGAGTTTGCCTTCAATCCGCAGGAAGCAGACCTTGTTGTCTTTCTGCCAGGAAACATAGTCACTCGGGCCCACATGGATATTTCCGTTTTCAAGCCGCTCGGCAAGCACGGACTGCACGGCTTCGGTTTTCGAGATTTTTTTGGACGCAAGCCGGTTTCGGTTTAGCATATTCAGGAAATCGGTGTTTCCACCTGTGTTGAGCTGGTATGTCCTTTCGAGTTTTACTCCCCGTTTTTTGAAAAGGTCGGCAAGAGTCCTGTGGACTATGGTTGCTCCGAGCTGGGACTTGATGTCATCGCCGATGATCGGAAGCTTCTTTTCTTCAAAGCGTTTTGCCCATTCAGGGTTGCTCGCAATAAAAACAGGCATATTGTTGATAAAGGCACAGCCGGCTTCAAGGGCGCATTCGGCATAGAATAGGGCAGCTTCTTCGGAACCCACAGGCATGTAATTTACAAGAATCTCGGCTCCAGAATTTTGCAGGACACTTACTACTTCCTCTTTTGTTGCCCCCTCCCCTTCCACGGGCAGGAACCTGCACTCTTCGGGATAATTGAAAAGATGTTCGGAACAGCCGTCGAGAACCCTCCCCATACTAACTTCAATGCCTGTCCTCGGCACATCTGGACAGAAAACTGTTGTGCAGTTCGGAAGGGAAAAAATTGCTTCGGATACGTCCTTTCCAATCTTCCTCCGGTCGATATCGAAAGCTGCTGCCACTTCAATGTCATACGGGAAGTAGCCTCCAAGGTCCCGATGCATCAGGCCGATCGCATCTGCATCCTCATTTTTTCTGTAATATTCAATCCCCTGCAGAAGCGAACTTGCACAGTTTCCAACCCCTGCAATGGCAATTTTGATCCTGTCTTTACCTGCCATTAAAACTCCCCAAATAAATTTAAAATAGTACAAGAATAGTTTAAGATATCTTTAAACCCGGTTATCTTTAAACCCCACTATTTTACACCGGTTACCTCTATCTCCCGGTTGTCTTTGTTTCCCGGTTCCTCTTTATCCTCAGGTTATTTTAATTCCCGGGAACGCTTTATTCCCAGGTAATCCAAATTCCTCAGTCCCCCATTTATCTACAGTTCCCAAAACCTATCGCCAGAGTATTACCCCCCATCCAGGATAAGGAATGAAAACTGTGATGCCTCTTATCTTATGCAGAAAATAGTATAAAAAACATTTTACAAAAAAATAAATTAATGTAACACTGTATCTCCAGTTTTCCAGCCCGCTTTCACCGATTCTATGCGGCCATCAGGCCCCTATACAGGTTTACAGGTTTAGCCAGAGCACCAGCAGGAGGTGAACTCCAACAAACCCCGGCACAAGATATCTAAACATGGGTTTCTGGGTTTTATGTCTGAACTGCATCATTCCGAACCAGGCACCGATAGGTCCGAAAAGGGAAATAGTCAGAAGGGTTTTTTCCGGGATCCGCCAAATTTTCTTTCTCGCTTTAGATTTATCCAGCCCGTACAGGGTGAATGAAACTGCATTAAGCGCAGCGTAAATAAAGAGAAAAATAATATATACAGTCTCTACCATGGGAAAGAATTCTCCGTAATAATAATTAAAAGCTGTGATGATTTACAGGAAACAGTTTCATGCTCACTTTATCGCGTCTTACTTCATCGCATGAAACACTTTCGTCCTTAATTCATTGCATTTATTTCAATATATCAAAGCTCTCATCTCATATTTATGTCAAAAGCTCTGTCAGAAAACGCAAAATAAGATGAAAACGGATATTCGGATTCAGAGGATTGTAAATGGAGATAAACGAACAGGAAGTTTTACAGGTGCCGGAAAATAAAAACAATAATCATAAAATCCTGGTTTCTCCTCAGCCCCCTGCCCTAAGGGTGGGCCATTACCTTCCAACCCTTATTTTCCTGGGGTTGGCTGTTCATCTGGTCCTTCCCCAACTTGCTTCGGTTGAATCGTCCCTTCAGGTTATCAGGACAATGGCTTTATGGGCTGTACTGCTCGCTGCCGTTGCCGAGACTACAAGTTACATAGGATACGGGTATCTCATAAATTCGATTCTGGCAATAGTTAACCAGCAACTCTCCATCTTAAAGGGAGCTGGCATAACTCTCGCTGCAGCCAGCATGGGGATGCTTGCAGGGGGTACTTTAGGAAATGCAGCAGCTACTTACAGCTGGGTACGAAAATCCGGAGTAAGCGCAGAGGGTTCGGGGCTTGCAGGCACGTTGCCCACCATATTCAATAATGCAATTTTAACGTTACTGGCAGCAGCCGGGATAGTCCACCTGCTCTTAGCTCACGAACTCTCCACCATACAGTTTTATGCCTTTCTCCTGATCCTTAGCATACTGAGCTTTGGAGTTGCAACAGTAAGCTGGGGAAGAAACCACAGGGCCCGTTTTAAAACCGTAGCTCTAGGAATAGCATCTTCATTCGCAAGACTTCTACGCAGACCTTTTACCCCAACTTCAACCGAGAACTCGGTAAACAGGCTCTTTACAGCCCTTGATATACTCCATGATGGAGGCTGGCAGTTCCCGGCGCTGCTGGCAGCCTTTTCAATAGGTTTTGACGCGCTGACTCTTTACTTATTTTTTATAGCCGCAGGGCATCCGGTAGGGCTCGAAGTCCTGCTTATAGGATACGGGCTTCCCCTGCTCTTCGGAAAAATGGCTTTTGTAGTCCCCGGAGGAGTCGGAGTTGTGGAGAGCACGATGATTGCCCTGTATACCGGACTTGGAGTACCCAGCTCGGTTGCTGTAGTCGTCGTACTCGGATACAGGGTGTTTTCTTTCTGGATTCCTACTCTGGTCGGTTTTCCTATCGCTTTTTATCTGCAGAGGAAATGAAGCTAAGATAAAAGGGAAGCTAAGATAAAAAAGAAGTAAAATCGAATGTGAAATTAGGGTTTCATACTCGTAGCATCGTTATACTTCCAGGCTGCGGAGAATTTTAGATGAAACTGCCATTCCCATGCAGGTGTCAAGTGTTACCGAGTACATTATCCCTATCACCTTTCCCCCCTGCACGATAGGAGAGCCGCTATCCTCCGGCTCCGGCATATCATGGCATTGGAAACCCAGGAAAAGCAGTGAAGCTCCTGAATTAACCACTCTGCAATAATGGATGGTACGGGTATCATTGATAAGCTCAGCCAGTTCCAGCTCTGCCGGGCTGCCAAACTCGGTGATTTCGGCCGCAGTGCCAGAAGGAAGCTCTATCAGGGCTAAATCATAATCTTTCAAAATTCCGGTAACAACAAGTTCCATTCCATTAACTGTCAGGCGGTCCCCCTCTCCCCGAAATATGTGAGAAACCGTAATCATGTAAAGCACTCCTTTAAGAACGATTACAGCGCCGATAGTACCGCGTTTTCCATTGTGAAAAAAAGAACTGCCTGCTTTTATCATAAGCTTTGACCAACCTCCCTGTTACTTTCGCATGGTTTATGGTATTTCCTGGTTTACGTTAAGCTTGGTCTTAATTATATTTCAATTATATCTCAATTATATTTACCTTTATATGTTAACAGAGGATTGATCAGATTCTTTAACGCTTCCTCTTAATCCCGGGATTATCCTGTGAACCCGCTTTTGATACTCCCTGTACTCGTCACCGAACTGCGCCACCAGCCTTCTCTCCCAGTGAAGAGATCCCAGATAAAAGTATATTGTAGTCAAAATGTATACGATAAGCAGATTGACAGTCATGACGGGAGTGAGCCATATCATGACCAGTCCCGAGAGCAGGAAAGGATCCCTTACCCACCTGTAAATACCCCGGATCTTCAGGGAATTTGCCTCAGAAGCCTGTGAGCCAGCGAGTTGCGAACTTACTTTGAACCGGTGCGGAGCATCCAGATAAGCCACAAGATCAAGCGTTCCGGCAACCAACTGCCCGCCGACCATGAGCCAGCGCCAGGGCGAAGATATTTTGTAAAGAACCCGCCCAGGATTTTTGTAGAGCTGATAGATAAGCGGCAATATCGTCAGCACCGCAGTAAGGCTGTATGCCGGCAGATAGAGCTTTTCTGCTTCGGGACCGGCAACTCTCATGACCAGGCGTTTGAAGGGCAGGCTCGCAGTCAGGCTGTGAATAACCGCGAATGCAACCAGAGAAAAAACAGCAGTAATTTTGGAAGAAACCAATTCCAGCAGCCCCCTTATTTTTATTTATACAGCTTATATCCCCACGCCAGTATGAAAAGTTTACTTATGATGCCTCAAAAATATTAGAGGTGCAGGAAATTGCAAGCAACTGATGATGTGAACGATAATTAACCGTAATTGATGTGAACGATAATTAACCGTAATTGGTGTGGACGATAATTAACCGTAATTAGTGTGGACGATAATTAACCGTAATTAGTGTGGACGACAATTGATATGGATGGTAATATTTGCTAAATTAGAGTTTGTCAAACCTCCAGAGATAAAATTTTCAATTCAAATTTTCCTCCCGCAGCTATAGCAACTGCCTTTATGAACACAGATTGTGCCTCCGCATTCGGTGCATGTCCATCTTATTTTTTCATTTTTTAGAAATTCCTCTATACCAGATTTTTTAATGTTTTCTAGGTTTTCGACCATACTCATGCCGTATCTGGTACGATACCTTCTATCCAGATGCTTTAAATTCTTGCAAGGAAAATTTTCACATTCAAAACAAAATGTTAATTTGTTTTCTGTTAAAGTTTCACATGTTTTTATTTTGCATATTACTCGAGTAACAGGTTTGTTAGCCTCAATTCTACAGCCCGGGCATTTGTTCCTCTTCCTCAAGTAAGCCGCACAAATGCGACAATTCATTCCGCAGGGAGCAATGAGTAGAGCTTCGTTCAATAATATCATACTCCTGGATCTTCTCCTTTCTGGATCTTATTCCTTTTATACTGTGTGTATCTTTAGATAGTAATGTCCATAAAGTTTAAACATACACTGACAGCAACATACGTCCCATTTTTACTAAACAAGCCAAAAGTAAAAAGTGTATAGTTTTACTGCAAAATGTAAAACATTAATTCTGTAGGTCTGGATGCTCATGTAGGTTTTTTTTGCATGAAATGACCCCAAGTAAGAACAGCTTGGCTTCTGACCTTCAGGAGCCTTTAGGTTCCTTGTGGATCTGGCAGTTATCAGCCTGATTGAAAGCGGAGCTATGGAAAGTAAAGACTTTATCAGGACTGAGAATTACAATCTCAGGCTAAAACCTGCAGGAGCCAGGAAGGTTGTTAATGAGTTTTCAAGTATGTTGAATGAAAAAGTAAATTACCAGGGTAAAGAAAGCACATGGAGTTATGTTATCTTTTTGAAGGTAAGAGAATTAGCCCATTATCTTACTACCAAAAAGGAAAAACTGGATTTCGTTAAGCCTGAATATGAAATAGAGAGAGTTGATTCTTATGAAATAAGACAAAAGATCCTCAATATTTCTTATGTTGATTGGAAGAAATTAGGGTTTTCCAAAGGTACTTTACATTACATGAAGCAGATTGCCAAGTCAGATAAACCGTTTACTCTTGAGGCCCATGTTCTGGAAAGGGTGAATAAGTGGGAAGCATTGGTCTCAAGTCAAAAGTAAAAATGTGTATACTTTTACTTTAAAATGTAAAAATGTAAATTTTACAGTAAAGTAGTAAAACGACATCAAGAGAAATTGTAAAATGGATATATAATGAAAATGAAGTTTTAACTTCCGTTATAAAATTCAGTAAAAATTACCTATACTTTCCATTCAAAAATATACATTGGAAAATAAGGAGATGAGAAAAATACTTGAGAAAATGCCATTATGACATTTTCTCATATTCAGGACTTTCAACTTTGCCTATGAAAAGTATGCAACCTGTTCTCTTATCCTCTATCATAAATAAAAATGGATGATCTGCTTTGAACTCCCATGTGTATTCTATTTCTTCTTCTAATATTATGGCCCCTGTTGCTGCAGCAGCTTCAGTTCCTTTTTCATGCACATCTACAAATGCCTGATGATAAATCTCTGATATTGCCAAGCTCTTGTCTGGTGTTATTCCTGAGAAATTGGCTGCGTTTGGATTAAAAGCATCAACGACTCCCATTTCTATTAATGGAGATTTTAGTTCAGCTTCTGTTTTAAATGTAAATTTCGGAATCCACACTTCCACATAATCCCCTGTGCTCATATTCTCTTTTAGTTTACTATAATATTTGAGGGTAAAATTATTTTCTAACTCTGTAATGTTGTTCTCTTTCGGGAGAACTATGTACATGCTCAGGTTGTCACCTTTGTATGGCAATTCTAATATCTTCGCTTTTTGATCTTCCCCATAGTTGAACTTCTCCACAATGCGCATTGTACTTACACTTTTTTCATCGCCATTTGAAAGAGTGAATGACCTTGTTCTTGTAATATCAGGATCAAATTCTTTTACCCATGTTCCATTGAAATAAATCGTATTTGTGATTACCAACCGTGTATCTGGGCCAATTTCACCTTCAGGAATAAGTTTTTTTATTTTCTCGTTTGTCTTTTCTTCGACCCACTTATTAATGGTATCTGTGGATGCTTCAGGCTCATTTACAAAATCAACTGGTGTTACCATACCATCATAGTAGTTTTTCGCATTGGAAACATATTGTTCATTCAAAGTATAGTTTTCAAGGACCCATAGAGCATTTGTAGTTTCTAGGTCGTATGCATCATTATTAGAATTAATTGTACCTATCATCTTCTTTGAACTCTCTTCAAGAACGAGTTTATTTAGAGGATAGTAAAACGCATTTGACATCTGCTCCTTTGTGGAACCTTCGGTTCCATCATAACAAACAGCCATTGCAGAAAATATACTATATGGAGAAAATAAGACATTTTCATCTTCGTTTTTAACCATTGAATACAGATCAAAGGTAAAAGCATTGTTTGCAGTTGCAATATCATACTCTTCCACTGAATCAGTATTAATTATGGTCTTTGTGTCTACAGTTGAATTAACCGTAGTCTTTGTGTTTATAGTTGAATTTTCAATACATCCTATACAAAGTAATGCAAGTATACTTAACGAAATTACCAAAATAATTTTACATTTAGTCATAATTTATAAAAAATATGCGTAAGTATATAATATTTGTTATCTCCTATTAAAAAACAATACTGTCGTTGCAACAAAGAATTTATCTTTAAAGCTTTAGTATGATGCATAACTAGCTTAAAATTTCTACTTTTAATTAAATATATGTTATAAAATGAAAACTAATTTGGGCTAAGAGAACTTTGCAAAAAATACAGTTGTATATATAAAGTATATGAATATGCAAGAAAATTCGATTTTCCCCAAGTAAACTTTGTGAAAAGAGAAATAGTATAATTTTAATGAGGGCAACTTTAAAAATTCAACTGTTGTGCATTACCTTCACACTTGCGTTGCGTTTTTTTGAGTTACCTATATCCCATAAATTTAGTGCGAGGGATTGGATTCGAACCCACGAAATCCTGCTATTCAGGCTATGAACCTGACGCCTTTTACCGAGCTTGACGATCCTTGTATCTTGACTTGCCTGCTATTAAATAGAAAGTTGGCAGGTTTAACTTATTAACCTTTGTGACAACCTGACTTGGCTTATTTTTTGAGTAGTATATGCATTCAAATAAGTTTTTTGGAATCATATGTAATGGTAATTGCTCCATGCGCACATTTATCTAAACATAAACAGCAATCATTGCATTTATCTTCAATCACGGATGAAACATCATCGTCGGTGATGAAAATTGCACATGCAGGGCATTCGCCGATACAGCTTCCGCAACCAACACAGGAGTCGGCATTAATTTTTGCTACCATGGTTTCCACTTCTTATTTCATCAGTAAGTCAATTTCATTCATTGAATTTTATACATGAATATAGTTGACTATTTTATGTAGTTTAAAAGCTAAGTTAATTTTTCAGTAAACACAGCTTGGGGGCATTAAGTATTTACTTGTTCGGAAGCCCATATCTTTTTTCTGACTTCGTGATATAAAAATATATGCAATTATATTAAACTTTCAATATTTTAATGTCAGCAGACGAAGAATTGTTAATTGGAATCGTCGCTTGAATGAGAGAAAACGAGGTTATGTAAAGTCTATAGAGATAATTTTAAAGGTTCAACGTAAGCTGGACAAAATCTAATTCTCCGCAGACCTTACAAAACCTTATACATTGTCAGGTTAAAAAGATTGAAGCAGATAACATGGATTAGAATTTTTAGAGAGTTGAGGGGAAAGAAGGAAGATTAAAGCTTATTTTTTAGTGGTCACAATATCTCATTCAAATAAAAGTGATATTACCCAAAAGTTCTAAATACCTACTGATAAATTGCAAGCCTTTAAATTGGCACCAACAGATGAAAACAGTCAGTATCAGGAAAATCTGAACTAAAAGGAAAATCTGAACTAAAAGGAAAATCTGAACTAAACTAAAATAAGAAATTATAACAATTAGTGCAATGGATTTAATCCGAACCCACTAAATTTACTCCCCTTCTAATTCGAACTCTACCCCAAAAACCTCACCTCAACAATATTTATATGTGGGAAGGGTTACAGTACAGAAGGATTTTTTCAAACATTTTATATTACTCATGAGATTATTCAAGATATCATGACATGCAGAGGCATGGCACTCATGCATTAAAATTTACAACTGGAGAACGGTTTTACAAATTAGAAGAAGGTCCTTTTAATGAAATACTGGCAGCCGAAATACGAAACAATGAATCCCGGAGAACTGAGAAGACTTCAGCTTAAACGCCTGCAAAACAGTGCAAAGCTGGTCTATGACAATGTTCCTTTCTACAGGCAGAAATTCAAGGAGGCAGGAGTCACTCCCGAGGACATCAAAACCCTTGAGGACGTCCGTAAACTGCCTTTCACGCGCAAAGCCTACCTTCGGGAAAACTATCCTTTCGGCCTCTTTGCCGCAAAGAAGGAGGACATCGTACGCATCCACGCCTCTTCCGGGACCAGCGGAAAGCCCACGGTTGTCGGCTATACTGCAAAGGACATCGAGACCTGGTCGGACTTAATTGCCCGGAGTCTTACAATGATAGGGCTTTCAAAAGGTGACGTCGTCCAGAACGCCATGAACTACGGCCTTTTTACAGGCGGGCTCGGCTTCCATTACGGCGTTGAAAGGATGGGAGCAATGATTGTGCCGGCAGCAACAGGAAACACTGCCAGGCAGCTTGAGATGATGATCGACTTCGGGGTAACCGCAGTCCACTGCACCCCCTCCTACGCTTTCTACCTTGCAGAAACCGCAGAAGAGCTCGGCCTCATAGACAAGCTCTCCTTAAAAGCAGCCATTTTCGGAGGCGAACCCTGGTCGGAAAACACAAGAAAGCAGCTTGAAAAAAGGCTCAACCTCAAAGCCTACGACTGCTACGGCTTATCCGAAATGTTCGGTCCGGGAGTCGGCTTCGAGTGCCAGGAACAAAACGGTCTTCACATCTGGAGCGACAATTTCCTGGTCGAAGTTCTTGACGAAAACGGAGAGCAGGTCGCAGAAGGCGAAAAAGGCGAACTCGTCCTGACTTCCCTCAACAAAGAAGGCTTCTGCAACATCAGATACCGCACAGGTGACATGACAAAACTTCTCGAATCCGAGTGCGACTGCGGCAGGACAACCACAAGGATCTCCCGCCTGCTCGGCAGGGCCGACGACATGATGATCGTCCGCGGAATCAACGTCTTCCCCTCCCAGATTCAGGACGTTATCTCAAGGATCCCCGAGGTTGGCGAACACTTCCAGCTAATCCTCGACCGCAACAAACACATGCTCGACGAACTCACAATCGAAGTCGAACTCGAAGAAAACGCCTTCACCGGCGATCTCAAAGACCTCAAAGCCGTTCAGGACCATGTCCAGCGTGAACTCAAATCTGTCCTCAACATCCGCACAAACGTCGAACTCCTTGAGAAAGGCAGCATCGAGAGGACCGCAGGAAAGGCAAAGAGAATTATTGACAGAAGACCGCAGCTCTGAGCCTTCGGGCAGCTTAGAATTGCTGTTCGGTAACTTAAACATTAAACAATCAGGGAATTTTTCTTCTCTGATTTAATTAACTTTTTTAGTTGATCTAAACTAAATTCAGGTTCTTTTCACATGTAGCAGGACTAAAAATATTTCTTCTTAGAATCTTGGAGCTATCTACTGCGGCTCTAAAGCTGTTTTTTTTGCAGAATTTTTTCGATTGTGAAAGGGAATGAGAATTAAGAGCCCATATTTGAATTTTATTGATCAGATCTTCATTTTCGAAATGAAAAAATTTATCTTGTTATAAGGCATTTTTAAAAAAAAGAGGACTGTAGTTGGGAGGATGCTTGAAAACAGTTATCAGGAAGAGCACAGAGAATAAGGAAAGAAAAGTGAGCGGCCTGATCAATACGCACAAAAAATATAATTCCTGTAAGGGGGGGAACAAGTATGCGAGAAGCAAAAAACAAATCCATAAAATTTGGATTGACACACAATAATATAAAAGAAAGCAAAAAAACAATAGAAATTTGTGAGCTGGATCTTCAAAATTCCAGAGCAGGTGGAAATAGAAGGGAAGAGGGAAATGATCTTGGAAAATTGGGTTTGGCTTACAGCCATTTGGGAGAAATAAGAAAGGCTATTAAGTATTTCCAGCAGGCAGCAAAGATTTTTAAAGAAGTAGGCGACAGAAAGGGAGAAGAACTAGCTCTCGAAAACATGGGATTAGCATATACCCGGCTGGGCGCGATTGAGAAAGCTATTGAATATTACGAACAGGCCCTGGAAATCTCCCGTGAAACAGGAGATGTAGAAAGCGAAGGAACTGTTATAGGAAATATAGGGATGACATACGATTATCTGGGAAAAACAGAAAAAGCAATCGAATTCTACAAGTGTGCACTTAAAATCGCCAGAGAAACCGGTAATTTGACGGGAGAAAGAAATAACCTGGGAAACCTGGGGAACTTATGTTATCAGTTGGGGGAGCTAGAGGCAGCGACTGGATACTACGGTCAGGCTCTTAAAATCTCCAAGGAAATAGGAGATAAGCAAGGGGAAGTAGATATTCTTCAGAACCTGATGATAGCACATAATCGCCAGGGAGAAATGAAAAAAGTAGTAGAATATAGCGAACAGGAACTTGAAATCTTGAGGGAGATGGGGGAAAAATTTAAAGAAGGGCAAACTCTTGAAAGGTTAGGTTTAGCATATAGTTTTCTTGGAGAAAAAGATAAAGCAATTGAATGTTATGGCCAGGCACTCGTGATTAACAGAGAATTCGGAGACAGGAGGCAGGAAAATGATATTATAGAAAAATTAAAGTGTCTGCAAGAAACAAAAAAACCAGATGCTATTCAAAACAGAAAGCAGGCACTTCAAAAAAGCTGAAAAAAATGGCTTTACGCTGTTTTGTGTGGGTCGAAAATAACTGTTAGTTAGAAAATTGTCCTGCCAAAAGGAGAAATATAGAGGTTGAATTTGATTCTCGAAAAAAGTATTTCGATCTATCCTCAGTTAAAGAATTTTTTTCCTAAAGGGCATCGATTCTGTACCAAATTCGGTCTCAAATTTAGAGACTTTTTATTATTTTCTGGTTTTTCGTTTTCCCTCTATATCGTGCAAAACAATAAAATTTTAATTATATTGATATATTTTTTCTATTTATGGGAAAAGGAAACATTGCAATAGATAAATCAATGATAAAAACGATAGTTGACGGCAAAATAATAATTCCTTTGCCAAAAGTTTTGGTTGGAAATCGATACTATCCCATGTTCTCTATATTCTCCCCTACTCAGTGTGATAGTTGTGGAAGTAAATTACATGTTAACTCTCATCACACTCGTTTTATTATATCACGTTACGGCACTATATCTCTCAATGTTACATACTGGCTTTGTCCCACTTGTAAGAAACATTATCATGATCAGGTTATTGGTGTTCAGGGTTCTGCAAATTACAGTTCTGAATATTATGATACACAAATAAATGTCAGATACGATGGACGATGCAGTCTGCACAATTCTCGGCGAATTGGGGAAACATATACAGAAGGAGTAATAAATGTCTGTGGAAGAGCTCCTTGTCCCACTTCATTGTGGTTAT
Organism: Methanosarcina acetivorans C2A; assembly: GCF_000007345.1. NCBI lineage: Archaea > Methanobacteriati > Methanobacteriota > Methanomicrobia > Methanosarcinales > Methanosarcinaceae > Methanosarcina > Methanosarcina acetivorans. The sequence goes on along the minus strand of NC_003552.1, from coordinate 2,757,773 downwards.
ATGAACAGAAACTAGCAAAACTTTCAAAGCAAGAACTTTTGAACCAAGGAGTTAGCTTTGAAGAAACATTGTATGTTGATGGGAATTGGATCAAGAATGGATGGAAAAAAAAGCTTGAAGAATTTATTGGAACGAAACTCACAAAGAAAGAATGGAAAAAAATGCGATATAAATCTGTTTACGTTGTTGCTACCAAAGAGAAGGTCATTTTAGATTTTGAAGTAACTGAGAGGTTACCAACAATTGAGGCTCTGATGCCTCTTTTTATACGAATAAAGAACCGATTTCCTGAAGATAAAATCAAAAAGATTGTTTCTGATGAGGATAAAGCGATCATTGGAGCCGTAAAAATGGTCTTTCCTGAAGTGACTCATTCTTTTTGTGTGTTTCATCAATTAAAAAACGTTAGTAAGAGGTATTATGAGGAATTCAGTTCTGTTGAAGAGATTCCAGATAACGATAAGATTACCTACAATGAGATATCTCAATTGATACTTTCTGATACGGTTATCAGTGCTGTTGCGCATATTCAGAAGATACGAGAATTTAACTCTGATCTTGAACTTTCTGAAGCGTCTCATAAAGCGATTTCTTATGCCGAAGAGATTTTCAGCAAGAATGTGAGCTTCTTGAAAAAAGGTTTTACACCTGAGACAGATAATACAATGGAACAAATATTTTCTTTGATATGTGATATAGTAGACAAAGTAAGGTCATTCAAAACCGATAATGGACTAACTAATTTTTGTTACAATCTATTTACTTTTTTCAACAAACGGTGTTTCAGCACTGGAAAATGGAAAGGTTTCTCACCTTTAATGAGAGCAAGATTCCAATATGGATAATGCTAGAATTGGAGAATAATTAGTTCTTAAACTTGATGGCTTATAGCTGTAGCTGTCGGAAATTCCCACAAAAATAGTTCCACAATTTGGAAAATTTTGGTGAATGCTTGTGTGAATGAATCAACATTTTTAAATGAGTGAATTGATTTGCTCAAATTGGGATGAAATTTTGTGGTTGTCTTGAAATTGAAGAAAAACCAGAAAAAATTAAAAAGACTCGTTTTTAGCTAACACATATCAGCCAGAAACACATATCAGCCAGAGCTTGAATGTGCCTTGATATCCCCAGGTTCTTTTTACCTTAATTTTTTGGATCAAACTTTATAGCCCGATCGTACACTATCTCTGAATAGGCTGGTCCGGTTTTTGTAGTGTTTTCCATATAGAGTCTCCAGGCAATGAAAAGCGGTTGATCCAGTTCTATACCATAAGCTCCCACACCGTAGGGAACCTCATAGCAGTATTGATCGTCTTCGCTGCAGTTCCTGGCTAGCTTGTAGACATACAGATATTTAGCATTAGGATTATCAGGAAGATATTCCTCAGCAGATCCACTGAAATCTGCGTCTGTGATTGCTCTAACGCCGTTCCACCCATCAGCTCCGTATATGCAGAAGTTCGAGTACGTCGCCTTTCCTGTGGCTGCATGATTAACCCCATAGACAATTATGAATTCATTGGAGTCGTTGCCCAGTGTAATTTCTGGCTCTTGCAGGAATGGATAGTACTGCGAGGTGTCAAAGAAAGGAGGTGTAGGTGAAGAGGCTGTCTGGTTTGCTGACCATAGATAAACTGCATCGTTGGTAGGACCTACGCCATTGATCCCTCTCTGAATAGCATCACTCCCTATAGGAACTCCCTGACTGGTCGGAAGCTCTGTGGCATTCGATTCATTATACTTGTCAAGAATCGCAATCCTTAGCTCTTCGAGATCATCCATAAGGTCAAACTCTGTTTTTCCGGTTCCACGAACCCTTAACTCCGGATAATCATATGGGTCAAGTTCCACAGTTTCGTTGGGAGTAATCCTGAAAACAGTCGCAGGTGGATTATTTATGTAATCGTCGCCAGCCTGCGTGTCATTAAATAGAGCTGGGCGGAAAAATAAGGCAAATGTATCGGAATCATTCTCCAGGCCCATGTTCAGCATGACTGAGGGCATCACCTGGGTATTAATTATATTGTCCGAATATCCTGCAGACTGGGCAGCGGCCCGGATGCGTTGATCAATGCCTCTGTCAGCAGTAAGGATTATTATTGTGGTTTGATTGAAAGGATTCCCGGAAGACCCGTTTGGAGTTCCTTCGGTTTTGATAACAAGGTTATTAATCGTATCTGCTATGTTAGCGAAGAGCCATCTCCTCTCGTCCCCAATTGTCCTGTGCATAATGAAACTGTCGTAGCTGAAGTACCTGCATTCCGGCGCCGTTCTTCCCACGAAAACAACAGCTTCATCAGAACCAAGGTTCCAGAACGGAGTTGTATTCTCTTTTACTCCAAGCGTACTGGTTATTTGCTTGATTTGTTCATCTACTTCATAACCAGGTGCCGGTGGAACAAAATATATCAAATATTTTGTGGTGGGATTGTTTCCGTATGCAGAAGGCAGTACCCCTTCCTCAAATAGCTTGAGAAAATCAAAGTAACCCACTTCTCCTTCCTGTACGGTAAATCCATTCTGTTCTAAAGCCTGTTGAAAAGCCCCCGCGTCGTATGTTTCATTCGCGGCGAGGACAGTTCCAGTTAACAGTATAAACGAAATTCCAAGTATTATAGCCATTATATATTTTTTCATATATAACCCCCTGGTTAATTTTTCATTTAATATATTAGAAACCTTGTCAGGACATTAACTAAACTTGGATAGTTGATCTGTTGATTGTTCAAATGATTCCTTACTCCCAACCTGTTTTGATTATCCCTATTTTGTAAAAATAATACCACAGAAATACCAAAAACGTATAACAAAACTTTAAAGCTCGTTTTTCATGTTTACTCCCAACAGCCGGTTGTACTACCGCTTTCAAAGATCCCGGGTAGCTTCCCGCTCGATGCAGGAGAACGGCCTTTCCCACAAAGTCTGCAAAGAAGCTGAAAGGTGTGCGAAGAAGCTGAAAAATCTGAATTTTAGCAAATGGAACCTTGAAAAAAGCTGAAGCCTGAAAATATTTCATTCGAACAGTTCTAAATAACAAAATTTATTTTCCAGCACCTTCAATACCAAAAAGATATTGGAGGAGTTTTGTGGATCCAGCCGTTATAGCCCAGCAAGCAACTGATATTCTTGCTCCAGCTTTGCCTTTCATTTATGCAGGAGGCGGAGCCATAGCAGATAAAGGCAAAGATATGCTTATTGGGGGAAGCAAAAAAGTTGCTGAAAAAGTAGCTGACAATGCGCTGGGTAAAGTGAGTGATGGAGTTTTCGACAAAGCAGAAAAGATACTCTCAAAATTAAACCTCAAAAGGAACCCAAAACTGGAAGAAAGTGCAAAGCAAGCAGCCAGAAACCCCAAGGATCCGAAAGCCCTTGAGGACTTGCAGCAAATAATAAGGGAAATTCTTGATGGAAATCCCAAACTTGCAAGAGAAATCCAACTTACTATAAACTATGATATAGATTTTGAAATCCAAAACATCAGCCAGTTTGCAATGGGAAATTACAACAATTTTTACAATTTTGAAAGCCCTCTGGAGAAGAATACCTAAAAATAATTGAAGGTCTGGAGCAAAAAAGGAAGGAAGCATCAAATCAAGAAATTCTAAGCCGTTATAATCCTTCAATTCTCCCCTACTACCCTGAAAAACTGAAGAAATTTGTCACCAAAAACCGAGCTGAGGAGTTAAGAAAAGCCCTCATATACATTGAAAAACACCGAATTTTACTTCTCAGCGGAGTCGGTGGCGTTGGCAAGTCAACTCTTGCAAGAGCCCTTGTAGACCTCAGACCTGTAAACGTCCCCGAACCTTTCTGGTTCAGCTTTTATGATAATCAAGATGCAAAACTGGGTGATATTCTTGAAAAACTCGCCGCCTACATGAACGCACCAGAAATTGCAGCCTTTAAAGCCGAAAGAAGGGAACCCGACAAGACTGACGTTGACAAACTCACTGGTGAACTTGATATAAGAAGCGAAATCTGGCTCATTTTCGATGACCTTAGCACTATTCTAGAAGATCAACATTTTGCAGACAAAGGTGTCGAACTTCTCTTTTCTTCCCTGCGATATAACACCCATAACGCAAAAATAATAGTTACAAGCCGAATCGTGCCGATATTTGAAAATGGAGAGAGTCTTATTGATGTGGTGGAAGACGAGGAAAAACAAAATCTCAAAGGTTTGAGAAAAGACTATGCGGTTGACTACCTTGTCAGCAATGGACTTGACAAAGTGGAACACGAAAAGCTGGAAGAACTGGCGACAGGTGTGGATGGTCATCCCCTTGCCCTGAAGTTGCTTGTAGAGCTGGTAAAGGAATTTGGTGTTAAGGATACACTCGAAGACCTGAGCATGTATCAGGAAAGTAAAGATGATACCATCAAAAAGGCAAGGAGATTATTCGACAAACTGGCAGGTGAAGAAAAAGAACTTCTTGAGAGCATCTCGGTGTATCGTGAGCCTGTGGATATGAAAGGGCTCAGGGAGATGTTTACGTTAAATACTCCAAAAAATGCTGTAAAAAAGCTAACTGACAAATCCCTTCTCGAAAACGACCACAATGGAAGCTACTGGCTCCATCCACTGGTTCAGGAATTCTCCTATAAGGATCTGAAAAACAAAAAAGAAGCTCACATTCTTGCAGTAAAATATTGCCTTTCTCTTCCACTACCCGAAAATCCAACCAAAAAAGGAGATGTACAGCCTTTGATCGAGGCTCATTATCATACTTGTGCGGCAAAAGAATATGACGCTGCTGCAGAAATAATATTTCATTTTAAACTCTATGAAATGCTTGAAAGATGGGGTAATTACAATACTTTAATAGAGCTTTATGAAGGAGTGTTGCCAAAAAGTCATTTTGAAGATGAACCATTGTTAAAAAATAAAGAATTTCATATATCTATTTTAGGCAACCTTGGAAATGTATATACAGTTTTAAACGAAGGAAAAAAAGCAATTCAATATCATGAAAAAGTTGTTGAATTAAATAAAGGAGCTACAAACAAGTTCAATGAAATAATAAGCATCAGTAATATTGGTTTATTCTATTTTCAACAAGGAATGATGAAAAAAGCGATTGAATGTTTTGAACAAACTTTAAAAATTTCAAACCATGATAACCAAAAAGGTATAAGTGGAGCAAATCTCGGCAATATAGGTCTCGTTTATTTACAAATTGGAGAACCTAAAAAAGCAATTCAATATTTTGAAAAATCTTTACCTCTTTTAAAAGAAGCTAACGACAAAAGAAGAGAAGGAGCTAATTTAGGACACATGGGTATGGCCTATTTACAACTCAATGAAGCAAAAGAGGCAGTCCAGTGTATTCAACAGTCAATGTATATTGCAGAAGAAATTAATGATAAAAGAAGCATAGGAAATTGTTTTGGAAACATGGGTATTATCCATTCTTTTTTTGGAGAAATGAAAGAAGCACTTGAATCTTATGAACAAGCTTTAAGTATTGCAAAAGAAATTGACGACAGGTGCAATTTAGGGAACTGGCTTGGAAACAAAGGTCGTGTCTATTTTGATTCTGGAGAAATAGAAAAAGCAATTGAATTTTATAAACACGCTTTAAGAATTGCTAAAGAAATAAACGATGTGGTAAGAGAAGGACTTTGGATCGAGAATTTAGGTCAAGCATTCAGTTACCAAGGGGAATTTAAAAAAGCAATTGAATATTATGAGCAAGCGCTGAAAATTTCAAGGGAAATTGGGAATATAAGTGCCGAAGGAAATCTTTTGGAAAATATGGGGCTAGCATACTATAGTCTGGGCGAACCCAGAAAAGCAATTGAGTTTTTGAAGGAATCCCTAGCTATAAGAAAAGCGATAGAAGATCCGAAGATAATTGGTTTTTGTGAGCAGAAATTGAAGGAACTTAAAGGGTATGATGAATGACTATATCTTCTTTTATTCATGGGAAAAGCCGTTTGCTTCGCAAACGGGGTGGCTGCTGGGGGAAGATGCAAATTGGAAACAAAGCCATAATTTGAAAACTATAAGCTAAGAAATAAAAATTCCTGTAAAAACCCACAAGTAGAACCAAAAGCCCAAAAACAATAAACTATTAAGTAAGCAACCCCAACCCTTATCAACAGTTTTTTCCTAATTTAGGTTTCTTAACAATCGTATTTTTACTCAGCTTTAAAGGTGGAACTATGCCTCACATAATGGAATTGCTTGGAAAAACAAGAGTTGTTGTAAAGGATGGAAAGGTCATCGAAGTCGGAGAGCCTGAAGTTGATTGGTGCCCCCTCTTTGCCAAGATCCGGGGAATCAAGAAGATCACCCCTGAAGAAGTTAAAAAGAACATGGAGTTCAGGATCAGCGACTTCGGGATGTTTACGGAAAAGCGCAGGCTGGAACTTGAGGATTTTGTAGGGTTCGGAGCATCGGAAGTTATGATGACAGGCCTGAGCAGAGGCTTGCTTGACACAACCGTGACCGCCTGTGACGGAGCAGGGACGGTCATCTCCAACAACCCGACCCTTGTGCAGGGAATGGGTGGAAGGATGTCCGGGCTCGTTGAAACCGAACCGATCGATGGCATCATAAACAGAATTACAGAATGCGGCGGAATCGTGCTTGACCCCTCAACTGCAAAAATGGACCCTGTTGCAGGCGTGAAAAAGGCAGCCGAACTCGGGTACAAAAAGATCGCAGTAACTGCAGCTTTTGCTGAAACCGCAAAAGAGTTACGGAAGCTTGAAGCCGAACTCGGGCTTGACCTGATTGTAATTGGAGTCCATGTTACAGGTTTAAACAGGGAAGAAGCCCAAGTCCTCGTGGAAAATTCAGATATCGTAACCAGCTGCGCTTCAAAGCCCATCAGGGACCTTGTAAAGCCCATCGCTCAGGTAGGGACTGCAGTACCGCTTTTTGCCCTTACCCAGAAAGGAAAAGAACTTGTGATCGAAAGGGCAAAGGACATCAAAAGCCCGATTCTGATCAATACCATGGCTTTGCCTGTGCTGCCTGAACACAAACAGCCAAAGGACCTGATTTAAAGCGAAATAAAAATGGCATCAAAGCCGTTACTGTTTACGCTTTTCTTTTCCATTTTCATTTCCTTTTTCTTTTTCTTTTTTTCTCTTCTTCTCTCCTACTCCTTTCATTTTATTTTATCCTCAGATACTTCTTTTCCTCTCATGATGCTGTTTTTTCCGGCAAAAAATTCGTGTCCAGAATTTTCTACGATAAGATTATATTTTTTAGAACTTATGAATGTTATATTTCTGAAAAAGTATTGCCTAAAGTTTCAGGGAAGATGAGATGACTGCCATACTAAGTGACAGAGAAAATAAAAACAACATTCTTGAAGAAAGAATCATAACCGAAAAAAACAGGCTCTTACGTTTCATAAAAGAAAGAAACGATTACATCAGAAACTTGCCTGAAATCGAAAAGAAAGCGTTTATCGCATCAATACAGACGATAAAGGACCGTAAAGATAAAATTGAAAGGCTGCTGGTGAAGAAAGGAGCAAAAAGAGGCATTGACGACCTTTTTTTTTCCTTTGAGGATCTTCCCCTTTTCGGGAAAGTCATATGTAAAAGAGTACACTTTTTTTAACAGGTATTCACGAGTATATATAGGATATTTATGTACTATATAAATTATTATGAAAAAAATACGAAAAGTGAGAGTAGTTAACTGATTTAAAAAATTGGATATTGTCTTTAACACTGAGTACTTGGCTCTCTTTTTTATTGATTCTGATTTCCAACAGGTCACTAAACAGGTAATATATTTCAAAGACCTAAACGTAAAAGCGCAATTGTTATCGTTTTTAACTAAAGTTTTGTAATGTGTTATATGTGCTACATGTACTATATGTGCTATATATATTACACAAAAACTATTTATAATTTTAAAAGTATCAATAGATTAATTCGAATTAAATTCTATGAGGTAAGACAATGGCTTGTCGAGTCGCAAATAAATATGCTGTTAGCTTGTATTTAGATCCAGAGACTTTAGAAAAAGTAGATGAAGCCAGAGGCGAAGCTAAAAGAAGCACGTTTTTGGCAGATAAAATAAAGAAAATGTTTAATGCATGACGAAATTTTGAATATAATAAAAGAAGATTAATAAAAATATAGGAAGGTAAAAAATGAATATATCTAAAAAAATTGCATTAACAATTGCCTTGTTTTTGCTCGTACACTTTTTAACAGGTATAGACATTCCTATTCCAACTGCATTAATCTTGTTTATACTCTCGCTTTCCGCTTTTATTCTAACATGGGTGAGAAAAATAATACTTAATAACGCCAATACAAAAGAAGAAGCGAGAGAAGCTATAAAAGAGAAGTGCCATGCTATAAAACCTGCATATTCATCAGGTTTTAACATATATTTTGTGCTTTCTCGAATAATAATAACGTTTATCCCAAAATCAGCAAGAGAAGACGGGATATTAAAATACATTTTGCATTGTTATAGGGGCAAATATCGGAGAGTATTAGATCCAGATAGTTTGAGTTTATTTAAAGTCTCTTGTGTCTGCGGGGGCGGTAAGTAATGCAGGCAGTTTCTAATTTTAAACCTGAAACTATTGATGCTTTCAAAAAAATCTATTCTGAATATAAGGAAGCTATCAACTTTAAAGCCAAGTTTGGAAACCCCACAGAAAAGGCTTTTGCACTTACTGTTTTAACTGTCGCTGGGGTGGATACGCCTTGAATGAAAAAAGAGGCTCCCTAAAAGCTGGCAGGCATAGGGGAGCGGACAAAGAGAATCCTAAATCCAACTTTTCTATATGTAATCAAAGGATAAAAACGTTATCTTCTGCGTTCACGCTTTCTTTTTGGAAAAAAGGCTATGATATAGCTGAATATATGGATTGCTTCGAGGGGTGAAAAATGGCTTCATTACGCGAGCAGCTGTTAGAATGGTATAATAAAATTCCATACAATTCAGAGTTAGACTCCGTAAATCTCAATTTTGAAATCGTGGAGGTTATGATCCAGTCCGAAGAGTTAAGAACTTTGTTTTCGTATGCTCCTTCGTGGGGTCTTCAAGATCTTGAAAAGTTAGCTTTGATCTTAAAAAAATATAGATTTGTAGCATGGGAAGTTTTCAAAATCATCGAAACATATTCTCCTACCACATGGGATAATGAAAAAGAAGCTATAGAACAGAGAATAAACGAAATAATGAATACTCCAAACGAACAGGAAACAGATGTATTCAACATTGATTTTAACCTTTACCCATTCAGGGTGTCCAAAAACGGAATTGAGGTACTTAATAATAATAAAGATATAGAAGATTATGATGTGATATCAGAAACCCCTATTGTGATATCTGCAACAGGTGTAAATTTAGATGATGAAACTTTTCTCTATCAATGTACTTACAGAAACGTAATAGGCGACTATAATACTAAGTGGGTATTGCCTTCTGATATCCTATCCTCTGATATTAAAAAACTTGCGAATCTAGGATTACATATCAATAGCAATGATTCAAAATACTTATTAACATATTTTAAAAAGATGGTAAAGTATGTAAGATGGATGCCAAAGGAATATACAGCACTGCGGACCGGTTGGAAGAAAGACTGTGCAATATTTATTATTGGTAATAATTCGTACTCAGCAGATGGGAAGAGAGATATTATACCAATTGATGAAGTTATGGGGGAAATGTATACTCAGAAAGGAAATAGAGATGAGTGGATAAAAATAATAGCTCCAATGTTGGATTATGATATAACCCGCATAAAATGCTATTCAGTGGTTGCAGCTATGATTTTGAAAATCATTGACGCCCCATCATTCATACTACACCAATACTTCGAAAGCTCCGGATCAAAAACACTAACGACAAAAATAGCACTTTCATTAATAGGGAATCCGGAATTACTATGTAGAAGTGCAAACAGCACAGATATCGGGATCGAACAAACAGCAATACAGAACACAGATGTTGTTTTGGCGTTTGACGAGACTACCAGAAACCCCCAGTTCAGGCAAAATGTGTACAACCTGGTAAACGGAGTAAGTCGAAACCGAGGTACGATTAAGAATAATGAAGTGCGTGCAGCTAATGTAGTTACCTGGCGAAATGTGACTATTTCAACAGGGGAGTATCCGTTAACGCAGTCAGATAGTTCTGCTACGGGTGAAATGGTCCGTATTCTGGAAATATTCGATGGGGTACCCAAAATAGACGAAAATCGCATCCGCGAAATTGAAGAAACTGTTAGAAGTCATTATGGGTTTTTCTTGGATGATATAATAGAAGTGATAATTTCATACCAGAAAATTCTGAAAAACCGGTACAACGTGATAAGGGATAAATTTGAAGTCGCATCTACACCTTTCGCAGCTCGCAAAAAAAATTACTACGCGGCTCTAACACTCGGAGGTCAAATATTAGAGAATGTTTTAATGAAGTACCAAATACCTCATAAAAATGCTTTTGAGATCTGCAAAAAATATTATATTTCAACTGTCATTAATGACGAAACCATCCCATATTACATCCGAGCTCTGGACGCTGTTTATTCCTGGCATGTGAGGAATAGGCGGTCCTTTGAATACAGTAACAAACTAGATCCGTATAGCACGACGACAGCTAAAGGAATTGAGATAAAGGGATGGGTTACTGCTGCAGGAGTAATATATGATGAAGGAGCCCTACGGAAATATTTAGGAAGTATAAATCAGAATTTTGACCGTGCTATCAAAGAATGGGATAAAGAAGGCATATTAACAAAGCGTACTGATGGAAAAACCAAGAAATACTGTACGACTGTAAACGGGCAGACCGCGAGAGGATATTATATTAAATTTGAAAAAATATACGATGTATTGAAAATAAAAAAGAAAGATATAGAGATAGAAGAAGATCTTAATAAACAAGAATGTGAAGACATAGAAGAACTAAAGGGATCCAAAGAGAACTCAAGAGTAAATTTAAAAAGAATTTGTGAGGGTTTCATTGTAGAACGGCCCGATTTAAATAACGTGACGAGAACATCTGAAGAAGTTGCAAAAGAATTTATCAAAACTGATGATGGGAAAGACTGTTCATTTCATTACGGATTCCAGGATATCGTAAAAATGTTCTCAAAAATAAAGCAGAGATCTAAATAAGGATATTTTTTTTCTGAAATTATAGTTATTTCTGTTTTAAAATATATCAAATAAATATGTATTGATTATATAAATTTCTTTTAAAAAATAATCAGATATTAAAGATGTTTTTGAAATTATTTTTTTTTAAAAAAACAAGCAAAAAATTATCCGATAGCGTTTTTGGTGGAAATTGGTGGAAAATTACAGGAAATAGGTGGAAAATTGGTGGAAAAAAGTGGAAAATAGGTGGAAAATGGTGGATGAGAAAAATAGATAGATAAAATATTAATTTATATTTTTTATTTTTTTATATATTCTATATATTTTTTCTCATCCACTAAAACGCAGTTTTTTCCACCGATTTCCACCTATTTTCCACCTATTTTCCACTTCGAAAACACTATCAGTATACGCTTTTTCCTAGTTTTTCCTAGTTTTTTCCACTTTTTTGTATAGGGGGTGTCAATATTATGAGATTAAAAAAACAATCTTTTATAATCAATTTAAACAGTTAAAGTATTAAACTCTAATTTTTCAATATTAATCTTTTTCAAATGTGGGTGAATACTTCCGTTCTGTTTTCTGGATCCTGCAGGAGAGCTTCCAGGAGCGCAGCTGCAAAGGTCTTGATGGATCTTTATTAGAGATAGAACCCTCTGGAAATTATGTTTTTTTCCATTTTTTTTCTTTATTTGTTGCTATTTTCTACTGCTATTGTTTATGGTAAGGTTAAGGTAAGGTTAAGGTAAGGTTAAGGTAAGATTAAGGTAAGGTAATGGTAAGGTTAAGATACGTTGCATAAAAAATTCTCTCAAATCTTGCCTAACCTTACCTCTGCCTTACCTAGAAAACGGTATTAATAGCCGGTTTTTTGATAACCTTACCAATATGAAATGATACAAAATCTATTTTCAAAAAACCGTTTTTTAGAATGTTATATTTTTCTAACCTCACCTTAACCTTACCTTAACCTTACCGTAATCTTACCTATAAAACATTATCAATAGGCTGTTTTTTTGCTAACCTTACCAAAATGAAAAGATACAAAATCTATTTTCAAAAAACCGTTTTTTAGGAAGTTATACTTTGCTTGTGTGCAGGGCCTCAGGACCGATAGGTCTGCATCCGGAGGAAGGCCTTCCCTAGAAGCTTCACTTCCACATTCCTTTCCCACTTCCGAATCTATGCCTTCGAGTTCCGCAAGGGTGCCTACCACTTCCGACGAAGCTTCCATTTCCGACGGAGTATCCATTTCCGAAAGGACATTTCCCCTTCCTTTTTCCCCATTCCGAAAGGGCATTTCCCTTTCCACTTTCCTTTGCCTTCCAAGCATTCCTTTCCTAGATCTGGAGGAAGGCCTTCCTAGCCCGGGGAGAAATTCTTCCTTGCAGTTGCAGGCCAGGAATTTCCAACGGAGCTTCCATTTCAACGGCACTTAGACTGCCAGGCCCAGGACTTTCCCGGGCGCCAGTATCCTGCAGGCCAAGCCCAGGATATTTCCCGGAAAATAGTCTGCCAAAAAAACTTCCTGGCCCGGGGAGAAATTCTTCCTTGCAGCTGCAGTTTATTTTAAAACTTTTTCTTATGTGACTAGCATGCTACTTTTTTTACATATGCACATTAATCCCGATAGAATAAATTATCTTGAGTAGCAGAGTCAAGAAAGTCAAGAGAATTATTTTCAGGATTCGTGCTTCAGGAATCTTCCCAGATAAAGTAAATATTAACGAATAATTCATCTCTACTCCGAAGATTTTTAAAGCGTTCGCTACTTCGATACATGTAAAGAGACACCTCTAGAAAAGATGAACTATTGACGTGTTTGATAGCGTTAACTCCTCAAAATACAAAGACTAATATAGGGGAGAAACAAATACTCAGAATACTGTAATGTCAAGTCAATTATGTTCAATGTAACTAAAGGCTATTTCTTCAACTGTCAAGATCGGCAAATCTTGACAGTTGTCAATGAAATTCTGTATCTACTTTCTAGACCTTAGACCTCCTGATTGTTTTTTCTTTGTGATATAGACATTGGTTAGTTATCCTTGGATATATAAATTTCCTTACAAATTTGGAAGTTTTTCGATCTCTATAAGGAAACTGTTCTAATAAAGATAGCTCGTTATATTCAAAGTCACGGCAACTATATAAATCTTAGTCAGAATACTTTCATTCGGGAAGATCTTCCTTGCATCTGCAGGCCAGAACCATGACTTTCCTGGGCGCCAGGATCCTTCAGAACATTATTTCCCAGAAAATAGCCTTTCAAAAAGTCCCTCAAAAACACAATCAATAAGCATTTTAAATTTTGAATCTTATAGCTACTGTTCTGATCCTGACTGCTGCATTGGTGTCAGTTGCAAAAAGAATGCTATCTCTAAGGCTTTTGATATAGTTTTAGAGAAATTGAACGGGGCTTCACTACGGTACACTGTATCAAATATCTTTTCAAGTTTTGTCGCTCTTTCTAAGTCCATGTCTGTTAAAGTAATAGATTTCCTGTATGGTGCACTAGCTCTAATTCTTTTAAAATTTGTTGAAATCGCTATGTCCTCTATAGGCAGACTATACGCCATATCTGCCATTCTCTTCTGCGACTCTATTACTGGTGCCATTATTTCTGCTATTTTCTTCTGCGACTCAATTGCTGGTGCCATTATTTCTGCTATTTTCTTCTGCGACTCAATTGCTGGTTCCGTCATGTCAGCAACAATATCTGCCATTCTCTTCTGCGACTCTATTACTGGTGCCATTATTTCTGCTATTTTCTTCTGCGACTCAATTGCTGGTGCCATTATTTCTGCTATTTTCTGCATATCTTTTACTGGTGTCATCATTTCTGCCATTTTCTGCATATCTTTTACTGGTGCCATTATTTCTGCTATTTTCTTCTGCGACTCAATTGCTGGTTCCGTCATGTCAGCAACAATATCTGCCATTCTCTTCTGCGACTCTATTACTGGTGCCATTATTTCTGCTATTTTCTTCTGCGACTCAATTGCTGGTTCCGTCATGTCAGCAACAATATTTGCCATTCTCTTCTGCGACTCTATTACTGGTGCCATTATTTCTGCTATTTTCTTCTGCGACTCAATTGCTGGTGCCATTATTTCTGCCATTTTCTGCATATCTTTTACTGGTTTCATCATTTCTGCCATTTTCTGCATATCTTTTGCTGGTGTCATTATGTCTACCTTCCTTTGAAAGTTCGACTCAATTGAAGTTTTTTGCTTTTTAGAATGGTTAGCAACATAGTACTACTATAATATCCAGTATTACCCTTTACTATATAAATATTTCGTGAGTGACTAGTTAATAAAATGTGCTAGTATCATAATCTCATAAAAGCTTGAATGCAAAATCAACATCAAGAGACTTAATAAAAAACGGCCTATGTTTTTCTTTATGTTTTTTTACAATTACCCTGGGTTATCGGAGGAAACAAGCATATTCCTATATGATGAGGAATAATCGAGAAAACAAACACATAGGCAATTGTGGAAAAATCAGCCTGAAATTGGCAATTTTCATTATGAGCTTATCCCAAAACTCAAAATCGGCTCTCAGAATCTTGAATCTGAAATAGTCAATCGAGTTACAGATAATGAAAATAATTCTGAAATTTTGACCGATATAGGGATAAAATAGGTTTTGGGATGAGCTCTATATAATCAGACGATAGAACAAAACTAACATTTTTTGTATTACGGCTTTTAGAAAAATTATGTTAGTTCTGCATACTAAAGGTATTTTGCAATTTTTTTGTTCTCAGATACAATCCTTATCGTTGTATGGGGAAAATTCGACTAGTTTTTATAACAACTTCGTTTATTGAAACATAATATTTGCCATTATTCTTTGTTCAAATCTCATTGAGGTGAAAACATGATTTCAAGTATTAAAATTAAAGGGTTTCGCGGTTTTGCAGAAGAACAAGAGTTGAAGCTATCTATACCTGATGGAAAGAAAGGATCTGGACTTACAGTAATAGTTGGTCCTAATAACGGAGGGAAGTCAACGATTATTGAGGCTTTTAAAGCGGTTTCTTCAAGGAGTGATATCAGCTTTTCGGAAGGGCAAAGGAACAAAGTAGTCGGAAGTAGAGTTGAGATAACACTACAGACATGTGATAAAAAGAAAATAGACGGAAAATATTTTCATACATATATTTTAAAAACTCACTCTGCTGGTGGATCTGAAGCAGAAAGAACTTTTAGAATTGACGATTTACCAATTATCGTATTGCCGTCCAGGAGATTCTTTAACCCATATTCTAATAAAGCGTCATATGGTGGTGACAGGCTTCGGGCACTATCCAAATCAATTATGCTTAAACCTAGAGGGCAACCAATTGATGCTGAAGATAACGGATTGTTTGATTTGGTTAAAGACCCAGAACTGAAAGGAACGTTTGATGATCTTTTGGAGAAGGTCCTAGGATATAGATTAAGCTGGACAATTGACTTAAGCAATGCTGGAGATTATTATGTTAAAATTTGCCAACAAAACGTCGATCACGACTCAGATGGATTAGGTGAAGGGCTTGTCAGTCTTCTTTTTTTAGTAGAAGCTTTATTAAATTCCTTGCCGGGTAAACTTCTTGTCATCGATGAACCTGAATTGTCTTTACATCCAGAGCTACAGAGGAATCTCTTAGAAGTAATTCTTAAACACACTAAGGACAAACAAGTTTTGTACGCTACACATTCCCCTGAAATGGTTTCTATTGAATCTATTCTGAATGGAGGAACTCTTTGTAGAGTAGCAAAACAAGGGAACACTTCAAAAATACATAAATTGGACTTAGACGACGATACTAAAAAATTCTTGGAAAATTCAATTGAAAACATAAATTTTCCACACGTCTTTGGTTACGATGCTAGATCATGTTTTTTTCTAGGCGATGGAGTGTTAATTGTAGAAGGTCAGGAAGATGTGGTGCTTTTAAAGAAAGCCTTACGATTGTTGGATATTAAGGGTAAAATTAATTTTTTCGGTTTTGGTGCTGGTGGAGCTGGAAATATCAAATATATTTTGGCAATCTTAAGTTCATTGGGTTTTGAAAGAATTTGTTGTTTATATGATGGGAATAAAAAAGCCGAAAAAGATGATGTAGAGAAAAGATTCCAACAGTATTATTTTGAGTTGCTGAATGCAAATGATATCCGAGATAAAGAATGCGAACTTCGAAGTAAATGTAATTTTCTAAAAGATGAGAATTATTGCAAAGACTGTCAAAATCGTATAACAAAGGGAATTTTTGACATACACAGAAAGGAGATAGATAAGGATTACAGCGATGGGTTAAAAGAGATATTAGAGAGAATCCAAGTAAATCTCAGCTGTTGACCCAATATCAGCGAAGCTGTCACTAGGGGGCAAAGTAGAAAGCAGTCTTCTCGACTTTTTTGAAGCTTGAACCGGCTGGCTTCCTGGTGGTTGGCTCTCATCAATGGGAGTGATGGATGTATAATTGAAGAATCGCCTGAAATGCCTTCTAACAGCTTGCAACCGAAGGCATATAGCTCAAGCGACCCCAAATAATTATTATTGCACAAGTTAGAAACCATTAATACTTAATACACCGATATTCCATTATGCCTAAGCGTGTCACTAATAAAAGGCTTCCACAAACCGGAAGGGGCAAAAGTAAACTTAAAAAATGCCCTCAATGTGGAGAATGTTACCTCATTAACCTATGGAAGAAAACAACCGATCGAGAAACCAGAAAGACGAAACTATTTAAAAAAGCACTATACTGTGAATGCTGTAATTACATAGAATTTATCGAAGAATAACGTTTTTTATGAGGATTACTGGAATAACCCTCAAATACCAATTCCGTTTTTAACTGAGATTAAGAGTAAGCTCTCTTCTACCTTTTTCAAGGCCCACGTCCAACTTACTCTTCTAATCGACGTCATTCTACTTTGGCGCTTTTTTGCTGTTACCAGCATATATTAAAAGAAAGTAAATGTACTTATACTTTGTGTTTGAAGTACCATCATACACAAAGTATTTATTTACAAACGTCTTTTATTGATTCATGGGTGAAATAACAGCTATTAAGCTAACTAGTATCTATGAGCCACCGGATGATGAAAGACTTATAAGTTTATTCACTTCCGATTGTATCGGGAGAGGCTACTCTAAAAGAACAATAGAAGGATACGTAAGTCATGCTAAGTTTTTCCTTCAAATGTGTGGAGTGAATGCAGGATTTACAGAGCTTGAAGGGTTCCTTGTTCACATAAGAGATGAAAGACAATACACACTAGCAACCTGTAACAATTACTTTGCTTCACTAAGTACCTTTTTTGACTTCCTTGAATTCAAGCACATAATCGAGAGAAATAACATTCCCACGTTCAGAAAACGCTATCTAAGAAGCTACAAAAAATATCATACACCGGAAACAAGGCAATTGATTACCATTGAAGACATGGCAAAGCTTGTCAAAGTACCAGGTTACCCCATGTATCAAGCATTGATAATCTTTTTAGCGAAAACTGGTATCAGAAGAAATGAATTAATTACCCTTGATCGAGCTGACATAGACTTAGAAAAGTGTACGGTAAGACTCAAGAAGACAGCTAAAAGGTCAAATCGTATAGTATTCTTTGACTCTGAAACTAAAGTCTTCATGGAAGAGTACCTTAACAAGAGGCATGACAAAGAAAAAGCATTATTCATAGGCAAGCAAAACGGTCACCGTATACAAAGAAATTTAGTATACAATGTAGTCACGTCTGCCGCTTCCTCTATAGGACTTCATAACCCTGATGGGAGACTTGAAGAACATTTTACCCCTCATTGCTGCCGGCACTGGTTCACTACGTGGCTTAGACGTTCAGGTATGGAAAGGACATTCATTCAAGAATTAAGGGGAGATTCGAGAGGCGAAGCAATAGACGTGTACGACCACATAGAAAAGGATGAACTAAGAGAAGCTTATTTAAAATGTATTCCTCAGTTGGGCATTAAGCCCTGAACTATTTCCCGGGAAATAATGTTCCAGAATCTGCAAGGTCCTGGCGCCCGGGAAAGTCCGAGTCCTGGCCTGCAGGATGATTGCTGCAGCTGGGTGGAAGGCCTTCCTCCGGATCCAGACCTTGAGGTTCTGGACTGCAGCTGCAAGGAAGAATTTCTCCCCGGGCCAGGAAGTTTTTTTGGCAGACTATTTTCCGGGAAATATCCTGGGCCTGGCCTGCAGGATACTGGAGCCCGGGAAAGTCCTAGTCCTGGCAGTCTAAGTGCCGTTGGAATGGAAGCTCTGTTGGAAATTCCTGGCCTGCAGCTGCAAGGAAGAATTTCTCCCCGGGCTAGGAAGGCCTTCCTCCAGATCTAGGAAAGGAATGCTTGGAAAGCAAAGGAATGCTTGGAAGGCAAAGGAAAGTGGAAAGGGAAAAGAGGAAGGGGAAATGCCCTTTCGGAAAGGGGAATGAGGAAGGGGAAATGCCCTTTCGGAAATGGATGCTTCGTCGGAAATGGAAGCTTCGTCGGAAATGGAAGTTCCTTTTGGATTGAAATTTTTGTGAAAAGGAAAATGTTCGGAAAATGTTCGGAAATTTTTCTTTCCCTCTGGGCTATTACCGATACTGTTTTTATGTGCAGCTGTTCAGGTCCTGAAGCACATCTGTGCCGAGGATCTAGAACAAGGCCTTCTTTTGGTAATAAAGGATGAATAGATCGTGAATAAATATGAAAAATATTTAATGATATATAGATTATAATAATGACCTTCATATATCTTAAGTACATTTTGTAGTAAGATGGAGAATGATTTAACTAAATATTCTGATATAATTGGACTTATTCCAATTGTAGTTGTTCTCATAAGTGCTATAATTTATTTCTTTGGAGTGCGTTGGGGAGAAACACAAGTTAGAGAATATAATGCAGCTTCGCATTACTTTGCAGGCATATTATTTATTATAAATTGTATGTTAGAACCTTATTTGATATTTGCTTTTTTTAAATATATTGTTTTAATTCTTACTTCACACTCTTTTTTTGAAATATATATATCATGGTATATAATATATCTGTCTCATTATTTTGCAGGCATATTATCTGTTATAAATTGTATGTTAGAACCTTATTTGATATTTGCTTTTTTTAAATATGTTGTTTTAATTCTTACTTCACACTCTTTTTTTGAAATATATATACCATGGTATATAATACATCTGTCTCATTATTTTGCAGGCATATTATCTGTTATAAATTGTATGTTAGAACCTTATTTGATATTGTTTGAAATTTATATGCAATGGTTTATAATATCTCTGTTGTTACTTGTTGAACTTTGTTTGTTAGTTCTTCTTCAATATGGTGCGGATTGTCTCAAAGATAGACGCAAGTCATACACTAATTTTGATAAATATGGAACAGTAAATCTACGCGAACGATTCAAATGGTTTATAGACCTATTTAGGAGTTTCGTTCGATTGCGTTTCATTCCTTTTGTGATGATCTTTATCATGTACTATTTATGTAAACTTAGTAACTCCTTTGAAGTAATTTTAGTCTCTTTTGTACTTGCTTTCTTAATCTTTACAAATTTCGCTTATTGTGCCGGATACTATGGTGCTCGTTATCAGATATCTGTTTTATATTTAAAAGATGGAATGAGTGTTTGTGGGATAATTTTGAAGCATGGGTCCATGATAGAGGTGCTGACAGAAAATGGAGCATGTTCAATTAATAGGGATGATATAAGTATCATTAAAGTGGAAAATATTTCTGAAATAATGTTCTGTAAATATCCCAGAATTCTAAAAGCTATTTTTCCTGTATAATAAATTCATTCTCAATATGTTCAAAGATGGATTATCCGAAGAAAATTTTCCTGAAAAATTTTACAGCTCTCTTTTGTTTCACTCTGAGGAAGGGGCTTCCCGGAAAGGGGGGTCCCAACCTGCGGAAAGCCGAACCCGGACGCTCTGGCATGCCGCGCAGTTCGCGGCTATCTGCCTGCCACGCGTACAGGTTTTACGCGTATAAAGGTTGGGGGGCGGAGCCCGGAGAAGATAAAAGAAAATTACGAATTATTTCAAGTTTTTTTTTAATTATAGAGCTTATCCCAAAACCAATTTTATTTCCCAATTCGTAAGAGTTTCAGAACTATTTCCAAATTGGTATCCCGGCTAATTATTTCAAAACTAGGATCTAAAGAGGTAATTTTTGAGTTTTGGGACTAGCTCTTGAGTCAAAAGTCCAATGGAAACAATGTCATTTTTTATATTTGGTATAGTAGAAAATAAAGATCATTACCATTAAGAGAATCACTATTATAATAATTAATATTATAATAGTGAATTCTCCAAGGAGTATTCTGGTAGCATGAGATGAACTAGAACCAGAACTTGAAACAAAATTAATCATGCTCTTTAATACATTGATATATTTTAAGTATTGCAGGGTGAATGTAAAAAAATTGTGAGAAAAACATAGGCATGTTTTGAGAGTGCTTATTGATAGTGTTTTTTAAGGGAATTTTTGAAAGGCTATTTTCCGGGAAATAATGCTCCAGAACCTGCAGGACCATGGGGCTCGGGAAAGTCCGGGTCTTGGCCTGCAGGGAAATTGCTGCAGCTCCCTGATGGAAGGCCTTCCTCTGGATCCAGACCTGCAGGATCATGGCGCCAGGAAAGTCCGGGCCTTGGCCTGCAGCTGCAAGGAAGAATTTCTCCCTGGGAAAGGTTGCCTTGGAAGGAAGTCCTGGTCCTGGAAGAAAGTCTTGGTCCTGGCCTGCAGCTGCAAGGAAGAATTTCTCCCTGGGAAAGGATGCCCTGGATAATAAAAAATACAAAAAATGAGAGGTGAGTATGAGGTCTACCGTTGCTTAATTCTTATTTATTTGTAACTTTTTTAGTTTCTGACGGGTTTCTGAAAGTCGGAGATCTAAGTATGTTAGTTCCACTAAAAGTGGTGCGGCTTCTTCTACACTGGTGAATTTCCTTTCCATTTTTTCGTATATATCTATAGGAATATCTAAATCTATAGGAATGTTTCCTGTAATCGTTTTTTTACCATAAACAATGTTAAGAGCGTCATTTACTGCTGTATTAATGCTCTTTCCGGTGCCTTTGATGATATCGTACATCTCAGGAGATGTTCTTACATCTAATCTTTTTTCTTCTTCAATATCAGTTGACATTTCCGGTAACTCCCGTATTTTTCCGGATTCTTTCCGGAAGGTTAACAGCTATTGGTTTTTAGTCTATGAAATGTTATAGAAATGTTATAGTTTTGTTTTTTTGATTTGTTACTGATTTATTCCGTTTTCATTTTCGATATCTGATAACATTTCTATAACATGCTATTTTTGATGTAGTTTCTTACTATAATGTCATTTGATAGTGATTTTTTTGTTAGAAAAAAATAAAGTTTGTTTTTGATATACTGTCTCACCCGATATTGATTTTATAAATAGCAAAATACAAATCCTCTTGATGTTGATTTCTTCATATATCATATGAATATTGCCAAAATTAAAGACGATTTGTTATTATCAAATCGTTGTCGGCTTCCTTTTCGTCTTACTTTGATTATAAGTACCAGGGTTTGCCGTCGCGAGCCGTTTTTCTTTTTTTATTTTTGCTATTTGCTTTCTTCCTTAAGCTTTCTATATTTCTAAAACTATTTATTTTTAGTTAAAAACTCTAATAATTGTGCCTTAACATCAGGATCATTAAAATCTATAATATTTTTTGTGACTTGTTGGAAATCAGAATCAATATTCTCGGAAAACTCTTTATTAAGTGGAAGCCCACATTTAAAACAAAAAGAGGCTTTTGAGTCTTGTATTTCCCGGCATCTCGGACATTTTGTTACCTTCAATTTATTGTTGGTGTCTTCCTCTTCCGTGTCGATTCCATTCATCTTAAGAATTGCATTATCAATATCCTTACCTGACAAATGTACGTACACGCTCGCCATACCACTATTAGGCTGCCAACCAAGTGCTATTTTCATCTGTTGCTCTGTGAGGTGTTTTGCCATTTTTGTGGCTGCTGAGTGCCTAAACAGGTGCATTGTAAGATGTTTTTTAATCCCGGATCGTTTCTCAAGATCCTTTAGTTGGTCGACTATTCCCATGTGAGATATAACATTAAATGGTGACCTCAGAGAGCAGAAAACTGGTGCATCCTGATCGTTTTTTCTTGGGTGCACGTCCAGCCATGCCCTGAGGTATGAACTTGAGAATACCAGGCGTACCCTACGTTCAAAGGTCTTACTGTCAGGGATAAAAAGGACAGCTCCATTTTGATCAAAGGTCACATGCCGGATTTTCACGCTTAATAGTTCTTTTCGTCTTGCCCCACTCTCATAAGCCGTAGAAATAAGGGCACGATCACGGGCATTGAGGCAAGCGTCAAGAAGCTTTTCGATCTCTTCCTCTGTCAACATATCAGAAGGAGCTTTAATCTTGCTTACGGTCTTTATTTCAAGACTTTTGCATAGTTCTGGCTTGATGTCTTTAAGCAGTCTTTTAAGTCCTGATTTGTAATAATAAAGGGTTGATGCATTGTATTTTACCTGTTTCCCTTTTACTATTCTTTTGGAATTTGCAAGATACTCGCAATAGTCTAGAATATCATCCTCTGTGAGCTCTCCGAATGGCTTCTTGCACCACTTACCAAACCGTGTAAGCGTGATATAGTGGTTTTCTCGCGTCCGGTCACTTAACTTTGCATTGTTGGCAATTTTGCGGAAATGTCTTTGCAGCAATCGGTAATTATCCGGGTGGTATTCATCACGCTCATTTTCAAATTTTTCTCTGAATCTGTCTAAATCATTCATAAAAAGTAGTAGGCATGAAACTATAAAAGAGTACTGTTCTGATTATTTCTTTTCGGGAAAGAATACTGGTTCATGAAATTCACAGCCGATGACGGATCCCGGCGCCAGTTTTTTCTCATGTTCGGCAGGAGCGCGGGTGATATCGAGGTCAACGGTAAGTATGTAGGGAACAGCAAAATAATTGATGACAAAACTGAGGGGTACTGCATATCCTGGGCATATGATGAAATAAAGAGAAAACTCACGGATGAGCCGGGACTCATCGAAGTTAAAGATGATAGGGTGACCTGCTCCAGCAAAGACCTGACAGCAAATTTCCACGGGGTGTTTCCGAAATATATGCTTGACATATCAAACAGCGGCGAGAAGGTCTGCTGCCTGGAGATCAGAGAACCGGCTGATGTTAATTACAATTCGGAATTGTCCGAATTTTTCAGAGGCTTATTCGGGTACAGGTTTGCGAACCTCTATTTCGATTTCAAAGGTGAGCTGTTCGGAAAGGACTTCTCCGGTAAGTGCTATGCCCAGAAAGTAATTGTTATCGGCCCGTTCATCCCCTGGAAATGGTCGAGAATCATCTTCAAAAACGGATCAGTCCTGACTTACTACATCCCGAATATCGAGATTATCGGAGTAGAATACAATATACACAACTCCATGGAATTTTACGATGCGGAAACCCGAAAGCTTCACCGCTTCAGGAAGGCAAAAGTGTACGAGTACCCTTCGGAAAAAGGGAACAAACGATGGATAGTCACAGCTGAAGAAAGCAGAGTATTCATGGTCACAAAAAGCTACTGCAAGGAGGCTCTCAGCTTCACAAAGAATTTCAATTTCAGGTATATAGAAAACCTTGTCGATGTAGTCGATTTCCAGGTCGAGCTGGAGGACAGGATCATAACCCTGGAAGAAACCGGTAGCGGATTGGGCATGGTTGAAGATACCTCAGGATTCGTAATATGAATTCTACAACTAAGGTAAGATTATAAAAGGAAAAATATTTCTTTGAATACAAGAGTATTTTCAGTTTTTTCTTAATTGGGGAAAATATATACATGTTAGAATCAAATACAGCATTGTGTGGTGATGAGGGCACAGGCACATTTATGAAAATGCATATAAAATGTAGCAATTGTTATGGTGTTATCAAAAAAATATAACAGGAAATAATACAAAAATAAGCTATAACGCAACAACTAAATAGAATGAGAACGAATAATTCTTCGGTCTGAAATACTTCTGTATATTCTGGGCTCTCTAACCCAGATTCTACAGTGCCTCAGTTTCGGGGTGGGCGGTGTTCCTTCCATCTCGAACTACAAGTCGCAATGAAAGTCGCAGGTTTTGTACCACATTTCCTGCAACCCAACGATTCTTCAGGGATTTGGCTCGGCTTTCTCAAATCCCTGAAGCCACATCCAAGCTTTTTTTATCCAATTTCTGCAAAGTATTTGAAGAATTTAAGTCATTCTACAGGACCAGCTTCAACGCAGACAAAAGCCCGGTACCATGGCCGGTAGGCTTAGTTTTGAAGCTGGAACTAATTATATACTCTACTCATTAAAACCCTAATTTGACAGATTCTGCTAATTAATATAGTATTTTCTTACACAAAGCACATTGCATCGACACATTACATTTTGGTAATATGAATAACGTCAAAAAATCGTAAGATACAAGACAAACTTTGAATTGTATAAAGAAAACATAAGCATGAAGTCCATTTATACATTATAAACTGTATGCTTCTGTCAAATTTGGGTTAAAAAATAGACGCACTAATAGGTACTCACGTATGTACTCACGTGGATAATCTTCCTCAAAAAGCGTTCTTTTCTTTGCTTCGGAATTTTTTGTTCCGGGGTCAGGTTTGCCGGTTCTTTTACTTTTGCAAAGCATTCCTCTGCTTTATCGAAATTAAACAGATTATTTTGGCTTTGACTCTTGAAGGAACCCGGAAAAAAATTAATTCTTAAAACATGAACATATTTAATGCCTAATTACTAATTATGAATTCTGAATTTACCGAAAAAAAAATCAGATTAAGCACTTTATTCTTTTTCCTGGCTGTTTTATCCTTTCTTCTTAATATCTTTCTTTCATCCCTTAATTTTGTTATCACTTTTTTATTTCAGCAATGAACTATTTTAGGCTTCAAGCATTTTAGGCTTCTAAAAGTTTATTATGGAAGCTCTTGAGAGGTATAGAGATAACTTTAATCGTTGTTGTAGTGTACTTAAATGCCTTAACTACATTCCAGTGCCGATTAAGTATATATCAATAACCCGCCAATATGTTATTGCAGGAAGAATTCTCCGGAGGAAATCAAACTGCAAAGAAGTAAAAAGTCCAGATGAAGAAAACCTGAAACCTGGAAAGAAGAAAAAAATTTTAGAAAAAAATACCAGATAGAGGGATAAGAAATGACTGTAAGAGATGATATTCACGGACAGATTGTTGCAGGCCTTAAAGGCGCAAAGTTTCCTATAAACACACCCGAAGAATTACTCGCTGCATTCCCTGCCGGCGCAGACACCACATGCAGATCAGGCGACCTTGCCGTTACTGCAGGGGAAGCTGGCAAATTGTTAACAGCAGCCGATTTCCCTTTTAAAGATGCAAAACAGGTGGCAGACACAATTGTTGACAGAGCAGGGCTTTAAGTCCTGCCTTCCTTCTTTATTCATTATTACTCATTATTCGCTCATAGTTGTTTATCGTTCGATCATAGTTGTTTATTGTTCTTTCATGTGTTCGCTGCTAACTCTTAATTTTCACTAAAATTTCTTATCCTGTGCAGTTGATGCTTTTTTCCAAACATTGCTTATTAAGGCAAGAATAGCCAGAAAAAGAATCATTAAGTTGAGGAGCATTAAGTTAAGAAAAACTTATTTTGAACGGATTTAATTACTTTATCCAGCATTTAAAGGGTGTGCCTATATGCCTCATATAATGGAAATGATGGGGAAAGCCAGAGTAGTCGTAAAAGACGGGAAGGTCATGGAAGTCGGGGCTCCTGAAGTGGAATGGTGCCCTCTCTTTGTCAAGCTGCGAGGGGTTCAGAAGATGACCCCGGAAGAAATCCGGAAAAACATGGAGGTCCGCATCAGCGAGTTGGGAATGTTTACGGAAAGACGCAAGCTCGAATTTGAAACAACCGTTGTTGCCTTCGGGGCCTCCGAAGTTATGATGAGCGGCCTCAAGAACGGTTTCCTTGATACAACCGTAACCGCCTGTGACGGCGCAGGAACCGTGATCTCCAGCAACCCGGCGCTGGTCCAGGGAATAGGAGCCAGGATGTCCGGCCTTATTGAAACCGAGCCGATAGATGCGGTTATCAAAGGAATAGAAGAACGGGGCGGAACCGTACTTTCCCCCTCGACTGCAGCCATCGACCCTGCAGGCGGGGTAAGAAAAGCTGCAGAACTTGGCCATAAAAAAATTGCCGTTACGGTTGCAGATGCGGAAACCTCCAGACAAGTCCGGAAAATAGAAGCAGGACTGGGACTTAACCTGCTGGTTATTGCAGTACATGTAACGGGTGTCAGTCAAGAAGAAGCTCAGGGGCTGCTGGATAACTCGGATATTGTTATCAGTTGCGCTTCCAAACATATCAGGGAGCTTGCAAGACCTCTTGTGCAGGTGGCAGCAGCGATTCCTCTTTTTGCGCTCACGCAGAAAGGAAAGGAACTGGTGATTGAGAGGGCCAAGAATATTGAAAGCCCCATTCTGATCAATACGATGGAACTGCCGGTTTTGCCGGAGCATAAACAGCCGAAAGAACTAATTTAAGAGCAATATTCTGAAATTCTCCCCCTGGAGGGAGTAAAAGAGTCATTTAAAGAGCAAAACAGAAAAAATCCATTTAGACTTTAGTTCTCGGGTTTTCCGGAATGCTTATTCTTGCAGCCCGGGTCCCGAAGATTTGATTTAAAAGCATCAACCTATCAATTTTTAATTCCTAATCCGTTTTTTAGTTAATCCGTTTTTTCGTCTGGAGCTTTCAACTTTACTAAATTTACTGTATTTTTCAGCCGCATGAAGTCCTGTACATTGACAAGCTGCTGCTTGGAGGGTTGGCTTTCAGATAGGATTGATTAATTATTACTTCTTTGCGCCTTTGGACGATTTACTGTCAGCTTTTGCGTCCTTTTTTGCAGCCTTTTCCGGGGCTGAAGCTTTTGCTTTACCACATCTGGCTCCTGTTTTGGGAGCTTTTTCAGTTGCACATTTTTGCCATAAATGCTCCTGTTCATTCAGTGATAATTTCTACAAGTTCCAGCTCCTCGGCTTCTCCTCTCACGGTAATCTCCATAAGTAGCCCGGTTCCGGCAGCATAATATTTGTTTTCCTCGGTCCCTGGTTCAAGCGGAGTCCATTCTCTTGTTTTCAGGCAGTTTTCAAAAGGACCGTAGGGAACGGAAACCGATTCGTTCAAAGATATAACTTCAGCCATATCTTCTGCTTCGCCAGCCAGGTACTCCTGCCGATAGGTATCGCCGACCTGAGGGTTACCTTTCATTATAATTCCGGGCTGAGCTCCGTTAACCCCGGCTTCCCAGGAGCCTTCTGTACTCACAACTTCACCTTCATCATATTCTCTGGAATCTTCCCCAAAGTACCAGACGTTGCCGTCTTTGTCCTGAGCATACCAATCAAAAGTCTCTTCTGCCAGCTCCCCGTCTTCAAATTCCCGGTCCCGGACAACGATCGTCTTCACTCCCATTACCGTTCTCATTTCATTGGTGACGTAAACCTCATCTCTTATCGGTTCACTTTCGGACTCCCCTTCATAGACAAAAGTTGTGCCTGGAGTCAGGGGGAAATAAGGATTGTCCACAACCTCAACAAAATCATCAGGATTTATAACAGAGCTATATCCTCCTTCCCCTTCTGTTTCCATTACCCCTTCGGTTGTTTCTTCCGTTGCTTCTTCTGTTGCTTCTTCAGTTACTCCTTCAGTTGTTTCTTCCGTTGTTCCTTCCATTGCTCCTTCGGTTACCTCTTCGGTCACTTCGCCACCTGTTTCTTCGGTTGTATCTTCTTCAGGTGTATTCTGAGAACAACCGGAAACAAATAACATTGCTGTAATAAGCACTACCATTACAAAAAAACTGAATCTGTTAATGCTCCTCACCCCATTTGTTTAATTTTAAAAAATTATTGCACATATGCCCGATACACGGTTATGAAATGATGCAATATCAAATGATACAACATCGAATGATGCACTATATGAATTATAAAAAACATAATAGATTAATCTGATGTAAGAAGTCTGGAAAAGAAAAAACCTTATTTTTTTCCCCTCAACTTTCCGATTACGCCGGAGAAATCAAACTCATTTTCAGGTATTTCTTTCTTCTGCTCCCTCTCCTGTATCCTGTCAAGTCTTCTATCTACTATATATTCTCCGATAGGAGTAACAAAAGCGACAAGGATCCCCAACCCTATAAAAATATAAATTATTGTAAAAAATTTCCCGATGTTTGTTTTAGGGGTAAAATCTCCATACCCCACAGTTGTCAGGGTGATAACCGAGAAATAGAGAGAATCAAGCCAGTCCCAACCCTCAACAGAATGATAGAAAAAAGTCCCAATAGCAAGAGTGAACGCCGTGATATACAGGAGGGCACGGAACTTCTCGTCCTTAAGCAACCTTCTTAGTACTCTTAAAAATGCAAGTAAAGTTAAGAGAAATGGAATCGTAGTCTCTTCCTCCGATAAATCACGTTATCCGATTTCCGATCCGCCTGAGAGGGAACTCTTCGGAATTAACCCAGGGGATGAGAAATTGGCTTCTAACCTCTCCCCAATTATATATTTTCAATCAATGATTAAAAAGACATCTATCCACTAAAGGACATCTATTCAGCTAAAAGGCATACATCTGCTAAAAGACATCTATCTGCTAAAAAACAGCTATCCACCTAAACTCCTGATATTAGTTTTTGGTCAATTGATTTCATATTCAAAACCACCGGTCAAACCCCGTCATGGAAAACACTCTCCCTTAAAAATACCGGCTTTCGTTGCAATCCCATTTTCTGAACCCTTTCAGGAGAAGGTACAGGGCAACAGGCACAAGCAAAAGGTCCACAAGTGCATAGTACGGCCCGAACATGGACAGGATTATGTTGAGCAGCAGGAGGGGCATTACTGAAAGAGTATAAAGGGCAAAGGTCTTTCCGTTGTAGAGGTTAATGGAAGGGGAGAGCCCGGTCAGGTAAACGAGTACCGAAACCATGTAAAGGGAGATCGTCAGGAAGAGCAGAAGGGACGGGATAAGGGATGAGGGATCATTTTTAAGGGCGAGAGTGGTCAGAATTACCAGGGGGATCAGGTTAAGAAGAAGATAGCTGTTTAGCTTGCTCTTTATCATATCCGAAACCCTCAGGGGAAGAAAGGAATAGGATGAAAAAATATCGTATTCGGTAAGCCAGTTATACATCGAAGATGAAAGCACGCCGAGCACGAGGGCAAAAAGTGTAAGCGTGCTTAAAGCCGGCATAACCTTCCCGAGCGCAGAGAGCAGGGTCCAGACGAGCAGGAAAGGGAGCACGAAAGAGAAAATGATTTTCCCGAGCCCCCCTTCGCTTCTCTTAAGATCAAGGGAGTCTTTTGCAACAAAAGCTGCATATCTGTACGAACCGAGATACCCGCAGAGCTTTGAAAAAGAGTTGGAAAAACTCTTCTGTGCCTGAGGGAATTCGAGTTTCAGGAAAATAAGCGAGAGTGCGGAAGGGACAAGGATCAGAACCCCGGAAAGCAGGAGCTGCTTTTCGGAGGGAGCAAGGAAAAAGGAAAGGCTTGGAAGGCTGTACAGGGTCTCATGATTCATATTTCCTGATATACGGAGCAGGAACAGTGAAGCGGTGAACAGGCAGAAAAGCGAGATCTTTCCTGAGTGAGCGTAAACGGTTGACAGGAAAAATACTGCAGAAATCCCGATCATAAAGGAAAGAGAAAGGGTCAGGAGAAGGGTCAGGAGGATTGAAGGAGCTCCGAAATTGCCCGCAGGGACAAATTTTGCTGCAAAGGCAAAGCCTGCAACAAAGGGCAGGATGTAGAGGCCAAAATAATATACGATATCTTTTCCCAGGAAGTTGGCAAAGATAAACCTTTCAGATACAGGAAGCACTCTAGAAGAATATGCAATCAGGCTTGCCTGCCCGAAACGACGGTTCATAAATTCGCGGCCCATAAGCCCGAAAGCCCCGACCATGCCTCCCGCAAGCAGGAAAAGATAATGCATCCCGAGAGCGATCTGGGCATCGCTAACAATCTCCCTGAACAAGGGCAGGACCAGGCTTGCAAAAAACGTGAATAAAAAAATAAAGACCGGAAAGAGGACAAAACCCCTGTGCCCGAAAAGACTGGAGTGCATCCGCCACTCCTCTTTAATCATGCTTTTGAAAATGTCAAACATAAAATCCCTGCCGTTTTTTTTGGTACTCACATTCTTGTGCTTTCCGTCTTTAACACTTATATTTTATACTTACTTTTTCAACCTTTACAGAAGTGAAAAGTTAGAAAGAGTGTAAACCCAAATAACTTACAGGGGTCCTTAAGCAAGTGCCGGTACCTTTTTCAAAGGATCTTTCGGAATATCCTTTGGAATTTCTTTCCACCTGCCAACCAGTTCCAGGAAAAACTCTTCAAAGTTCCTGCCCTGAAGAAACGGGTCATCAAGGCGACCGGTGTGTATCAGTTTTCCTCGGTAAATAATTCCGATACTTGTGCAGATTTCTTTTGCGATTTCGAGGATGTGCGTGGAAATAAAAATAGTTCCCCCATCCTTCACGTAGCCCCGTAAGAAGTCTTTGACTTTCTTCTGCATCACAGGATCGAGATTAATAAGAGGCTCATCGATAATAGCAAGTTCCGGCTCATGTAGAAAAGCCTGGGCAAACATCAGTTTCTGTCTCGTGCCTCTTGAGAGGTCTTTGCAGAGGGAATTTCTCTGGTCCCCAAAATCGAAGAACTCAAACCATTTCTCGCAGACCTCTTCACAGTGTTCCATTTTTCGTACCTTTGCAACGAAATGCAGGTACTCTTCCGCAGTCAGAAAACTCGGGGGAGTCTCCTGTTCCGGGATTACGCCTACAAGTTCCCTGACCTTCAGGGGGTCTTCCAGCACATTTATCCCGTGTACCTTAAGAGTGCCTGAACCTGGCTTTATCTGCCCTGTAAGCATTTTGATCATGGTTGTTTTTCCGGAGCCGTTGGGGCCCAGGAGACCGAAAAGTTCACCTTTGCCTATAGAAAGGTCCACACAATCTACTGCTTTTGTTTGTCCGTAGAATTTGGAAAGACCCTTTACCTCAATCATATTTCAGGCTCCTTCAGAGTAATATCGCTCAAACAGTTAAATATATATTCATAAATACTCTCAATATATTTTTAAACCTTTCTGTTTTACAGAACAAATAAGAAGTATTCCGAAATTTCTGAGAAGACAGGGCCGGAAATTTCTGAGAAAAAGTCAAAAAAGTTCCAAAACTGCTGAAAAAAATGGCTTTTGGAGTTCTTATCCGGCATCAAAAACTTTTGGTTTTGAGGACATTTTTGGAGGAGGGCCGGACTCCTTAGGTATAAAAAGACATTAATCATTTTTATATATATTAACCAGTTCTCGGTATGACTCTTTAATAATTATTTTGTAGATGATGTATATAGGAATCGCAAGTACCATGCCGAGAGGACCAAGGAGTTTGGAGGCGGCAAGCGTCAGGACAACGCTAAGGAGCGGGTTGATATCCACTTTTTCCGAGATCATGAACGGAATGAGGTAAAGGTTATCGATAGTCTGGGCAACTATGACCGTTATCACTGCAAAGAGTGCTGTCATGGGACTGTCGATGTACCCCACAATAACCGGAGGAATCGCACCCAGAAGAGGCCCGAGATAAGGGATGATATTTAAAAAGCCTGCCAGAATACCCAGGTAAAACCACCCTTCAAGCCCTCCGAGATAAAACCCTATACAGCAAATCAGACCCACAACAGCTGACTCAAGCATTTTAGCACTGAAGAAGTCTTCAAGCTCACGACCCATACGTTTCAAGGCTCTGGTGATCCCTTCTGCATGTTCAGGAGGAGCGTAAGTCTGAATGTAGCTTCCTATTTTATTGTGGTGCTTGAAATACACACCGAACATAAGAGGAATTATCAACAAACCGGTAAAAAGATAATAAGAGACTTTCGAAACCAGGTCGGTTACCCCGGAGAAGATGGTGTTTCCTATCTTTTGCAGGTCCTGGGGCTTAATGATACCGGAATCCGCAAGCTTTGAAAGTTCGGACTCGTGTTCGGAAAAAAGGGCAGAAGCTCCGCTTGCATAGTCCTGCTGGATGTTACTGAAATCCCCTATAAGAACCCCAAGAGCCTGTACCTGACTGCCCACAAAAAGCAGAAAAATAAGCCCTGCACCGGTGAGTAGTACCAGACCCACTGCTTTTCGATTGAATTTGGGAAAACTGTCCATAAACCTGTTGAAGAACTGTATCATTTTTTCCGCAATCAAAATCAGGACTGCGCCTAGAATGAGGACTATGAAAATGTCCTGAAAATAGAAGAGTATCGCAAAAAACAATACGAAAAGTATGGTTGTCAATGCCAGAAACTTCATAATATTATAGTAGTTATTCATTGATATATTTTCCATAATACACCACATAAAAGAGGATTTTTAAAATGTGGTGATATGTGATATTTAAAGGTTTCTATAAAAAAGACATTAGAAGTTGCTGAATAAGCTTAGTGTGATACGTGTTATACAAAATACGTAGTAAAGTTAGAACTGTTATTTTTGGAAGTATTGCGAAATGACCTCTTCGAGTGTACTACTCCGTCAATGAGTAGGTAATTAAGATGAATTATTTGTTATATTTTTATAAATCTTAAATTTTAAATTGATTTGAGCCCGTTTAAAGTGAAACCTGTTAGATGTGCTTTTAGATATGCTTGTTAGATATGCTTTATACTATGCCATTTGTTGTCCATTCTGATGCCCTTAAGCTCTTTATGTAGTCGATAAACATTGGAGCATCATGCCTGTCAAGCATTAGATGTACATCAGGACACCCCGTGTCTATGTGCGTCCTTCCACCCCATTTCTGACGATAAGTATCGTGGATAAAAAGCCCTCCATGATTCCGGTTTGGATCGGAGTTATAGGACACAACACCATACCAAAGGTTGTTTTTCTCTAAATATTGTACAAAGTTTCCACTTCTTCGTCGGTTTGTCCAAATCCAGAATTTTAGCGAGCCAAATCTCCAATCGCTCACGGATTTTCACGCTTTCCCCTCCCTCGTTTTCTGATTTCGTACATTTCCCAGTTGATCTTGTAAGCGTCGGGATAGTCATCGTCAAGGCTTTCCACAATTATCTCTTTGTCCACAAGCCGATTGAGCCGTTTTTTAGCATCATCTCGATCATAAGAAAGTTCCGTTGCCACGTCATCGACAGTA